>CAIPVR010000292.1 GCA_903868545.1 uncultured Actinomycetes bacterium
CCCGGGCTGGGTGGTGAAGTACGGCGAGGACATCGCCTGCAGCCGGCGCGAACTCGCCACCGGCGCCCGGTGGACCTTCCTCTCCGCGGACCAGCCCCTGCCGCCGTCGATCGCGGCCACCGCACCGCGACAGTGGCACAGCGCGTTCGTGGTGCCCGGCAGGGTGCCGACGGGCTGAGACGCCCTAGCCGGCGGTGAGCCGGGCCACCAGCTCCGCGAGCGGTTCGCGGAAGTCCCGCGCCGGCGGGTAGCCGAGGCCCACCCAGGCGATGTCGTCGAGCACCGAGTTCGCCGGCCGGGGTGCCGGCCGGGGCGGGTCGAGCTCCGCGGTGGTGACGGGCCGGATGCGGTCGGGGTCGAACCCGGCGGCGGAGAACACCTCCCGGGCGAAGTCGTACCAGCTCACCGCGCCCCGGTTGGTGGTGTGGACCACGCCCGGCACCCGCTCCACCGCGAGCCGCACCAGCATCGGGGCGAGGTCGGAGGTGAAGGTCGGACGACCACGCTGGTCGTCCACGAACGACAGCTCGTCGCGTTCACCTGCGAGACGGAGGAGCGTTCGCACCATGTTCGGACCGTGCTCACCGCACACCCACGACGTACGGGCGACGGTCCAGCCGGGGTCGAGCTCCCGCTCACCGCCGAGCTTGGAGCTCCCGTACACGCTCCGGGGGTTCGGCAGGTCCCACTCGTGGTACGGCGAGTCCTTGGTCCCGTCGAACACGTAGTCGGTGGACACGTAGACCACGTGGGCGCCCACCCGGCGGGCCCCCTCCGCCACGAACCGGGTGGCGAGTGCGTTGACCCGGAAGGCGTCGAGCGGCCGCGACTCGCACTCGTCCACGGCCGTGAACGCCGCGCAATGCAGTACGGCATCGGGCCGCCACCCCGTGAACGCGCCGAGCACGCTCCCCCGGTCGGTGAGGTCCAGTTCGGGGAGGTCGACCGCGAGTACGTCGTGGTGCGAGCCGTCCAGCAGGTGCACGAGCTCGGTGCCGAGCTGGCCCCGGCCGCCGGTGACGAGGATCCGCACCGTCCGCCTCAGCGGTTCCGTACCCGGGACCGGAGCGGCTCCCACCAGTCCCGACGGTCCCGGTAGAAGCGCACGGTCTCCTCGATGGCATCGTCGAACGACGTGGCCGGTGACCAGCCGAGGCCCCGGACCCGCGTCGAGTCCACCGAGTAGCGGCGGTCGTGGCCGAGGCGGTCCTCCACGTACTCCACCGCCGACTCGTCACGGTCGAGCAGCACCAGCAGTCGATCGGTGATCTCACGGTTCGTCAGTTCGTTGCCCGCACCGATGTTGTAGACGCCACCCACGTCGCCGCGACGCAGGACCAGGTCGACCGCGGCGCAGTTGTCGCGCACGAACAGCCAGTCCCGCACGTTGAGACCGTCGCCGTAGAGCGGCACACGCTCGCCCTCGAGGAGCCGGGTGACGAAGAACGGGATGAGCTTCTCGGGGAACTGGTACGGGCCGAACTGGTTGGAGGAACGCGTCACGACCACCGGGAGACCGTGGGTCTCGTGGTGCGCCAGCGCGATCAGGTCGGAACCGGCCTTCGACGCGCTGTACGGGGAGCGCGGCGCGAGGCGGTCCTCCTCCGTGAAGGATCCGACCTCGATCGACCCGTACACCTCGTCGGTCGACACGTGGACGAACCTCTCGACCCCGTGGGTGGAGGCGAGGTCGCACAGCACGTTGGTGCCCGAACAGTTGGTGCGCACGAACACGTCGGGGTCGAGCAGCGACCGGTCGACGTGGGACTCGGCCGCGAAGTGCACCACGGCGTCGTGCCCGTCGAGCGCGGCGGCCACGGCCTCGCGGTCGCAGATGTCACCGTGCACGAAGGCGAACCGCGGATCGTCCTCGAGGTCGGCGAGATTGGCCCGGTTGCCGGCGTAGGTCAGTGCGTCGAACACCGTCACGGCATCGTCGGAACTGCCCAGGACGTGGCGGGCGAAGTTCGACCCGATGAAGCCGGCCCCGCCGGTGACGAGCAGTCGCACCTCAACCGCCGGTCCGCAGCGACGGATGGGGCAGGCGGTCGACCGGGAGGTCACCGCGTCGGGGGTTGGCCCGGTCCCGGGCCGACAGCACCGGGTCGGTGACCCCCCAGTCGGCACCGATCTCCGGGTCGTCCCAGGCCACACCGAGTTCGTCGGCGGGGTTGTAGTAACCGTCCACCAGGTAGGTGATGGTCACGTCGGTGAGCGCTGCGAAACCGTGGGCCACTCCCGGCGGGATGTACAGCCCGAGGTGCTCGTTGGGCGATCCGTCCACCTCACCGAGGTCGAGCACCTCCGTGGCGCCGTCGGTCGGGCCGCCACGGCGGAGGTCGTGCAGGACCACGCGGGCCCATCCGGCCGGGACGTACCAGTAGTCGGCCTGGTGCAGGTGGTAGTGGAGGCCCACCAGCGAGCCGGCAGCCCGGTCGCCACGGTTGGCCTGCACCATCTCCCGACCCCCCGGGATCCACTCCCGGCGGTAGGTCTCCACGAAGAAGCCGCGCTCGTCGCCGAACACCCGGGGCCGCACGTGGAACACCCCCTCGATCGTCGACGACGGCGTCACCACGCCCATCTCACTGCCGCTCACGTTCCCTCCTACTGCACCAACTCGATCGAGCAGTGGTCCCCGATCATCAACCGGGTGGCGGCCGGCGGTCGAGTCGAGCGCCGCACCTCCGTGTCGCGTCCGATCAGCGAGTCGATCAGGCGGGGCACCCCGTCGATCACGGCCCGCTCGAGGACGACGGAGTGCTCGAGCTCGCTGTCGGTCACCACGCAGCCGGCCGCAATGGCGGTGAACGGCCCCACGTAGGACCGCACCACGCGGGCACCGGCACCGATGATCGCCGGACCGCGCACGTGCGAGGCCTCGATCACCGCCCCCTCCTCGACCACCACTCGGCCCTCCACCCGGCTGGCCTCGTCGACCGAGCCGTCGATGCGGCGCTCCAGCGTCTCGAGCACGAGCCGGTTCGACTCGAGCAGCGGATCCTTCTTCCCGGTGTCGAGCCACCATCCGTGGAGGAGGTCGTGGCGCACCCGGTAGCCGTGGTCGATGAGCCACTGGATGGCGTCGGTGATCTCGAGCTCCCCGCGCGGCGACGGCCGGATGGCCGCCACGGCCTCGTGGACCGCCGGCGTGAACAGGTACACCCCGACGAGCGCCAGGTCCGACGGCGGTACCTCGGGCTTCTCCACCAGCCGGACCACCCTGCCGGCCTCGTCCACCTCGGCCACACCGAAGCGCTGGGGATCGGGGACCGGGCACAGCAGGATCTGGGCCGCGGCGGGCTCCTCGGCACCCTCGAGCGTGGGCACCCGGGCCCGTTCGGCATCCTCGCGGAACGAGTCGACGAACCCACCGAGGCCCTGCTGGAGCATGTTGTCGCCCAGGTACATGACGAAGTCGTCGTCGCCGAGGAAGTCACGGGCCACCAGCACGGCGTGGGCCAGACCCCGTGGCTCGTCCTGGGGCAGGTAGGTCACCCGCGCCCCGAACGCGGAGCCGTCCCCCACCGCCTCGCGGATCTCGGCGCCCGTCTCACCGGTGACGATCCCGATGTCGGTGATGCCAGCGGCGACCATGTCCTCGATCCCGTAGAAGAGGATCGGCTTGTTCGCCACGGGCACCAGCTGCTTGGCGCTCGTGTGGGTGATGGGGCGCAGGCGGGTGCCCGACCCACCGGCGAGGATGAGGCCTTTCACGGGACCTTTCTAGCGCCGGGGGCGGGAGGAACGGTCGGGGTCGCCACCCGGCCGGCCCGCCCGCAGGTACGACCGCGGCTCACTTCACCACGAGCGACCGGCAGCCGAGCGTGGTGTCGGCGCCCTGCCAGACGTTGCTCGCCACCACGCACACGGTGTGCCCGCCTCGTCCGAGCGCCGCCTCCCACACGAAACCGCGGCGGTCGCCGTAGCCCGGATGCGCCACGGCCACGTCGGGGCGCGACCAGTCGGCGGGGAACCCGACCGGGCGGCCGTCGACCACCGCATAGACCGCTACCGGGGCCACGGACTCGGGGTCGATCGCCCATCCGGACACGTTGACGATGTTCCCGTCGCGGAGGCGGATGTCGGCCGCGCCGAACGGCGACCCTCCCGGCACCCGGGTCAGCCGGCAGTCGGCGCGGGTGGTCACCCCGGCGCCGGCGTTGGCGACCAGCACGCACACCTGGCGGAGCCCACCGGGCACACCGTGCAGGCGGGCGGAGAACGAGCCGTCGGCGCCGCTCGGGGCGCTGGAACGGACCACACCGTCCACCTCGAACGACACCTGCCGTGGCGCCGGGCCGTCCACGTCCGCGGTGGTCCCCGACAGGTCGACCACCCCGGCCGCCGGCGTTGCGGTGGCGATGGTGGCGGTGGGACTGGTGCCCGCCAGGTCGAGCACCGGCACCCACCAGCACCCGAGTGGGGTGTCGGCGGCCGCGAGGCCCTCGCCGAGGACGGTCACACAGGCCGACTGGAACCCGGGTGGCACCCCGTCGACGAACAGGTCGAACCCGAGGTTCCCCTCCGCCCGGGCACGGTTCGCGCGGCCCTCGACCACCCGGCCGGCCACCTCGAGCCGGACCAGGGCGGGCCCGTCGACCGCCGGGTTCTGCGCCCAGCCCACGGCGTTGACCACGCCGTAGCCGGCGCCCACGCCGTCGAGGTTGCCGACCGGGACGGAGATCGCCCGCAGCCAGTCGGTCCACGCCTGCGAGCGCACCCGCAGGAATCCGAGGAAGTTCGAGATCTGGCCCGGGCAGCTCGTGGAGCTCGTGTCGCCGTGGCCGACCACGCGGGGCAGGGTCACCTGCGTCCCCGCCGGGTACTTGTCGCCACCGCCCGAGGTGACGGTGACGCTCGAGTTCGGGTTCACGCCGTGGCGCGCCAGCTTCCAGCCGATCACCTGCGACACCGACTCGAGCGAGGCGGAACTCGGGTTGGTCGAGGTGTAGCTCCCGATCACCATCACACCGACGGTGTTGGTGTTGAACCCGATGGCGTGGGCTCCCACGACCGGTTCGTTGATCCCGCCGGCCCGGCCCTCCCAGACCCCCCCGAACTTGTCGACCACGAAGTTGTACCCGATGTCGGTCCAACCCCGGCCGTCGATGTGGAAGGCCTGGATCGACCGGAGGACCGCCGGGACCTCGGCCGGCGAGTAGTTGTTGGAGCTGTCCGAGTGGTGCACCACGCCCATCCGGACGGTGCTGCCGTAGGTGATGCCGGTGACGGCCCGGGCCCCCCATGCGGCGCGGGAGTTGATGCCCATGGGCGGGGCAATGTTGAGCGCCCCGGCGAGGGGCGTGGTGTCCACGGCCACCCGCTGCACCTCGTCGTGGACGGTCACCACACGTGCCCCCGTCGCGTCACCGCGCCCGAGGCCGACCTCGTAGCCGTGGGCGCTGCCGACCCAGACGGGCTCGGTGCCGGGCCGGGCGGATCGGGCCTCGGCGGTGCCGGGGTCGGGGCCCTCCTCCTCCACGGCCACCTCGCGCCAGGCACCGGGGCGGCCCTCGGCGTCGAACGTGCGCAGGAAGACGGGCCCCTCGGGCACCTCGTCGAAGGTGAGGCCGATCGCGGTGAACCGGGAGGTGTCGGTGTCGCCACCGGTGACGAGCGACGCCGCGTCGACCGGTTCGTCGGCCACCGACGAGATGGACGACACGTCGTCGGGCGAAGCCGGGGCCACGCCGGTGAGCGCGGTCACGGCGCCCACCGAGTGGGTGGCGAAGCGGAGCCCGGGCAGGGGAACCGCCAGGAAGACCATCGCCAGTGCGGCGAGGACGAGGAGTCGGGCGAGGGCGCGCCGACGACGCAGGGGCGCGGACATGTCGGTGAGTCTAGGAAGCCGCGTCGCCAGCGTCACGCGCGGGCAGTGAGGAACCTGTCACCACAGGTGGGCAGGGGCGTCGGCGGTCTCGAGCAGCACCTCGGCGGCGTCCGAACCGACCTCGTCCCACGATCGGAGCCGGACCGCTCCGGCCGCGTCCCGACGGGCGCGGTGGTGGGCCGGGTCGTCGAGGTGCGCCCGCAGGAGCCCTGCCCACTCCGCCGGGTCGTCCGCGGCTGCGTACTCCACGTCGTCGCCGAACTCACCGAGCGCGCCGCCGGGCGAGCTGATGACGGGCACGCCACGGCGGAGCGCCTCCACCACCGGCAGGCCGAACCCCTCGGTGACCGACGGGACCAGCACCACGAACGCCGCCCGGTACAGGGCGTCGAGTGTCGGGTCGTCGACGCCCTCGAGCCAGTGCACGGCCCCACCGGCGGCCGCCGAGCGCAACTGCTCGGACACCTCCTCGGCGTGCCAGCCCTCACGGCCGACCACCACCAGGTCGAGGTCGCCGCGGGCCAGCTCGTCGAACGCCGAGAGCACCGTCGCCTGGTTCTTGCGCGGTTCGACCGTGCCCACCACCAGCGCGAACCGGCGACCGCGGAGCCCGTCGGGGAGCACACCCGCCGCCGACGCCGGGGCCGGCTCGGATCCGAGTTGCACCACCCGCACCGGCAACCCCGGCCGGCCGGATGCCCGGGCGAGTCGCCGGACCGCGGCGGCGGTGTCCTCCGAGTTCGCCATCACCAGCGACGCCTGGGCGACCTGCGCCCGGACCGTGCGGTCGAACACCTCCACCAGAGGGGCCACGAACCAGTCGGGATGCTGGAGCGGCAGCAGGTCGTGCACGAACGGCACCACCCGCACGCCACCCCGCCGCAGGCGCGGGAGGAGATCGCGCCGGTCCACCTCGACGAGGTTCCACACGGCGTCGACCTCGAGGAGCAACGCACCGGACGGCGGGACGATGACCACCGACCACCATCTGGCCTCCTGCTCGGTGGGGCGCAGGCGCAGCCGGACCCACGACCACGCCCGGCGGACCGGGCGCCCGAGGCGCACCAGATCGAGGGCCCCGTTGACCCGTCGCCGCAGTCCGGCGGTGGCGGGCGGTGGCGGCGCGGGCGGGGCCGGGGCCCCCGCCTCGCGGAGCCGACCGGCCTCGTCGTCGAGGAGGGTGCGGAAGCGACGGGCCTGCGGCCACCACACCACCGGACGCACGTCGAGCCGACCGTCGGCAGCGAGGCCCGCCACCAGGCCACGCACCACGCGCTGGATCCCGGCGTTCCAGCCCGATCGCAGCGTGTCGGTGACGTCGACGAGCACGACCGGACGGGCCGCGGCGCCGGGCCCGGTGTCACGGTGGCGGACGGATCCCATGGCCGCCACGCTAGGGCGGCCGCAGGACGGGCCCGGACCCCATCTCCCCTAGCCTCTGCGCGTGCAGGACGACACGGGCACCGCGCCGGGCACCACCACGCTGACGGACCGGGCCCTCGCACTGGTCCGCAACGGCCGGTCCGCCCTGACCGTCGGACTCCTGGTCGACGGGGTGGCCAGCTACCTGTTCCTCACGGCGGCCGGCCGGGCCCTGGGCCCCGACCGCTTCGCCACCGTGTCGGTGCTGTGGGCGGTGCTGTTCCTGGTGGCCAACGGCCTCTTCATCCCGGTGGAGCAGGAACTCAGCCGCTCCATCGCGGCCCGGACGGCGCGGGGCGTCGGTCACCGGAACCTGGTGCGGCGAGTGGCGGCGCTGACCGCCGGGCTCTTCGCGGTCACCGCCCTCGTCGCGTTCGTGTTCAGGGCCCGGATCGCCGACTCCCTCTTCCGCGACCAGTTCGGTTTCGTGACGGCGCTCGTCGTGGGGATCGGCGGCGGGGCGCTCGCCTACGCCGTCCGCGGGATCCTGGCCGGGACCAACCGCTACCACGGCTTCGCGGTGCTGTTCCTCTCGGACGCCGCGGCGAAGGCCCTGCCCGCGATGGCGCTCGCGCTCGCGGGTGTGGACCAGGCCATGGCGTACGCCGTGGTGATGGTCGCGAGCCCGTTCGTGGGCGCCCTCGTGCCCATGACGGCCCGGGACCCCCGGCCGAGGCTGCCCGAGGAGGCGCCGCCCGCATGGTCCCCGCTTGCGTCGTCGATGGGGTTCCTCCTCCTGACCTCCTTCCTGACCGCCCTGACGCTGAACGTGGGCACGCTGTCGGTGGAGGTGCTCGCCGGGCCGTCCGAGGCCGACGCGGCGGGCATCTTCCTCTCGGGCCTCGTCATCGCACGTGTGCCGTTGTTCCTGTTCCAGGCGGTCCAGGCCATCGTGCTCCCCCGGTTGTCGGGGCTGGCGGCGGTCGGCGACGTGGACGGGTTCCGCCGCTACCTCCGCCTGCTCGGCCTGGGCATGGTGGGGTGCACGGTGGCGGGGGTCCTCGGATCCGCACTGGTCGGACCGCTGCTGGTCCGGGTCCTGTTCGGGGAGGACTTCGCCGCCCTCGGCGCCCGCGACATGGCCCTCCTCACCCTGGCGAGCATGCTGATGACCTGCGCGATGACGGTGAACCAGGCCCAGATCGCGCTCCACCACCAGCGCCAGACCGGATGGCCGTGGGGGGTGGCCACCCTCGCCTTCGTGGTCGTGACGGGAACGGCGGCGAACGACCTGTTCCTCCGGGTCGAGCTGGGAATGGTGGCCGCCGGCGCCACGGCGCTCGGCCTGGCCGCCGCACTGCTGGGGCGCGAGCTCCGGACCGAGCGTTCGATCGTCGCTCGCCGGCCCTACTAGGCCGGCAGGGGCCGACCCGGTAGGGGGAAGGGCCGGGGGCTCAGCTCCCGGGGGGTGCCTGCAGCGGGGCCGGCTGGCAGTGGCCGTCGAGTTCCACCACCTGGATCTGGTCGCGGTGCTCCCACGTGATGGGGTTGGACGGGTCCACCCGGATCTTGTACTCGCGGAAGCTCATCTCCAGCGCGTCGAACGTGAGGTACCGGCCGATGAGGTTGTCACCGAGGTCCAGCAGCAGCTTGATCGCCTCGAGGGCCTGGATCGAACCGACGATACCGGGCAGCACACCGAGCACTCCGGCCTCGGCGCAGCTGGGCGCGAGTTCGGCCGGCGGGGGCTCCGGCAGCATGTCGCGGTAGGTGGGCCCGCGCCTCGGGTCGAAGACCGTGACGTGACCCTCGAAGCGGAAGATCGAGCCGTGCACCACGGGGATGCCGAGCTTCACCGACGCGTCGTTCAGCATGTACCGAACGGGGAAGTTGTCGGCACCGTCGACCACCAGGTCGAACTGGCTGATGATCTCGCTGATGTTCGAGGCATCGAGGCGGACATCGAAGGTGATCACGTTCACGTCGGGGTTGAGCGCGGTGAGCGTCTTCTTGGCCGAGTCGACCTTGCGCTCCCCCACACGGTCGACGTTGTGCAGGATCTGGCGCTGGAGGTTCGAGTCGTCCACCACGTCCATGTCGACGATGCCGATCGTGCCCACCCCGGCCGCCGCCAGGTACAGGGCCGCCGGCGAACCCAGCCCGCCGGCGCCGAGCAGCAGGACCTTGGACCCCAGCAGCTTCTGCTGGCCGTCCTCCCCCACCTCGGGCAGCAGCAGGTGACGCTGGTAGCGGTTGCGCTGCTCCGGTGACAGCGTCTCCGGCACCCTCCAGTCGCGGCCCTCGTCCTTCCAGCGGTTGAACCCGCCGGCCATGGAGACCACGTCGGTGTAGCCGAGCTCGCCGAGCGTGCGTGCCGCGAAGGCCGACCGGACGCCACCGGCGCACATCACCACCACCTGCTGGAACTTGTCGGTCAGGCGCCCCTCCACCTGGGCCTCGAGGTGGCCGCGGGGCAGGAACACGGAGCCCGGCACCGCGCCCTGCTCGAACTCGTCGGCCTCCCGGACGTCGAGCAGGACGGCGCCGTCGGCGAGCAGCTGCTCGGCCTCGGCGGTCGTCACCTCGCGGATCTCGGACTTGGCGGCGTTCAGCAGGTCTCGGAAGGAGGGCATGTCGTTCGGCTCCGGTTGGATTCGCTCAGGTTTCAAAACCCTACCGAACAGGTCAACATTCCCGAAAGCCCGGGTGGGCAGGGCTTCACCCCACGATGCGGGGCAGGAGTTCGCTGATCGAGCCGCGGACCAGCACGTCCGCCGCATCGTCCTGCTCGGTCGCCCCTCCGTTGAGGATCACGATCCGGGCACCCACCGCCGCGGCCTCGGGCACCAGGCGGGCCACCGGGTACACGGCCAGCGTGGTCCCCACCGCGAGGAGCACGTCGCACTCCTGCACCGACCCGAACGCACGGCGCGTGTCCGCCGATCGCAGCGCCTCGCCGAAGAAGACCGTGGACGACTTCAGGATCCCGCCGCACGAGGGACAGGGCGGGTCGGGCTCCCCGGCTCGGACCCGGTCCAGCACCTGTTGCATGGGGCTCCGCCAGTCGCAGACCACGCAGTGCGCCTCGCGGATGGACCCGTGCATCTCCACGACCCGGTCGGGGTCGCTGCCGGCGGCCTGGTGCAGACCGTCGATGTTCTGGGTGACGAGGAGGTGCAGCCGACCCGACCGCTCGAGGTCGACCAGCGCCCGGTGGCCCGCGTTGGGCTCTGCGCTCCACGCCGGGTTGTCGAGTCGGCGGAGCCAGGCCCGCCGACGGACGTCGGGGTCCGCGAGGTAGTGGCCGATCGTGGACAGCTTCTCGGCCTCGGGGTCACGTGTCCACACGCCGTCGGGTCCCCGGAAGTCGGGGATGCCGGAATCGGTGGAGATCCCGGCACCGGTGAGCACCAGGACCCG
>CAIPVR010000293.1 GCA_903868545.1 uncultured Actinomycetes bacterium
GGCCCACGGGAGCCCGCGACCGCCACCGGCCCGGCGGGGTGGTCCCCGTCGACCGCCGCCGCAGCGGCGAGGGCGTCCGCGGCCACCTCGGGCTGGCCGACCCGCACCAGACCCGGGGCCACGGCCCGCAACGCCGCGGCGGCGCTCGTCGGGGCCACCCCGTCGCCGGGACCGCGCGTCCGGACCCGGCGCACCGCGACCGCCGCAGGAGCCACCAGTTCCTCGGCGGCCGCCTCGGCCCGTGGTCCCGAGAACACCCCCGCCACGGCCCACAGCAGTGCCACCGACCCGTCGGAACGATCGCCGAGCCGGCACCGGCCGCGCAGGCCCTGCGCAGCGGCAAGGCCACGGGCGACGGGGAGCAGTGCGTCGTCGGCACCGGAGCGGGCCAGGACCTCGGCGACCGCCGCGGCCCGCACCGCGGCGGTGCCGTCCCGGCCCTCCAGCTCCCGATCGAGTGCCGCACCCACCTCGTCGGGACCGGCCAGGGAGAGCAGCGAACCGGCCCATGCTGCGGCGTCGGTCCAACCCGGCTCACCGAGCGTGAGGCGGGGAGCGTCGTCCCGGTGACGCCCCCACCCCGCGACCACCGCGTCCACCCCCGGCGCCTCCCACGAGGCGTCGCCGTCGACCGGCCCGACGGGCAGCAGCACCCGGACCGTGGCGGTGTGGGCGAGCGGCACCACCACCGCCAACTCGGCGCGACCGTCACGGTCCTCCCGCGAGAGCGGCGGCACTGCGTCCTCGCCGGCCACGAGCCGCTCGGCCACCGTGCCGCCCTCGGCACCGGCCCGGCAGGTCCCGGCGACCGCCCGCGAGGCGGGCCGGTCGAGGAGCACCGCCGGCCGGCCGTCCACGGTGACCACCGGGCCGGCCACGCCGGCCGACACCACACGCCCCGGACCGTCGAGCACGAGCGGCCGGACCACCAGGGCGAGCGCCACCGGCACGGCCGTGCGGTTCTCCACCTCGACGAGCACGGCCGGGCCTCGTCGGCCGCCGACGGTGGCCTGCACGCCGGCCACCCGCTGCACCACGTCGCCGCCCGGTACGCGCATGGCGGTCTCCCGCACGGGCGCGGCGGCGAGTGCCTGCTGGCGCACCGCGGCCTCCACCCCGGGGTGGTGCCACCGGTCCTCGGCACCGATCCACCAGTCGAGCACCCAGTCCGCGCCGCGGGGCCGCACCGTCCCGGCGTCGTCCACCGTGGCGAGCACCCCGGCGTCGACGGTCCCCACCGGACACCCCGACGCAGGACCTCCACGTGCGAGGGCTCGGGTGGGCGGGGCAGCGGGGGCGGAGCTCATCGGCCGCCGAGGCTACGGGGACCGGCGGGCGGCACCCCAACCGGCCACCGGCCACAGCGCCCGGGAGGACAGCGGCGTCGCAGGACCGGGCCCTCGGGGGAGGCGGTCCTAGTAGGACAGGGCGCTGAACTCCACGCCGCCGGCCTGACGCCGGATCAGGCCGCGGTAGGCCTCCTCCGCCGTGGCGCCCTCATGGCAGACCGAGAACACCTCGGAGGCGATCGGCATCTCCACGCCGTACTCGTCGGCGAGTTCCATGACCACCCGTGAGGTCTTCACGCCCTCGGCGACCATGTCCATGTCGGCGATGACCTCCTCGATGGTGCGACCACGGCCGAGCTGCTCACCCACGTGACGGTTGCGGCTCTGGGGCGACATGCAGGTGGCGATCAGGTCGCCCATGCCCGCGAGCCCGGAGAAGGTGGCGAACTTCCCACCCATGGCCTCACCGAGGCGACACAACTCGGCGAGGCCGCGGGTGATCACCGCCGCCTTCGTGTTGTCGCCGGCACCGAGACCGTCGGCCATGCCGGCCGCGATCGCCACCACGTTCTTCAGCGCGCCGGCCACCTCGCAGCCGACCACGTCGGGGTTCACGTAGACGCGGAACAGGTTCTGGTGGAAGATCCGCTGCAGGTGCTGGGCCACCACCTGGTCGGGCGTGGCCACCACCGACGCCGCGGCGTCGCCGGCGAGGATCTCCTTGGCGAGGTTCGGCCCCGTGAGCACCGCGGCGGGGTGGCCGGGCAACACCTCGTTGATGATCTGCGTCATGCGCAGCCGCGTGCCCTGTTCGAGGCCCTTGGTCAGCGACATCACCGGGACCCAGGCCCGCACGTGGTCCGCGCACGCCTCGAGGGCGGCCCGGAACCCCTGCGAGGGCACCCCCATCACGAGCACGTCGGCGTGCGACACCGCATCGGCGAGGTCGGAGGTGGCCCGGAGGTCCTCGCACAACCGGTAACCGGGCAGGTACCGCTCGTTGGTGCCGTGGGTGTTGATCTCCTCGGCCTGGTCCGGCCGTCGGACCCAGAGCGTGGTGGGGACCTGCTGGGCCGCGAGGTGGGCGACCGTGCTCCCCCACGACCCGCCCCCCACGACGGCGACTCGGATGCGCATGGCCGACACCCTACGCTGCGGCGCCATGACCACGACCGGGACCGGCGGCGCGGCCGCCACCACGGCCACGGACCGCTCCACGGGCACGGTGGCGGTGGTACCCGTGAAGGCGTTCGACCGGGCCAAGGGTCGGCTCGCGGGCCACCTGTCGGACGCCGAGCGGGCCCGGCTCGCCCGGTCGATGGCCGACGGCGTGCTCCGCGCCGCGGCGCCGATGCCGGTCACGGTGGTGTGCGACGACGACGCCGTCGCCGACTGGGCCCGCGACGCCGGGGCGGCAGTGGTCTGGGCGCCCGGCACGGACCTGAACGCCGCGGTGGAGCTCGCCGTGGGCCGGCTCGCCGGCGCGGGCGTCCCCCGCGCCGTGGTGGTGCACGCGGACCTCCCGTTCGCCCGGGACCTCTCGGCACTTGCCACGACCGACGGGAGCGAGGTGGTGCTGGTGGCGGACCGGCACGGCGACGGCACCAACGTGCTGTCGGTCCCCACCGACGCCCGCTTCCGGTTCCGCTACGGCCCGGCGTCGAGGGCGGCGCACCGGGAGGAGGCCGCACGCTGCGGACTCACCGTGCGGGAAGTGACCGACGAACGCCTGGCGTGGGACGTCGACGGGCCCGACGACCTCCGGCCACCACCCGGTTGGGGACCGGTCCCGGGCCTGCCGGGCGGGGACGGGCCGTGACCGGACCCCGCACCGCCGACCTGCCCACGCCCGCGTCCGCACTGGCGGTGGTGGCGCACCCCGACGATGCCGAGTTCCAGTGCGGCGCGACGCTCGCCAAGTGGGCACGGGCCGGCTGCGTCGTGCACCACCTGGTGCTCACCGACGGCTCCAAGGGCACGTGGGACCCCACCGTGGACCAGTCCGACCTGGTCGAACGTCGCAAGGCCGAGCAGCGCGAGGCCGCCACCCTCCTGGGCGGCACCGGCGTGGTGTTCCTCGGCCACGTCGACGGGGAGCTCGAGTCCGACCGGCTCACGCGGGCCCGCGTGTGCGCGGTCATCCGGCGGCTGCGGCCCGCAGTGGTGCTCGGCCACGACCCGTGGAAGCGCTACCGGCTCCATCCCGACCACGCCGCTGCCGGCCGGCTCGTCGTGGACGGCATCGTGGCGGCACGCGATCCGTTCTTCCATCCCGAGCAGCTCGTGGACGGCGTGACGGTGCACCGCCCTGACGCCCTCCTGCTGTTCGAGGCCGACGAGGCGAACCACGCGGAGACGCTGGGCGAGGAGGACCTCGCCGCGCAGCTCGCCGCCCTCGAGGCCCACGAGAGCCAGATGGAGACCACCCACTTCTACCGGGCGGGTGACGGCGACCCCCTCGAGGAGTTCCGCCGGCGCCAGCGTGAGCGACTCGCCGGCACCGGGGAGTGGGCCGGTGCGCCCCTCGCCCAGGCGTACCACCTCATCGTCGATCAGCTCTGAGCGGTCGAGCAGCTCGAGTCGTCGTCATGCGACTCCACGCCGGGCAGAACCACCAGGGGTGACCCCCACCCGACGTGCGTCGTCATGCGACTTCGTTCCGTCGGGAGTCGCACGACGACGCACCGACGACACCTCCGGACAGGTCCTGGTGCTTCCGTGGAGGCACCCGACCGCCCAGCCGCCACGCGCACGACGGGTCAGCCGGCAGGCGCCCGACCGGGACCGGCGCCACCGGCGAAGGCCTGGGCGATCGGCACCCAGGCGTGCGCGACCGGCCCCCGGACCTCGAGCGCGAGGTCGTCGCGGTGGCGGCGCTGGGTCACCAGCAGGCAGAAGTCGAGGGCGCTCCCCCGCACCAGGTCCGCGGCGCCCTCCGGACCCCACACCCACGCGGCGCCGTCGGGGGCCACGAGCTCGACGCGGATCGGTGCCGCCGGGAGCTCGAGCCCGCGCACCGCGAAACTGTACGGACGCGCTCGGACACCGATGTCGGCCACGTGGCGCAACCGCGGCGACACCTCCGGCGGGGCACCCACACCGTCGCGGACGTCCTGACCGTGGGCCCACGTCTCCATGAGCCGGGCCGTGACGAAGCTCATCGCGCCCATGTCGGGCCCGTACCAGGGCAGGCGGACCGAGCGGTCGAGGTCGGCAGCGGCCGCGGCCAGGCCGGCGGAGGCCCGGTGCCACCAGTCCCTGCACCCCTCGGGCCCGAACGACCGACCGCGGGCGGTGGCCTCGGCGATGGGGTCCAGGGAACCGTCGAGCACGGGGGCGACGGCGGCCCGGAACGCGTCCGGGTCCGTCATGGCCTGGGCACCGTGGTCGTCGAAGGCGGCGAGGTGGGCGAGGGTGTCGGCCACGTCCCACCCCTCCGCCGGGGTCGGCGTGCGCAACCCTGCGGCACCCAGCGGATCGACCACCGCCGCCAACGCCGCCACCTCCGCGGCGAGGTCGACCCGGAGCGCGTCGAACGAGTCGGACGAGTCGGACACGCCGGGGTTCACGGTCCGCCCGATCCGCCCGACTCGTCGGCCGGGCCGCCCGCCGGCGGCGCCGTGGTGGCCGGCGTGCCGCCCCCGCCGGGAGCGGTGGTGGCACCCGGGACGCTGGTGGTGGAGCCGACGCCCTCCGGAGCGAAGTTCGACGGGTCCAGACGGGCGAGGATACGGGCCTCGAGCTGGTTCAGGAAGGTGCGGCTCGTGCGGGACGGACCTGCGTAGGTGATCGCCACGATGAGGTCGCCCACGGCCATCATCGACCACTCCGACACCGAGCGACCCTCCTTGGCCACGTAGGCCGCCGAGGCGTAGTCGGTGATGGGCGGACTGCCCGAGCCCGCCTCCACCGAGGACTTCACCCTGCCGAGCGGGCTGGTCTGGAAGAACTCCGAGCACTGGCCGCGGGCGTCGTCCACGGCGGCGACGTAGTCCCGCGCCGCCTGCCATCGGTCGGTGCGCAACACCTGGGCGATCACGGTGCTCCCCGAGTCCGGGTTGGTGAACACGGCGGCCTTCTGGTTCGACAGCGGCGACGGGAGCTCCACCTGGTCACCGCAGAACTCGGAGCCCAGCACGCCGAAGACCTTCAGGTTGGGGTCGCCGGGCACCCAGCCGGGCGGGAGGTCCGCAATCTGCACGAGCCCGGCGTCGGCCTCGGTCTGGCCCGCGAGCGCGGCCTGGTCCAGTCGGACGGCGCCACCACCGCCGAACTTGATCAGGCTCACCGGGTAGGCGAACACCAGACCGATGGCGATGCCGCTCACCAGCAACAGCAGCAGCAGCATCACGATCCGCGTGAGTTGGTCGCCGGCGCGCCGCATGCCCCTGCGGAGTGGGCCGGGATCGGGCGCGCGCCCCGGGCCGGGCCCGGCGGGTCGGACGTCGGTCGCGCTCACGCCACCCCCCCGAACCGCTCGACCCAGGCGTCGAGCTCCTCCGGGGCGAGCTTCCGGAACAACAGACCCGGCGGGGTGACGGGGTCGCCGGGTCGCACCAGTGCCTCGCAGGCCGCACGGGCCGAACCGTCGAGGACCGGGACCTCCTCGAGCCCCCGGTCGAACGCGGCGGCGAGCCGCCGCGCCGAGTCGGGCAGGAACGGTTCCGAGGCGAGCGCGAAGAGGCGGGCGAGCACCAGCGCCGTGCGCAACGTGCACGCCGTGCGGTCGGTGTCGACCTTGACGGTCTTCCACGGCTCGCGCTGCTCGAGGTACACGTTGCCCTCCGCCCACAACGCCCGCAGCGCCCCGGCGGCCTTTCGGAACTCGAGGTCGGACAGGAACCCGAGGTACTGCGCGAGTCGTTCGTCGACGCGGGCGGCGAGCTCCGCCTCGGGCCCCTCCGGCTCACCGCCCGCCGGGACCACCTCACCGAAGTGACGGACCACCTGGGTGGTCGTGCGGTTCACGAAGTTCCCGAGCGTGCCCACCAGTTCCTTGTTGACCGCGTCGCCGAACAACTCCCACGTGAAGCTCGTGTCGTCGGACTCCGGGGCGTTGGCCATGAGGTACCAGCGCCAGTAGTCGGCAGGGAGGAGCTCGAGCGCCTCACCCATGAACACGCCACGCCGATCGGTGGTCGAGAACTTGCCGCCGTAGTAGGTGAGCCAGTTGAACGACTTCAGCCGGTCGACCAGCTTCCAGTCCTCCCCGGAGCCGAGAATGGTCGCCGGGAAGCTCAGCGTGTGGAACGGCACGTTGTCCTTGCCCATGAACTGGGTGTAGGTCACGTCCTCGGCCCCACGTCCGGTGCGCCACCAGCTGTCGAACAGCTCCTCGGCCCCGGCGTCGTCGGCGGACCGCTCGTCGGCCCACTCGCGGGTGGCACCCAGGTAGCCGATCGGGGCGTCGAACCAGACGTACCAGACCTTGCCCGCCGCCGCGGGGAAGTCGTCGGGGTCCACCGGGATGCCCCATGACAGGTCGCGGGTGATGCCCCGGTCCTGCAGGCCCTCGTCGAGCCACTTGTAGGCGATCGACCGCGTGAGGTGCGGCCAGTCGTCCTTGGTGTCGACCCAGGAGCGGATCCGCTCCGCGAGCGCCGACTGGCGCAGGAACACGTGGGCGGAGTCGCGCACCTCGAGGTCGGTCGCGCCCGACACCGCCGAACGCGGATCGACCAGCTCGGTCGGGTCGAGCTGCTTGCCGCAGTTCTCGCACTGGTCGCCCCGGGCCCGGTCGTAGCCGCAGTTCGGACAGGTGCCGATGACGTAGCGGTCGGGTAGGAACCGGCCGTCGGTCGGCGAGAACACCTGCTCGGTGGTGCGGATCTCGGTGAACCCCTCGTCACGCAACCGGCGGGCGAAGTGGTCGGTGAGGTGGTGGTTCTGCGGGCGTGAGGTGCGGCCGAACCAGTCCCAGGACAGTCCGAACCGCTCGCCGAGGTCCTTCTGCACCTCGTGCTGCGCCGCGCAGTACTCGGCCACCGGCATTCCCGCTCCGGCCGCGGCCAGTTCCGCCGGCGTACCGTGCTCGTCGGTGGCGCAGATCGCGAGCACGTCGTGGCCGGCGGAGCGCAGGTACCGGGCGTAGACGTCCGCCGGGAGCATCGACCCCACGAGGTTGCCCAGGTGCTTCACACCGTTGATGTACGGCAGGGCGCTGGTGATGAGGTGACGGGCCACGGCAGGGCGATCGTACCGGGGCGCGTCCACCCGGTTCGCGCACCGGCCGATCCGGGTACCGGCCCCGGCGGCGCACCGGCGACGGGCCCGCCGTAGGGTGCGGCGGTGCTGCGGGTCGCGGGCGTCGACGGCTGCCGGGGCGGCTGGCTGGTGGTGGAGGCCGCGGTCCGGCCGTTCCGCGCCGATCCGCCGCGCGTGCTGCCGCGGCTCGACGAGCTCGTCGGCGCGCTCTCCGGCGGCGCGCTGGCCGGGGTGGCCGTGGACATGCCGATCGGCCTGCCCGACACGGCACCGCGCTCGTCGGACCGCGACGCCCGGGCGTTGCTCGGCGCCCGGCGTTCCTCGGTGTTCCCCACCCCGGCCCGGGCCGTGCTCGGGGCCACCGACCACGCCGATGCCGGGCGCCGGTCCCGGGCCGCGCTGGGTGTGGGGCTGCCGTTGCAGGCATGGCACCTCGTGCCACGCATTGCGGAACTGGACCGCCTGGCGCGGGCCGCCGGGCCCGGCGTGCACGACCGACTGTGGGAGACCCACCCGGAGCTGGCCTTCACCGTGCTGGCCGGCGCCCCGCCCGCGCACCCGAAGCGCACACGGGCCGGCCGGCGTGAACGGCTCGCGCTGCTGCGGCCGTGGGTGCCGCCCCGGAGGACCGCGCCGTCGGCCACACCCCGGGGCGCCGCCCCCGACGACGTGCTCGACGCGCTGGTGCTGGCCCTGCGGGCCGCGCAGTGGGTGGGGGGCTGGGGCCCGCCTCCCGTCGAGGTGGGCGGCGGTGAGCGGGACCGCCACGGCCTCCCGATGCGAGTCCGGGGCTGAGCGGCGCGTCCGGACGTCACCCCTCGCCGGGGAGGCCTCCCCCGTGACCCCCGGGGGGAACGGCGCGACGCTGGGCGGCGGGATCGGACCCGCCCGCGGCACGGGTCCCGGACGTCGGGGCGCGTCCACCACGCGCCCACACCCGGGAGACGCCATGACCCCCGACCGACGCGCCGACGCGCCGACCGCGCTCGGCATCGTCCGTGACCTCGACCCGTACGTGCTGCTCGCGCTCACCTCGCTCGGCGACGAGGTGGAGGTGGCCGTGCGCCCACTCCCCCACGACCACCGCTGCGGTGCCGCCATGCTCCTCCGGCTCGACGCGCCGCCCGGCGCCTCCACGGTGGCGGCGTCGTTCGTCGGTGCCACGACGTCCGGCCGCGACCACCACGACGCCCGCGAGGGTGATCAGGAGGGCGACCGCAAGGGCGACCCGGACCACCGCATCGACGTGGCGGTCGACCGCTGGGGCACCATCACCTCCGCGGTCCGGCCACTCGGCGACGACGGCACGACCGGCGACGTGGAACCGGGCTCCGGCGCGGCGCCGGAGGGCCTCGTCATCGACGCGCTCCACCGCACGCTCGGCCTGCCGTCCCCCGGCGGGCCACCGGCCCTGACCGAACTGGTCACGGCGATGTGGATGACGTGCGTGGGCACCCGCCTTCTCGGGCGGCCGGCGCCCACCTGGGCGAGCGTGGCGGAGCTGCACCCCGCGGTGGACCCGCCCCCGCTCGGCCGGCCCGGCGGGAGGTCGGGGATCCCGCCGTCGCCCGAGGCGCTCGCCGCGGCCACCCGCCGCGTCGCCGCCGACGGCACCACCTGGGAGCGCCTCCGGCTCGCCACGGTGGCCGGGCGGTTCCCGGCGCCGGACCTCACCCCCGAGGAGGCCGAATGGATGGACCACACGATGTACGCCCGCTGGTACGTGCAGTCCTGTCCGACGGCCGCCTCCGTGGCCCGCCGCCTCCGGGCCGCCGGCGCCGGCGAGGCGGCGTCGAGGGTGGAGCATGTCGCGCGGCTGCTCGCCTAGCCTCCCGGGCACAGGTCGTCTCACGAGTCCGGAGTGCCATGAGCGGCGTCACGTTCCAGCAGGTCACGAAGCGCTTCGGGGACGTGGTCGCGGTCGACCAACTCACCCTCGACGTGCTCGACGGGGAGTTCATGGTGCTCCTCGGCCCGTCGGGCTGCGGCAAGTCCACGGCCCTGCGGATGATCGCCGGGCTGGAGGAGGTGAGCGACGGCCTGCTGACGATCGGCGATCGGGTGGTCAACCACGTCCCGCCCCAGGACCGCGACATCGCCATGGTGTTCCAGAGCTACGCGCTCTACCCCCACATGACCGTGGCCCGGAACATCGAGTCGCCGCTGGTCGCCAACAAGCGGGCCCGCGTCGATGCCGACGAGCGGGAGCGGCGGGTCAAGGAGGCCGCTGCGACCCTGGGCCTCGAGGAGTACCTCGGCCGCAAGCCCGGCGAGCTCTCCGGCGGCCAGCGCCAGCGGGTGGCGCTGGCCCGAGCCATCGTTCGGCGTCCCGAGGTGTTCCTCATGGACGAGCCGCTGTCCAACCTCGACGCCAAGCTCCGCACCCAGACCCGCCTCGAGCTCGTCGAGCTGCACCGGCGTCTCGGCACCACCTTCGTGTACGTCACCCACGACCAGGTCGAGGCGATGACGATGGCCGACCGCATCGCCGTGATCGCCGACGGACGACTCCAGCAGGTGGGCGCCCCCCAGGCGGTGTACGAGCGCCCGGCCAACCTGTTCGTGGCCGGCTTCATCGGCAGCCCGCCGATGAACACGCTGCGCGGGGTGGTCTCGCCCGGCACCCCGGCAGCGGTCACCACACCGTCCGGCACCGTCCGGGTGGCCGACCGGGGCACCGCCGCCGACGACACCGAGGTGGTCGCGGGGATCCGACCCGAGGACCTCTCCGTGGTCCCGCCCGGTGGCGAGGGTGTGGTGGGCAGGGTGGAGAACGTGGAGCTCCTCGGCCACGAGCGGCACCTGGTGGTGTCCTGCGACGGACACGTGCTCGTGGTGCGTCAGGACAACGGAGAACCCACCCCGGCGGTGGGCGAGACCGTCACGCTGGCCGCACGGCCCGAGCACGTGCACCTCTTCGACCCGGCCGGTTCGGGCCGGCTGAACTGAGGGACGGATGACCGACCTGCCCGGCGCCGAGGCGGGCGCCGAGGACCTCGTGCGGGCGGCACCCACCGCGCCGCTCGGACCGCGCAGCGGTGACGGGCGCCGCCGCCTGCGCGACGCCCTCATGGCGTACCTGTTCCTGCTCCCGGCCCTCGTCACCTTCGCGGTGTTCGCCTACTACCCGCTGTACCGGTTGTTCTGGTACGCCACCCACCGCCAGCCCCGCTTCCGCAACCGGCCACCCACCTACGTGGGGTTCTCCCAGCTGTGGGACAGCCTGACCAGCCGGGACTTCGCCCAGGGCCTGCTCCACTCCGCCACCTTCATGCTCTACACGGTGCCGCTGGGCCTGGTCCTCGGCGTGGTGCTCGCGGTGGCCGCCCACCGCCGGCTCCGCGGGATCAAGGTCTTCCAGACGATCTTCTCCTCCACCGTCGCCACCTCGGTCGCCGTGGCCTCGGTGGTGTTCTTCACGCTGGTGAACCCCGAGGTCGGCTACTTCCGCAACGTCACCTGGCTCAGCCTCAACGACCCCACCTCCGCGATGTTCGCGGTGTCGCTCAGCTCCGTCTGGCAGAACCTCGGGCTCACGTTCATCGTGGTGCTCGCCGCGCTGCAGGCGGTGCCCGAGGAGCTCAACGAAGCGGCGCTCCTCGACGGGTTCGGCCCGGTGCGCCGCTTCTTCCGGGTGACGGTGCCGCTCATCTCGCCGGCGCTGTTGTTCCTCGCCATCGTCCTCGTCATCCACGCCCTGCAGGCGTACGCCCAGATCGAGATCCTCACCGGCGGCGGCCCCGCCGGTTCCACCGAGACCCTGCTCTACAAGATCGCGGACCCGAAGAACATCCGGAGCCTCGACCTCAAGGCCGGCCTCTCCATCGGGCTCTTCGTGCTCACCGGGCTGGTGGCGTTCGTGCAGTACACGCTCCTGTCGAGGCGGGTGCACTATGGCGACTGACCGACGGAGCCCGGCCCTCGCCACCGCCGGGTGGTACGTGCTGCTGTCCGCGCTGTCACTGCTCGTGCTGTTCCCCGTCTACATGCTCGTGCTCCGGGCGTTGTCGAACCCGCTCGAGTACATCGCACAGGGCCAGCCGCTGTACCCGGTGCAGCCGGAGTGGGACGTGTTCGCCACGGCGTTCAGCGAGGCCGACCTCGGCCGGGCGCTCGGACTCTCGGCCCTGGTCACGTCGATCATCGTGGTGGTCCAGCTGCTCACCTCCGTGCTCGCCGCCTACGCGTTCGCGTTCCTGGAGTTCCCCCTCAAGCGGGTGATGTTCGTCATGGTGGTGGGCACCCTCCTGCTGCCGATCGAGGTGACGCTCATCGCCAACGTCGAGACCATGCGCACGCTGTCGTGGCTGAACTCCGTGCAGGGGCTCACCTTCCCCTTCCTCGCGACCGCCTTCGGCATCTTCCTCATCCGCCAGGGGTTCCTCGGCGTACCCGGGGAGCTGCGCGACGCGGCCACGCTCGACGGCTACGGCCACCTCCGTTTCCTGTTCCGCGTGGCCATGCCCATGACGCGGCCCATCATCGGCAGCTTCGTGGTCATCTCCTTCCTCGGCGCCTGGAACCAGTACGTGTGGCCCCGCTTCGCCACGGACCGTCAGTCCTGGCAGACCGTGCAGGTGGCGCTGCGCAGCATCGGCTCCGACCGGGTGGACCGTCTCAACATCGGGTTCGCGGCGGCGATCGTGGCCGCGCTGCCCCTGCTGGCCCTCCTGATCTTCTTCCAGCGCCAGATGGTGCGGGGCCTCACCGCCGGTGCGGTGAAGGGCTGAGTCACCGCCCGAGCCCACGCCCCCGGCACCGACGCCCCCACGTCACGGGGGTGGAACCACCGCGGGGCCTCCCGACAGGACAGACTGTGGCGGTCAGGGTCCCCGGCCACCGCCGTCGAAGCAGAAAGCGACCAGCATGAGCGCCAACCCGGCCCCCCACCTCCAGCCCGCCCTCGCCGGCGACGCCCACGGGCGCCGTCGGCCCCGCACCCGCCTGCGGGCCCGCTGGTTGCTCGTCCCGCTCGCCGCCACGGCGCTGCTCGCCGCCGCGTGCGGCGGTGACTCCGGCGGCGGTTCCGGCTCCGGTTCCTCGGAGGGCGGCGGGCAGGTCGACGCCGCCGACTGCCCGGTGAAGGCCGTCCAGGACGCCACCGCACCGATCGACGTGACGGTGTGGCACGCCTACGTGGGACTCCAGAAGTCCACGCTGGAGCAGCTCGCCACCTCGTTCAACGGCTCGCAGAACAAGGTGAAGGTGAGCGTCGAGGCCCAGGGCACGTACGAGGAACTCCTCAAGAAGTACGAGGACGCCCTCGGTGACCCGGGCACGCTGCCGGACATGATCCTCACCGAGGACACCACCACCCAGTTCATGATCGACTCCGGCGCCGTGGTGCCCGCCCAGTCCTGCATCGAGGCCGACGACACCGCGGCGAGCACCTACGACGACGTGCTGCCCTCGGTGAAGGCCGCCTACACCGTCGACGACGTGCTCTGGCCGGGCGCCTTCAGCGTGTCGAGCCCGATCTACTACGCGAACAACGCGATCCTCCGCCAGGCCGGCGTGGACACGTCCACCACCCCGAAGACCCTCGACGACGTCCGAGCGGTCGCCGAGAAGGTCAAGGCCGCGAACGTGCCCGGCGTGCAGGAGCCGCTGGTGATGAAGGTCGACGCCTGGTACCTCGAGCACTGGCTCACCGGCGTGAAGAAGCCGATCGTCAACGAGAACAACGGGCGGGCCGGTCTCGCCACGACGTCGGAGTTCGACAACCCGACCACCCGCCAGATCATGGAGTGGTTCAAGAAGATGGTCGACGACAAGCTCCTGAAGCCGATCCCCAGCGCGAGCACCGGCATCGACGAGTACCTCGCGATCAACAACAAGACCTCCGCGATGCTCATCCAGACGTCCGCCGCCATCACCACCGTGGCGGCACTCCTCGACGGCTCCGTGAAGGCGGCCGACCTCGGCACCGTCGCCGGGGCCCCGTCGACGGTGAACACCGGGCTCGACATCGGGGTCGGGCCGGTCCCCGGCGTGAAGGAGGCAGGCAAGGGCCAGATCGGCGGGTCCGCCTGGTACCTGGTGACGACGAACCGGAAGAACGGCGTGGGCGCCGCCTGGCAGTTCATGAAGTACTTCCTGCAGACCCCGAACCAGGTGACCTGGACCGAGAAGGCCTCGTACCTCCCGGTGCTCGAGTCGGCCTCGTCGGATCCCAGCCTGCAGCAGTTCTTCACCGGCACCACCGCCGGGAAGTGGCTGAACGTGGCCTACGAGGGGCTCGGCAACCTCGACCCCGACTTCCCCGGCCCGGTGATCGGCCCCTACAAGGAGTTCCGCTCGGACGTGCGCGAGGCGCTCGACGGCGTGGCCCTCACCGGAACCCCGGTGAACACCGCGGTCAGCACCGCCGACCAGAAGTTCCAGTCAGCCCTCGACGCCTACGCCGAGGACGTCGGGGGCTGACGTCGGGGGCCGGCGTCGGGGGCCGGGCCGCCGTCAGCAGAGGCCGAGGCGGCGGCCCAGGTCGCTGCGGAAACGACCCTCGGGATCGACCTTGTCGCGCACGTCGCGCCACTCGGCGAGCCGCGGGTACATCGCCGGCACCAGCTCCGGCCGCACCCGGCTGTCCTTGGCCAGGTAGATCGAGCCGCCGGCCGCCACCACCACCTCGTCGAGCTCGTCGAGCAGCCGGTCGAGGCCCGGCAGCACCGGGAGGTCGAGCGCGAGCGTCCAGCCCTTGCGCGGGAAGGACAGGTACCCCGGGTCCGCTGGGCCGAACCGTTTGAGGACGGCGAGGAAGCTGGACATGCCACTCTCCGACAGGCGTTCCACCGCGGTCCGCACAACCTCGGAGGCCTCGTCGGGCACCACGAACTGCCACTGCAGGAAGCCCCGGGGGCCGTAGATACGGTTCCACTCGGCGATCATGTCGAGCGGGTGGAAGAACGCCTCGATCGTCTGGAGCTCACCGCGTCGACGCACGGGCGCCTTGCGGTACCAGAGCTCGTTGAAGGCCCGTACGGTGAGGTGGTTGAGCAGGCCCGAGGGCACCACGTCGGGCGGCGACGGGAGCTGGCGGGGGTGGTAGGCGTACGGGTCCTCCGCGCCGGCACCGAGCGCCTCCTCGCGGGTGGCGAACCGGCCCCGCTGCAGGATCGAACGGCCCATGTGGCGGCCCCTGGCCACGAGGTCGATCCAGGCGACGGAGTACTCGTAGCGGTCGTCGCCCTCCACCATCATCGACATCACGTCGTCGAGATCGGTCGCTCGGTCGGTGTCGACGCTGATCAGGCTCGAGCCGATCGGGGTCATCCGGATGGTGGCGTCGAGCACGAGGCCGGTGAGGCCCATGCCGCCCACCACGGCCCAGAACACCTCGGGGTCGCTGTCGGGGGACACCTCCCGGACCTCGCCGCGGCCGTCGACGAACCGCAACGAGACCACGTGCTCGCCGAAGGACCCCTTCACGTGGTGGTTCTTGCCGTGGATGTCGGCCGCGATCGCCCCGCCGACGGTCACCATCCGGGTGCCCGGGGTGACCGGCACGAACAATCCGTGCGGGACGAGCCATCGCATCAGGTCGTCGAGGCTGGTGCCGGCCCGGGCGCGCACCACCCCGGCGGCGAGGTCGATGTCGAGGAGGCCCGACATCGACGGGCCCCACACCACCGTGCCGCCGGCGTTCTGCGCACAGTCGCCGTAGCCCCGGCCGAGGCCCCGACCCAGGACGCCGCGTCCACCGGCGGCGAGCACCGCGTCCACCGCGTCCTGCTCCGAACCCGGACGCAGGACCGTGCTGCGGGTGGGCGCGGTGCGGCCCCACCCGCAGAGGAGTTCGTCGGTCTCGACAGGTCCCATGTGGCCCTCAGGTGTACACGGCGAGGAACAGGAAGACCACCAGCAGGACGCCCATGAGTTGCATGGTGCGGTCCTCCGAGAGCACCTCCTCGGGGGCTGATCCCTTCCCCTGGTCCACCAGCAGGGCGTAGCGGAGGATGGCGATCACGAAGGGGATGATCGACAGCTGCACCCACGGCGTGGCGAAACGGTCGGTCTTGCCGCTCTCCACCGCCCACTGGCAGAAGCTCATCATCACCGCCGCGGCAGCGGCGGCCCGCACCAGTCCGAGGTACTCGACGCTGTACGCGCCGAGGGTGGGACGCAGCGCGGCTGCCTCCTCACCCAACTCCTTCTTCTCGGCGAAGCGCTTCGCCGCCGCGATGAACAGCGAGCCGAACAGCGACACGAGGAGGAACCACTCGGACACCTCCACACCGGCCGCGTAGGCACCCCCGAGGAGCCGCAGGATGAACCCCGACGACAGGATCACCAGGTCCATCACCGGGATCTGCTTGAGCCACATCGAGTAGGCGGTGGTGAGCACCGCGTACCCGGCCACCACGCCGGCGAGCGTGATGTTGATCGTGAGCGCGAGGCCCACGCCGCCCACGAAGAGGACCACCGCCATCACCACGGCGAGCGGGACGGGCACGGCACCGCTCGCGATCGGCCGGTTGCGCTTCGTCGGATGGCGCCGGTCGGACTCCACGTCGAGCACGTCGTTGAGGAGGTAGGTCGCCGAGGAGACGAGACAGAAGGCCACGAAACCGAGCAGGGTGAGGCGCAGGTAGTACCAGGTGGTGAGCACCCCGGCCGCGGCCGGGGCCACGAACACCAGCACGTTCTTCGCCCACTGCTTGGGCCGGCACGCCTTCAGCATCGCCACGGGCAGCGGGGGTCGCGCCGGGCGGTCGCTGGCCGTTGCTGGTGTGCGCTGCTCGGTCACGGTCCCTGTCCAGGTCGCCCGGTTCCGGGGGCGGGGGCCACCGGGTCGCCTCCGAGGGACGACCCGAGCGAGTCTACCGGCGCCCGCCCGGACCTCCGCGGTCCTCAGCCCCCGGCGAGCGAGACCAGGAACGCCGTCGTCGCCGCGTCGGGGGGCGCCCCCAGACGCGAGTACCACTGGTCGCCGACCTGCCAGTGGGCGAAGCTCTCGGCGAAGTCCCCCGCCCCGGTGGCGAAGTCGGTCACGCCGCTCCCGTCCGGGAACCACGGCGTCGACGGATCCACACCCCGGGCGGCGAGCCAGGCGGCTCGGTCGTCATCGCCCAGGAGGCTCACGTCGACCGCGTGGCCGAGCTCGTGGGCCACCACGTGGGCGATGTCGGACACGGACTGGCTGCTGCGGACGTACACCTCGACCACCCGCTCGCGTGGGAACGTCGAACCGCGCAGGCCGCTCCGGCCGGGCAGGAACCGCACCTGCCACCCCGGTAGCCGCGCCTTCCAGTCGTAGCGGATCCGACCGAGCGCCCGCGCCGCCCGGTCGCGCAGTTCCCCGGACCCGAGACGCTCCACCGCCCGGTCCGACGTGCCGGGTGCCGCGGCGGTGGTCGGTGGTGCGGCCCGGGGTGCGGCAGGACGGGGCGAGCCGTCGGGCGTGGCCACCGCGGAGGGCACCTGCGGCTGGGGCAGCGTGGGCACCGCCCCGTCCGGCAGGGTCACCTCGGCCATGACCTGCGGTTCCGGCGCGCCAGGATCGGCCGCGGCGGACGGGTCGGCAACGAGGCCGTCGGGGCTGTCGTCCGGGCCGCCGACCGCCGCCCAGTCCGGGGCGCCGCCGGCCGACCCCGACACCTCCGCGGTGCGCGACGGACCGCAGCCGGCGCAGCACGCCGCGACCACCGTCACCGCCGCGAGGCGGCGCAGCAACCGGCCACGACCGGCCGAGGTCGGGTCCCGGTGGTGCTTCCCCGCCATCGGCCCAGCCTCGCGCCCGGTTCAGGGCGTCGCCAGCGCCACCAGACGGCGCACCGCGGCCTCGGAGTCGTCGTCCACCACACGGCCGTGCGCGGCCCGGAACAACCGGTCGTTGACCGCCCGGCCCACCCCGTCGGCGGGCACGGCGGTGGCCAGCAGGAGGCCGGCACCCGCCCGGTCGGCCTCACGCAGCGCGCCGTACAACTCGGCGGCGGCCAGGGTCGGGTCGTCGGGCAGGCGCAGGACGCACACCGTCGGGCCCTCGGCCGCCACCGCGGACTCGAGCCGCCGGGCCAGGTCGCGCCCTCCCTCCACCAGCACCACCGGCGTGGCCGGCGCGTAGTGACGCAGGAAGCGTCCCGGTGCCGCGGACGGGACGTCCTCGTCCACCGCCTGCCGTCGCGGCGCCCGCACGTCCCCGAGGACGGCCCGGAGGTCCTCGACCGTGACCGCTCCCGGCCGCAGCACGGTCGGCACCTCCGCGGTGAGGTCGAGCACGGTCGACTCGATGCCGAGCGGGGCCGGGCCCGCATCGAGCACCAGGTCCACCCTGTCGGCGAGTTCCTCCACCACGTGGGCCGCGGACGTGGGGCTGACCCGGCCGAACCGGTTCGCCGAGGGTGCCGCCACCGGCGCGCCCGCCGCGGCCACCAGGGCCCGGGCCACGGGGTGGGCCGGCACCCGGACGCCCACCGTGGGACCACCGGCCGTGACCTCGTCGGGGACCCCGGGCCCTCTGGCCAGCACGAGGGTGAGGGGACCCGGCCAGAACCGCTCGGCGAGCGCCGCCGCCGCCGGCGGCCAGGTCCGGGCCACGGCGGCGGCACCCGCCGGATCCGCGGCGTGCACGATCAGCGGGTCGGTGGGCGGCCGGCCCTTCACGGTGAAGATCCGGCCGAGCGCACCGCGGTCGGTGAGCAGCGCACCCAGCCCGTACACGGTCTCGGTGGGGAACGCGACCAGCCCGCCCCGTCGCAGCACCCGGGCCGCACCGTCGATCACCGCGGCCCCGGGCCGGACGGCGTCGACGCGCACGACGGCACCGGGGGGCGTGGGCGGGACCATGCCCCCCGGACGCTACCGGGCCGCTCCGTGTGCCACCATCGACCCGTGAGTGCCCCGCACCACCGGGCCGACGTGCAGGGGCTCCGCGCCGTGGCGGTCCTCCTCGTCGTGGCGTTCCACGTGGGTGGCAGCCCCGTGGCCCAGACCCGTTCGGGCAGCACCTGGGCGCTCGCCCGCAGCGGGTTCGTGGGCGTGGACGTGTTCTTCGTCATCTCCGGGTTCGTGATCACCGCCCTCCTCCTGCGGGGCGTCGACCGCGGCGAGGGCATTCCCTTCCGCGACTTCTACGCCCGGAGGGCCCGGCGGATCATGCCCGCGCTCGCCCTCATGACGGTGCCGGTGCTCGTCGCGTGCGTCGTGGTGCTCGACCCGTTCGGGGCGCAGCAGTTCGCCGCCAGGACGGGGCTCGCGGCCAACGCGTTCGTGGCCAACGTGTACCTGTACCGCCACACCGGCTACTTCGACGCCAGCGCGGCCTCCAACCCGTTCCTCCACACCTGGTCGCTGTCGGTGGAGGAACAGACCTACCTGGTCCTTCCCGCGGCGCTGGCGGTGACCCTGTGGTGGGACCGACGGCGACGGCGGTCCCACCACGCCCCCGGCGCCGACGGGTCGCAGCGGACCCCGGTCCGGGCGACGGCCGCGACCGTGGCGGTGACGGCGGCGGTGGCGGTGGCGTCGTTCCTGCTCGCGATGGCGCTGCACGGCGGCCGGCAGCCGTTCGGGGTGGAGGCCCCGGAGCGGCTCGCGTTCCTGGCCGCACCCACCCGCTGGTGGGAGTTCGCGGCGGGCGCGCTCGTGGCGCTGGCCCTCCGCGCCGGGCGACGGCCGGGCCGGACGGCCTCCGCCGTGCTGGGCCTCGGCGGTCTGGGCGTGGTGGTGGCGTCCGGGATGCTCATCGACCCGGGTGGGACCTGGCCCTCGGCCTGGGCACTGGCTCCGGTGCTGGGCACGGCCGCCGTGATCCTCGCCGGCCCCGGGGGTCCGACGGCGCGGGTGCTGGCCGTGCGGCCGCTCACGTGGCTCGGGGACCGGTCCTACGCCTGGTACCTGTGGCACTGGCCGGCGATCGTCCTCGCGGTGGCCCTCTGGCCCACCACCCCCTGGGTGCCGGCGGTGGCGGCCGTGACATCGCTGCTCCCCGCGTGGGCGTCCTACCGCTGGGTCGAGCAGCCGATCCGGGTGGCGCCGGGCATCGTCGGCCGACGAGCGGTGCTGCTCGCGGGCGGGTGCGTGTCGGTGGTGGTGGTCACGGCCGGGGCCGTGCTCCTCGGTTCCCGCGGCGGGTGGGGGCTGGAGGAGGCCGACGGCTGGTACGACATGCCGAACGGGCGGAACGTGGGGTGCCACCAGTTCAACCGGGACGCCTCCGGTGACTGGCCCGCCGGGGTGTGCACCACCCCGGCGCCGGGCGACCGGGACCCCGGCGGTCGCGACACCGTGCTGGTCCTCGGCGACCTCCAGGCCGACGGTGTCGCCCCCGCCACGGTGCGGGCGGCGGGCTCGCTCGGGTTCCGGACCGCCCAGTGGAGCCGATCGGGGTGCCCGTTCCTCACCCGGGCCCCGGTCCACGCGGACCGTTGCGCCGAATGGCAGCAGCAGGCGTGGGACCTCGTGGAGCGACTCCGGCCGGCGGCGGTGGTGCTGTCGGCTGACGAGGCGGCGTACACGACGGACGCCCCGCCGGAGGAGGAGTTGGCCGGGCCCGACGGCGGCCACCCCGGTTCGACCAGCGCCGCGGTGCGGTCGTGGGCCGCGTCGCTCGACGCCACGCTCGAGCGCCTCCGGCGCCTCGGCGTGGGCGCGGTGGTGGTGGGTGGCGCCCCCGACCTGGGGCCGTCGTTCCCCCGCGACCGCCAGTCACTCCTGCGGCCCGACCCCCCGCTGCCGGAGGTGGACCTCGAGGCGGCGAGGCGGCGCCGGGCCGGGGTCTGGGCCGCCCAGCAGGCGGTGGTGGGGCGGGCCGATGCCGCCGCGCTCGTGGACCCGCTCCCGCTCCTGTGCACGCCGCGCTGCGACGCCGTGGTTGACGGCCGCTGGCGGTTCCACGAACGGAACCAACTCACCAACGTGGGCAGCGACGTGCTCACCGCCGAGATCCGCCGATCCCTCGAGCAGGTGACGACGCCGGGCGCGACCGGGGGCTGAGCCGGGCCGGGCCCGGGACGCCTCAGTCAGGACAGCGCGGGAGCGCGGGCGCAGCGACCGACGGGTTGTTCACGAAGTACTCGTCCCTCGGGTTGGTGTCGTGGTTCAGTTCGTCGTCGGCGGGAACGGGCGCGCCGGCGTCGCAGGCGTCGGTGATGCTCGACACCACCCCCCAGAGGCGGGCACGGTCGGCCTCCGGGATCGACGCCGCGTCGAAGCGCGCCCGGAGCCGGGCCGGGTCGAGGTCGAGGGGCCGCATCGAGGCCACGGCGAACCGCGACCCGTTGTAGGCGTCCACCGTGACGATCGCGATGTGGGGGAAGACCGCGCGGAGCGAGTTGAGGACGCGGCCGGTGGGGATCCACGTGGCGACCACGCCGTCGGGCGCGAGCCGGTCGCGGATGAGCCGGTAGTACTCCACGGAGAACGTGTTGCCGCTCGCCGCGGACGTGGTGCGCATGGTGTCGGTGACGACCACGTCGAGGTCGCCCTTCCCGCCGGACTGGAGTGCGGTCCGGCCATCACCGGTGCGGAGCTCCGAGCGCGGGTCGGCGAGCATCGAGGCCAGCTCCGGTCGGCCGGGGGCCAGCCGCCGGAGGAGCCGCTCGATGCCACCGCACAGCTCCACGGTGCTCACACTGCGCACCTGTGGGTCAGCGAGCAGCCCGGCGGTGGTGGAACCGGCACCCAGCCCCACGACCATCGCCCGCGACGGGTCCTCGGCCACCAGCGCGGGGGTCAGTCCCACCAGCACGTGGAAGTCGTCGAAGGGATAACCGTTCTGGCTCGCGCCGTTGATGTGGAGCTGGGCGGAGCGGTCGCCGAAGACCTTCACCACCGTGCCGCAGCTCCGGTCGTCCTCCACCAGCAGCTCCGGCGCCTCCGCCCCGTCGTGGAGGAACGACCAGAGGCCCTGCGTACCGGGCATCGCGAGCACCAGCAGCGCGACGAGCCCGACCCCGACGACACCGGCGGCCCGACGCGCCCGCCCCGGCCCGGCCGCACCGGACAGGTCGGGCACGGCACCCGCCGGCCGGGTGGCGAGCGCCGCGACCACCACGGCGAGGAGCAACGCCCCGACGAGGAGCTGCGCCGTGCCACCCGTGCCGAGGCGGTCGAGCAGCACCAGCCCGGTGAGCAGCGTCCCGCCCACGTTGCCCGCGAACTGCGCGGCGCCCAGCAGGCCCGTCCGTCGTCCGAGCGACCGGAGGTCGCGGGTGACCAACGCCTGCGCGAAGGGCAACGCGAAGCCCATCAGGAGCACGGGGAGCGCCATGAGGAGGACGGGTACCACCACCGCGGCCACGAACACCGGGCCGGCCGTCACCCCGCCGAAGCCGCCGGCGAGGCCGTCGCTGTTGAACCACTGGCGCAGCGGCCCCCACAGCGGGGTCGACGGGACGAGCCGCACCAGCACCGTCCAGCAGAGCGCCGTGGCCCCGGCCACCGCGAGCTGCGTCCCGAGGAACCAGCGGCGCGGCGGGCCCACCCGGCGGACCGCCCGGCTCCCGGCCGCTGCACCGGCGGCCCAGAGCACCAGGTAGCCGGCCAGCACGTACGGGAACGAGTAGGCGTTGGAGCGCATGGCCGCGTCCACCACGCGGAAGAACACCGTCTGCAGGCCCAGCGCCACGGCACCGGTCACGGCCACCACGACGAGCCACGGCCACACCCGTCGTGGGGCCCCGTCGGGAGCGGCGTCATCCGCCGGCACCGTGGCCCCTCCGTCCCCGTCGGGGACGTCGGCGGCGCCCGGGGCGTCGGGGGCCACCCCCGCCGAACCGGCGCGGACCCGGGGGACCGCCCACCACGCGAGCAACCCGGCGGCGAGGTAGCCGACCGCCGCGAGCCGGGTGGCGGCCACCAGGCCGAGCGTGCCGATCACGTACCACCCGGCCACCAGCGCACCGACGGCGCCGCCGAGGGTGTTGACCGCCACGAGCCGCCCGACCACCGCGCCGGCGTCCTCGGGTCGCGGCACCACGGCGCGGGCCAGCAGCGGGAGGGTCGCGCCCATGAGCAGCGTGGGTGCGGCGACGGCGGCGAAGGTCGCCGCGAACTGCACGGCGGGTGAGGCGCCCGCGGGCACCAGGCCGCTCAGGAGCGGCACGCTCACCGCCGCCGCGGCCGCCACCGCGAGATTGAGCACCGCGAACCACCGGGCGGACGCCGCGGCGCCGATCCGGTCCGCCAGGCGGCCGCCGACCGCGCTGCCCACCCCGAGCCCGAACAGGAACGCCGCCACCGTCACCGTCATCGACAGCAGGTCCACCCCGGACCGCAGGGCGAGCACCCGCTGCCACGCCACCTGCAGCGCCAGCGCCGAGGCGCCCGTGGTGGCCACGGTCAACCACAGCGCGCCGCGCACCCGGCCACCGACGCGCGGCTCGCCCCCGTCCATCCACGTCGAGGATACGGGCTGTCCGTGCGGGCGGTGCCGCGCCGGGCGGGCCCCGCTACCGTCGCCCCGATGAGCCATCCACGACGCCTCCGGTTCGCCGTCGAACTGCACCACCCGTTCCCGGGGCGGAACTGGGCCGACACCGCCCGGGAGGCCGAGCAGCTCGGCTATTCCACGGCCTTCTTCCCCGACCACTTCGACGAGGGACCCGGCCCGCTGGTGGGGATGGCGCTGTGCGCGGCGGCCACCACCGAGATGCGGGTGGGCGCCCTCGTGCTCGACTGCGACTACCGCCACCCGGTGGTGGTGGCGCGGGAGCTCGCGACGCTGGACGCCGAGTTCCCCGGCCGCATCGAGGTGGGTCTCGGCGCCGGCTGGAAGGCGTGGGACTACGCGGCCTCGGGCATCCCGATGGACCGGCCGGGCGTGCGGGTGTCGCGGATGATGGAGCACCTGCAGGTGCTCCGGGGGCTGTGGTCCGAGGGCCCGTTCTCCTTCGAGGGCGAGCACTACCGGATCGAGGAGCTCGACGGAACCCCCGCACCCGGTCGTCCCGGCGGTCCCCCGGTGCTCATCGGCGGGGGCGCGCCGCGCCTGCTGCGGTTCGCCGGCGCGCACGCCGACATCGTCGGGGTGAACGCCTCGATCCACTCCGGGGAGATCGACACCGAGGCCGCCCACGACGGGCTGCCGACCCGCATCGACGAGAAGGTCGGCTGGGTGCGCGAGGGCGCCGGGAACCGCTTCGACGACCTCGAGCTCAACGCCTGGCTCGCCGTCGCCCAGCTCACCGACGACCCGGCCGTGCCCGCGATGGTGGCCGAGCTGTTCGCGACCGACGAGGCGTCGCTGCGGTCGTCCCCGCTCGCGCTGGTGGGCACCGAGGGCGAGGTGGAGGAGCAGTTGCTCGCCCGCAGGGAGCGCTGGGGCTACTCGTACCACGTGGTCCCGGGCGACTCGGCCCACGAGTTCGCCCCGGTCGTCGGGCGCCTCACCGGCACCTGAAGCCTGCTGGTACCCTGCGCGCCGAAGGGGGTTCGGCGATGCGAACGGCTCGGCGGGGGAACGGACGGCGCGTGGCGGTGGCCGCGGCCCTGGTACTCACGATGGCGACGGTGGCCTCGGCGTGTTCGTCACCGCCGCTGGCGACCTTCCCGGCCGGCCCGGGCGTGGTCACCACCGAGCGGCCCGACGTGGTGGGCCCGCTCACCCTGCGCGGCCGCGACCTGGTCGACGGCGAGGGCAGGGTGGTGATCATCCACGGTACGAACGTGGTGACGAAGTCGCCCCCGTTCCACGCCACCACGAGCGGTGCCCTCTCCCCCGCCCAGCTGGCCGCGATGCAGCGGGACGGCCTGAACGGCGTGCGCCTGGGCGTGTGGCCCGCGTCGCTGATGCCGGCGCCGGGCGTGGTCGACACGGCCTACCTCGAGGAGATCGCGGCCAACGTGCGGACGCTGTCGGACGCCGGCATGTGGGTGCTGCTCGACCTCCACCAGGACGTCTTCACGGGCATGCCCGACTGGGCCACCACGCCCGCCGCCGCCGCCCTGCCCGACCTGGTGCCGGGCGCCGAGGGCGCGTCCTGGGCGCTCGCCTACGCATCGCCCCGCTCGCTGCGCCAGTGGGACGACTGGTGGGCGCAGGTCCCGATCGCCGGTGGCCGCAGCGCCATCGACTGGTTCGGCGACGGGGTGGCCGCGCTGGCGGCCCGCTTCCGCGACGAGCCCGGCGTGATCGGCATCGACCCGCTCAACGAGCCGTTCGCCGGCAGCGCCTTCCTCGACTGCCTGGGCACCTGCGGCGACCGCTACCGCGCGGTCGAGGCGATGCACCGCTCGTTCACCGACAAGGTCCGCGCCGTGGCCCCGGACATGAACATGTGGTGGGAGCCGTTCACCATCGGCACCCCGTTCCCCGGCACGCCCGACCCGGGCCCGGGGGTGGGCCACAACTTCCACGCCTACTGCCTGGGCACCGACTCCGGGAAGCCGGAGCAGCCCGCGCCCGAGGCGTCGGCCCTCTGCGACGGCATCTTCACCTCGATCTTCGACGCCGCCGACGACCTCCGTACCCGCTGGGACGCGCCGGCGATGCTCACCGAGTTCGGGGCGTCCGGCAGCCCACTCAACAGCACCCGGACCACACAGCTCGCCGACGAGCGACTCATGTCGTGGTTCCACTGGGCGTGGGGCACCTACCCCGAGGTGGTCCGCACGAACCTCGTGCGGACCTCCGCACAGGCGACCGCCGGCCGCCCGACCCTGCAGCGATTCGACCCGACGACCGGGTCGTACGAGCTGCGATTCGTGCCTGACCCGTCGGTCACCGCCCCCACCTCCGTGGTGGCACCCACCGAGGTGTACCCGGCCGGCTACACCGTCGACGTCACCGGCGGTGCCGTGACCTCGGCGCCGGACGCGGGGCGCATCACCGTGGTCGCCGACCCGGGCGCCGGCGAGGTCGTGGTGCGGGTGGCACGGCGCACCACCTAGCGTCGCCGGGGTGAGCCTCCCCACCCCCTCCCCCACCAGCACCGCCCTCGTCACCGGCGCCTCGTCCGGGATCGGCGTGGAGCTCGCACGGGGCCTGGTCCGGCGAGGCCACGGCGTCACTCTCCTGGCCCGGCGGGCCGACCGGCTCGAGGACCTCGCCGGGGAGCTCCGCCGCAGCGGGGTGCGGGTGGAGGTGCTCGCCCGCGACCTGGCCGACCCCGCCGGACGCGGCGGGATCGCGGAGGAGTTGGCCGAGCGCGGCCTCGAGGTGTCGGTCCTCGTGAACAACGCCGGGCTGTCCACCCTCGGCCCGGTGCACCGCGGCGACACCGAGGCCGAACTGCGGATGGTGGAGGTGGACGTGATGGCGGTGGTGGAGCTGTGCAGCCGGCTCGTGCCACCGATGGTCGAGCGGGGCGCCGGTGCGGTGCTCAACGTGGCCTCCACCGCGTCGTTCCAGCCGCTGCCCGGCCAGGCCGGCTACGGCGCGTCGAAGGCGTTCGTCCGCTCCTACACCGAGGCGCTGGCCGCCGAGCTCCGGGGGACCGGGGTGCACGCCACCGTCCTGTGCCCCGGGCCCGTGGAGACCGAGTTCGGCGACGTGGCGGGCTTCGACGCCGACGCCACCAAGGAGACCCTCCCGTCCTTCATGTGGGAGACCCCGCAAGCGGTGGCCGACGTGGGGCTGCACGCCCTTGCCGCCGGGCGGACCGTGGCCATCCCGGGCCCGGCCAACCGGGCGCTGGCCATGGTCTCCTACCTCACGCCGAAGCGCCTGCTGCTGCCACTGCTCGCCCGCCAGCACCCGGGCCTGCGGGACTGACACGGAGCCGGGCGCGAGTCGACACCGGCGTCGGCAGCGGGTCCGCTCACGTCGCCGGGGCCACCGCGACGGACGACCACGGCACCGGGAACCGCTGCACGGCCAGGTCGTGGAACTCGTCGAGATCGACCGCTGGCGCGAACAGGAAGCCCTGGGCGGTGCGACAGCCCATCGCCACCAGCGACGCGGCCTGGGCCTCTGACTCCACCCCTTCGGCGGTCACGGCCAGCCCGAGTGACCGGCTCAGCGAGACGATCCCCGCCACCAGTCCCCGGCCCGACGCCCCGTCGGTGACGTCACCGACGAAGCTGCGGTCGATCTTCACGAGGTCCACCGGGTAGTCGCGGAGGTGCGACAGCGATGCGTAGCCGGTCCCGAAGTCGTCGCTCGCGATCGTCACGCCGCGGGAACGCAGGCCGGCCAGGTTGTCGAGCACGGTGCGCGTGCCCTGGAGGAACACGCTCTCGGTGATCTCCACGCACAGCCGGGCCGGGTCGAGGCCCGAGGCCGCGAGCACCTCGTCCACCCCGTCGAGCAGGCCGGCGTCGCCGAGCTGGTGGGCGGAGAGGTTCACCCGGACCGTCAGCACACCGGCACCCGACTCCGGCCAGCTCGCGGCCGCCTCGCACGCCCGGCGGAGGATCAGCTCGCCGAGGCCGACGATCAGCCCGGTCTCCTCCGCGACCTCGATGAACCGGCCGGCGGGCCACACCTCCCCGTCGTGGCGGCGCCACCGGAGCAGCGCTTCCGCGGCCACCACGCAACCACTCGTCAGGTCCACCTCCGGCTGGAACCACACCTCGAGCTCGCCCCGCTCGATGGCGCTGCGCAGGTCGGACTCGAGCCGGACGCGCTCGCGGACCTCGGAGCGGAGCTCCTCGTTGAACACGGCGAGGCGGTCGCCGCCCTCGGCCTTGGCGACGTACATGGCGGTGTCGGCCTCGCGCACCAGGTCATGCGGATCGTTGCCGTCCACCGAGATCGCCACCCCGAGGCTGGCAGTGGCGTAGAAGTCGGCCCCGATCGTGGCGAACGGCGCACGGAACGCCTCCACGATCCGCCAGCCCACGTGGAGCGCCTCGGCCGGGTCGTGGAGGTCCCGCATGACCACCACGAACTCGTCGCCGCCGGGGCGAACCACCAGGTCGCCGACCCGCACGATCGACTCGAGCCGGCGGGCCGCACCCCGGATGAGCTCGTCCCCCACGGCGTGACCGAGCGAGTCGTTCACGAACTTGAACCGGTCGAGGTCCATCATCAGCACCGCGGTGCTCGTGCCGGCCCGCCGGTCGACGGCCAGCGCATGACCGATCTCCTCGATCATCTGGGCCCGGTTGGCGAGCCCGGTGAGGGCGTCGCGGGTGGCCAGCCGCTCCAGTTCCTCCTCGGCGAGCACCCGTTCGGTCACGTCCCGTGCGGTCATCACCACGCTGCTGACCCGGCCGTCCGCCTCCAGCACCGGCGCCAGGCTGGCCTCGTAACTCGACCAGCGGCCGTCGCGCTCGATCTGGAACTCGTAGGTGAGCGGCTCCCCGCTCTGCACCGCGGCCTGCGTGTGGCCGTCCCACTCCGCCACCTGGGCCGGGTCGTAGCCGATCTCGGCGAGGGTCCGACCGAGCCAGTCCGCGACCGGGATCCCCGACAGTTCCGCCGTGCGCTGGTTCGCATAGGTGACGCGGCCGTCACGGTCGAAACGGACGGTGACGTCCCGCGACGCGTCGAGCACGGTGCGCAACAGGCGCTCCGAATCCGCGAGGGCCGCGGCCGCCTCGACCTGCGCCGTCACGTCGCGGACGGTGAAGCTCATGGCGTCGCCGACCTTCGCTCCCCGGAAGTAGTAGCGGCGGGTGCGGCCGAGGAGCTCCTGGGCGTACTCGAAGTCGTCGAGCACCAGGGGCCGGCCCGTGTCGACCACCTCGGCGAACGCCGCCAGGAGGCCGGTGTCGACGATGCCGGGCATGAGCCCCACCAAGGACGCACCGACCAGCTCGGCACGGGGACGCCGGAGGTACTGGCACACGGCGTCGTTCACCTCCTCGAGCTCGAAGTCGACGATCCGGCCGCCGTCGTCACGGACGGCGCGCAGGAGGGCGTGCTGGTCGATGAGGGAGTCGAGCGTCGCCCGGAGGCGCTCGCGCTGGTCGGCCACCTCCTGCGTCAGCGCCACCTGCTCGTGGGCGGGACGCCACGACGACACGTTGCGCCCGCTGAAGCCGCCACCCTCGTCGGCGATCGGGCGGGAGCGCATGTCGAACCAGCGCCATCTCCCGTCGGCGGACCGGACCCGGACGCGCGCCTCCACGTCCTCACCCTGCCGCAGCCGCACCCGCCGTTGGTCGATCGCCTCCCGGTCGTCCGGGTGGACCAGGTCGAGGGGTTCGTCCATCGCCAGCAGTTCCTGCTGGGTCAGGCCGGTGGCCTCGAGCACCGACGGGGAGACCCATTCCTGGTGGCCCCGACGACCCAACAGGATCACGTCGCGGGAGGCGCCGGCGACCAGACGGAGGACGTCCTCGGACGGCTCCACCGCCACCTCCGCGCGGCCGGGTCCAGTCCTGGCCCCGGCCGGCCCCGCGACACCAGCCTCATCGTGCGCGTCGTGCATCATCGCCCCGTTTCCACCTCGGACACCCGGCTCCGTTGCACCACTGCCCGTGGCGCGATCGCCACCCTAGGCGAACCCTCGATCGAGGGCCAACCGATCCGGTCCCGCAGAGCCGGGCCCACCCCGCCGCGATCCCCCGGGAACGACGAAAGCCCTGCGGTCGCAGGGCTTTCGTGCGGTGCACCCCCAACGGGATTCGAACCCGTGCCGCCACCTTGAGAGGGTGGTGTCCTAGGCCGCTAGACGATGGGGGCTGGTCACGTGGCGTCTCCGCGGAAACGCCCCGATCTTGTTGAGCTCGGGGGGGAGGACTCGAACCCCCAATAACTGGACCAGAACCAGTTGTGTTGCCGATTACACCACCCCCGAAAGGCAGTGCCGCCCGGAGGGCGCCGGGAGAGACTAGCCGAGCCGCCGCGATCGGCCACAACTGCGGACCGGGCCGCCGACGGGTCGCTCAGGACGGCGCGTGCCGGAGCATCCGGCCGTAGCCCACCACCTGGCCCACGGCCACCAGCCCCGTCTCCCGGAACAGGTCACCCCACGACGCCGACACGCCCGACGCCGCCACCCGGGCGTCGAGACCCAGTTCGCCGGCGACGCCCTGCAGCCGTCGTAGGTGGTAGCCGTCGGATACCAGCGTGACCGTCCGGTCGCCGTCGGCGGCCAGCACCCGGCGGGCCGCGGCCAACGACTCGTACGTGCTGGTGCCGTCATCCACGATCACCAACGCGGACCGCGGGACGCCCTGCTCGGCCAGGTACCGGTAGCCGGCATAGGCCTCGGTGAAGCGGTCGCCCGGCTGCTTCGAGCCGGTGAGCACGATGCGCGGCACCACCCCGTCGTCGTAGAGGCGGTGGGCCTCCTCGAGGCGGGCCCGCAGCACCGGCGACGGCGCACCGTCCCACTGGGCGGCACCGAGGACCACCGCGGCGTCGGTGCGGACACGGTCCTCGGCCCCGGAGGTGAGCACCACCTGGGCGAAGGTGACGGCGAGGTAGCCGAGCACCGCCACCAGGGCGAGCGCGACGATCCGGCGCCCCCACCGGCGCCGGCGGGGGGGTTCAGCCGGGACCGTCGGGCGTGGGTTCGCCGAGACGGCCCCGGGCGGATCGGAGACGGCGGAGTGTCTCGTCACGACCCAGGATCTCCATGGACTCGAACAGCGGTGGCCCGACAGTACGCCCTGTGAGGGCCACGCGGACGGGAGCCTGGAACTTCTTCCTGCTGGTTCCTGAGGCTTCGGCCAGCGCCATGGTCCGCTCGTACAGCTCGGCGGACTCCCACGGCCACGCCTCGCAGCCCGAGATGACGGCGTCGAGCCACGGCCCGGCCTCCGGGACCATGACCTTGGCCCATGCCACCGGATCCTCCTCCGGCTCCGGGAGGAACAGGAAGTCCACGTAGCCGGGCACCTCCGAGAGGGTCTCCACCCGGGTCTGCACCTCACCCGCGATCCGCCCGAACGTCTCCGCGTGGTAGCGGTCGGACCACGGCTCACGGTCGAACCACGGCCGGGCCCGCTCGGCGAAGTGGGCCACGCCGAGCGCCCGCAGGTGCTCGCCGTTGACGAACCGCAGCTTCTTCTGGTCGAAGAATGCCGAGCTGTCGTTCACGTCCTCCACCCGGAACATCGGGGGGAACTCGCGGAGCGGGTCGGTGCGCACCTCCACCCCGTCGGGCGGGCCCCAGCCCAGCAGCGCGAGGTAGTTGACCATGGCCTCCGGCAGGAACCCCCGTTCGCGGTAGTCGAGCAGCGAGACGTCGTCGCGTCGCTTCGAGAGCTTCTTGCGCTGCTCGTTCACGATCAGCGGCAGGTGGGCCAGCCGCAGCGGCTCGGCGCCGGCCCCGATCGCGTCCCGCAGCAGGAGCTGCTTGGGTGTGACGTTGATCAGGTCCTCGCCGCGGATCACGTCGGTGACCCCCATCGCCGCGTCGTCCACCGCGTTGGCGATGAAGAACGTGGGCGAACCGTCGGCCCGCCGGATGACGAAGTCCTCGAGGTTCGCGAGCTCGAAGGAGATCTCACCCCGGATCATGTCGGTCCAGCCGACGGCGCCCTCCTCCGGCACGCGGAAGCGGACGGCCCGCCCCGGGCCGGGGCCGAGGTCCCGGTCACGGTCGGCGGGGTCGTAGGCCCGGCCGCCCACACGCTCCCGGTCGGCCTCGGGCACCGGGTCCGACCAGTAGGCGAGCCCCTCGATCAGGAGCCGGTCGACCGCCTCCTGGTGGGCGTCGATGCGGTCGGACTGCCGCACCGGGTCCTCGTCCCAGTCCAGGCCGAGCCACTCGAGCGCCTCGTAGATCACGTCGACCAGTTCCTGACGCGACCGTTCGAGGTCGGTGTCCTCCACCCGCAGCAGGAACGTGCCGCCCGCATGGCGGGCGGCCAGCCAGTTGAACAGGGCGGTCCGGGCGCTGCCGAGGTGCAGGAAACCGGTGGGGGCGGGGGCGAATCGGACCCGCATGGGAGTGCTCACGGGCCGAGAACCTACCGGCAGCCACCGCGCCGGCCCACCGACGCCCCCGACGGCCGGGCGTCGCCACCTACCATTCGGCCCGATGGACGAGCAGCCACCCACGACCGACGCCGAGCAGCCCGTGGGCGACGGGCCTGCGGAGGAGCAGCCCGACGCCGGGGAGACCGGGAGCGGCACCGGAGGCGGCCGCCGCACCGGCCTCCTGGCCGCCGCGGCCGCCGTGGTGGTGATCCTGTTGGGCCTCGGCGCGTTCATGCTCCTGCGTGGTGGCGACGAGCAGCCCGCGCCCACGTCGTCCACCACGACCACCGAGTCGTCCACCACCAGCTCGACGGCGCCGTCGCTCACGGCCACCGTGGCCCAGAGCGGCGTGGCGCTCAACGTGCTGCGCGACCCGCCGCCGGAGTGGGCCACCGGCACCCCCGTGTCCGACTACGGGCCGCCGGCACCGGAGGCCAGCCAGCCGGCCCAACCCGTCCGGGTCGACCTCCCGGCCGAGGGTGCCGACATCGACGGCCGCTACTGGGAGCCCTTCGGGTGGAAGTTCAACTCCCCCACCTCGTTCGGCTCGCCCCTCACGTTCCTCGTGACGGAGCGACGGGGCGAGTGGCTGCAGGTGCTCGTCCCGGTCCGACCCAACGGCACCGCCGGCTACGTCCCGGTGAAGGACGTGACGCTCTCCGAGGTGGCCACCCGCATCGAACTCCGCGTCGGCGAGCGCCGCCTCCGGCTGCTGAGGAACGGCGCCGAGGTGTTCTCCACCGAGGTGGTGGTGGGCAAGCCCGAGACGCCCACGCCCACCGGCCGCTTCTTCATCACCGACAAGGTGTCGCAGGACAACCCCGACGGCGTCTACGGACCGCTGGTGCTGGCCACCTCTGCGTACAGCGAGCACCTCGACGTGTTCGACAACGGCGTGCCGGTCATCGCGCTGCACGGCACCAACCAGCCCCAGCTGATCGGACAGGACGTGTCCAACGGTTGCGTCCGGATGGCCAACGACGTCATCACCCGGCTCGGCCGCGAGGTGCAGCTGGGCACGCCGGTCGACATCTACCCCTGAACCTCCGAGGGAATCCGGCGCCTGCACGCCCGTTCCGGGCGCGGCGGACCCCTTTTTCCGCAGGTGGGGTCAGACGTCGAGGTCGAGACAGCTGCGCCAGTCGAGTGCGTGGCGCTCCGCCACCGCTGTGTGCGGCAGGCGCAGGATGTCGTCGGGCGCGGCGTCGACCAGACGGCGCAACTCCGGGTAGTGGTGCGCGAGGTGCACCTCGTCGAACCACCCCCGACGCAGCTCCACCAGTTCGGGCGCCGGACGGTCGTCGAGGAACCCCCACAGGGTGAGGGCCACCGTGAGGTCGTGCACCACGGGCGCCCGACCGAAGAGCCCCGAGCGCTTCATCGCGATCGCCGCGGCGCCGGCGAGGGCGTCGTCCTCGTGCTCGCCGTCGCGCAGCGTCAGCCGCCCGCGGAACTGCTCGACCAGCTTCAGCGCGTAGCCCTGGTCGGGACCGGGCGTGCCGAGCCGCTCACCCTCGGGCTGACGGCCGTCGATCTCACCCGGCCGGTCGGCCAGCCACGAACCGGCCCGGCGGGGCGGCGACGTGTAGGAGCGCACGAGCTGGGTGGGCTGGGTGGGGACGAACTCGGGAGCGGCCATCTCGGGGGCGGAGCCTACCCGTCGGCGTGGAGGAGCCCGAAGACGAGGCCCTCGGTGAGGGCGTGCCACGACGCCTCGATGATGTTCGGGCTCACACCGGTGGTGGTCCAGGTGCGCTCGCCGTCGGCGAAGTCCACCAGCACCCGCACCACCGCCCCGGTGTCGGACAGGCCGGGGCCGGCCGCGGCATCGAGCACCCGCACCCGGAAATCGGTCAGGTGGATGGACCCGAGCGCCGGGTACCGGCCGTCGAGCGCCGAGCGCAGGGCGGCGTCGAGGGCGTTGACGGGACCGTTGCCCTCTCCCACCGCGGCCAGGCGCTCACCGTCGACCCACAGCTTCACGGTGGCCTCGGTGGCCAGGTCCACCTCACCGGTGGCGGTCGCCGGCCCCTCGCGGTGGTACGAACTCACCCGGTACGCCTCCACGGTGAAGAACTCGTGCTCCCACCCGACGGCCCGGCGCATCAGCAGCTCGAGCGAGGCGTCCGCGGCCTCGAACACGTAGCCCTCGGCCTCGAGCACCTTCAGCCGTTCGGAGACCTCCGCCGCGGCCCGGGCGTCGAGTTCCACGCCGAACTCGGCCGCCTTCATGGCCATGCCCGCCCGGCCGCCCAGGTCCGACACCAGCACCCGCGTGCGGTTGCCCACGGCCGCGGGGTCGATGTGCTCGTAGCTGGCGCCACCCACCTTGCCCAGCGCGGACGTGTGGAGGCCGCCCTTGTGCGCGAACGCGGAGGACCCCACGTACGGGTCCGCCGGGTGCGGCGGCAGGTTCACGAGCTCGGCCACGTGTCGGCTCACCGCGGTGAGGCGCTCCATACGGCCCTCGGGCAGCGTGCGCACGCCCAGCTTGAGGGTCAGGTCCGGGATGACCGTCATGAGGTTGGCGTTGCCGGTGCGCTCGCCGTAGCCGTTCACCGTCCCCTGCACCTGGGTGGCACCGCCGACCACCGCGGCGACGGTGTTGGCCACCGCGCAGCCACTGTCGTTCTGAGTGTGGATGCCCACCGAGGTGCCCTCGAAGTAGGAGACGACCTCCGCGGTGACGCGCTGCACCTGGTGCGGCAGCGACCCGCCGTTCGTGTCGCACAGCACGAGGCAGTCGGCGCCACCCACCGCCGCAGCCTCCAGCACCTTCAACGCGTACTCGGGGTTGGCCCGGTAGCCGTCGAAGAAGTGCTCGGCGTCGAAGAACACCCGCAGGCCCTCACCGACGAGGAAGCGCACCGATTCCCCCACCATCGCGAGCCCCTCCGAGAGGGTGGTGCCCAGCGCCTCGGTCACGTGGAAGTCCCAGCTCTTGCCGACGATGCACACCGTCGACGTGCCGGCCCCCACCAGCGCTCGGAGGGTGGGGTCGTCATCCACCTTGCCGGCCGGGCGGCGGGTGGACCCGAACGCCACCAGCGTGGAGGTGGACAGCGCGAGCTCACCGGCGGCGGCCCGCCGGAAGAACTCCTGGTCCTTCGGGTTGGCCTGCGGGTACCCGCCCTCGATCCAGGCCACGCCGAGCCAGTCGAGCTGCTCCGCCACACGGAGCTTGTCCTCCACGGTGAGCGAGATGCCCTCGAACTGGGCGCCGTCGCGCAGGGTCGTGTCGAACACGTCGACGGCCTCCGGCAGCCCCGGGGAGCCGCCCACCTCGGGCAGCGGACCGGCGGTCATGGCTGTCCCGTCGGGTTCATGCGACCAGCTCCACCCAGTCCTTGTGGCGCTCCACCTGGCCGCGCACCACACGCGCGTACTCGGCGGCGATGGCCGTCGTCACCGGACCGGGACACGGGATCGTGCGGTCGTCGACGGAGTTCACCGCAGAGATCTCCGCTGCCGTGCCGCAGACGAACATCTCGTCGCAGGTGTAGAGGTCGGAGCGGGTGAGGTCGCCCTCCACGCACTCCACCCCCATCTCGGCGAGCAGGGTGGCCACGGTGTCCTGCGTGATGCCCTCGAGCGCACCGGCCGACTGCGGCGGCGTGATCGCCCTCCCGTTCCGGAGCACGAAGATGTTCTCGCCGGTGCACTCCGACACGAGCCCGGCCGGGTTCAGCATGATCCCCTCGTCGTAGCCGGCTCGCAGCGCCTCGACCTTGGCGAGCGACGAGTTGACGTAGTTGCCCGTGGTCTTCGCCGCCGGCGGCATCGCATTGTGGTCGTGACGGAGCCACGTGCTGATCTTCATGCGCACGCCCTTGGTCAGGGCGTCGTCGCCCAGGTAGGCCCCCCAGGGCCAGCAGGCGATCGCCACGTCCACCGAGCACGGCAGCGTGTTCAGGCCCATCTCGCCGTAGCCGAAGTAGGCGATCGGCCGGATGTAGCAGGACGGCAGGCCGGAGTCGCGCACCACCAGCTTGGTGGCCTCCACCAGCTCGTCGACGGAGTACGGCATCTCCATCCCCATGATCTTCGCCGACTGGTGCAGCCGGGCCATGTGCTCGGTGAGGCGGAACACGCCCGCGCCGTCGGGCGTCTCATAGGCGCGGATCCCCTCGAACACACCCATGCCGTAGTGGAGGGTGTGGGTGAGGACGTGCACGTTGGCCCGGTCCCAGGGGACGAGCTCGCCGTTCATCCAGATGTGCTCGGTCGGGGTGATGGGCATCGGTCGGTCCTGTCTCGCGATGGGGTGGTCGTTCGGTCCGGTCAGCTCGCCACGGCCGCGGCGACGGCGTCGCCGATCCCGGAGGTGGACCCGGAGTAGCGCTCCGGCCGTTCACACGCGGCCGCCACGCGTGACGCGGCGTCGGACTCGCCGAGGAACTCGAGCATGAGCCCGGCCGACACGATGGCGGCGATCGGGTTGGCCTTCTGCTGACCGGCGATGTCGGGGGCGGTGCCGTGCACCGGCTCGAACATGGACGGACCGGTACGGGCCGGGTTGAGGTTGGCGGAGGCCGCGTAGCCCACGCCGCCCGCCACCGCACCGCCGAGGTCGGTGAGGATGTCACCGAAGAGGTTGTCGGTGACGATCACGTCGTAACGCTCGGGCCGCTCCACGAAGTGGATGCAGGCGGCGTCGATGTGGTCGTAGCCGGTGCTCACGTCGGGGTACTCGGCGGCCACCTCGTCGAAGGTGCGCTGCCACAGGTCGCCCGCGAACGTCAGCACGTTCTTCTTGTGGATCAGGTGCAACTGGTGGCGCTCGGAGTTGCGGGCCCGCTCGAAGGCGAACCGCACGCAGCGCTCCACCCCCATGCGGGTGTTGACCGAGCCCTGGGTGGCGATCTCGTGCGGCGTGCCCTTCCGGAGGAACCCGCCCTCGCCCGCGTAGGTGCCCTCGGTGTTCTCCCGGATCACCTCGCAGTCGATGCGGGGCGGGAGCCGGAAGGGCCGGAAGTTGATGTACTGGTCGAGCTCGAAGCGCATCCGCAGGAGGATCCCCCGCTCCACCAGCCCGGGGGGTGCGGCCACACCCGGGGCCGGGTCGCCCACGGCGCCGAGCAGCAGCGCGTCGAGGCCCCGCCACTCCTCGAGGACCTCGTCGGGCAGCACGGTGCCGTCCTCGAGGTACCGGTGCGCGCCGAGGTCGTAGTCCGTGCGCTCGTAGGTCACGCCGGCGGCGTCCACCACCTTGAGGGCCTCGGCCACCACCTCGGGGCCGATCCCGTCACCGCCGATCACGCCGATCCTGTGGGTCATCGCTCCAGTCCTGTCCGGGAAAAAGAAAACCGTCCACGAGGGGTGGACGGTGGGACGCGCACGCGGGAGCCGCGTGCGCTAGAGAATCACTACGACGTTGCCGGCGGTGCCGGGGACGTTGCCGGCGGTGCCGGTCCGATGCGTCGACATGGCGGCCACTGTACCAAGCGGCACCCCACCGCCCGCATCCTCGATCCGCGGCACCCCCGCTACGCTGCGGACCCCATGGCGAACGAGCACCACCTCTCCCAGGCCGCCCACGACCGCCTGAGCGCCGAGCTCGAGCAGCTCCGCACCGTCGGCCGTGTCGAGATGGCCGACCGGATCGAGCGGGCCCGTGAGCACGGCGATCTGAAGGAGAACGCCGAGTACCACGCCGCCAAGGAGGAGAAGGCGAAGATGGAGGCCCGGGTCGCCAAGATCGCCGGGATCCTCGAGAACGCCGTCATCGTCGAGGGCTCGGAGTCCGGCGGCAGGGTCGCCACCGGCAGCGTGGTCACGCTCCGCTACGAGGGCGACGACGAGACCGAGGTGGAGAGATACCTGGTGGGCTCCATCGAGGAGCGCCACGACGACCTCGAGGTGGTCTCGCCCCAGTCGCCGCTCGGTGAGGCGCTCATCGGCGCTGAGGTGGGCGCCACCGTGGAGTACGCCGGGCCGGCCGGGACGCTGCGGGTCGAGGTCGTCGACATCGAGTGACCCCCGCCCCTCCCCCCCCGCTCTGTGTCGCGTGGAGATACCGATCAGTGCGTCGACGCGACACAGAGCTGGGGGTGGGGTCAGTCGGCGGTGAGCACCACCTCGGCGCCGAGCACGTCCTCGAGGAGGGCCCGGCGTTCCGAGGCCGTGTAGCGCTCGAGCGACAGGTCGGCACCGTCGCCGAGGAGGTCCAGCGTGACGACGTCGCCCTCGTCCTTCACCCGTACGGCCTCCACCGCGGCATCGTGGTTGCGGTCGAGGCCGATGGCCAGCCGCACGATGCCGGCCATCGCCCGCACCCGGGCCCGGTCCGCCGATGAGAGCGCGGCGAACTCCGCGTGCTTCTCCTCCGACGGCGCGCTCTTGCGGTGGTACCGGGCGACCTGGGCGATCAGTTCCACCTCCCGGTCGGTGAAGCCCATCAGGTGCTCGGAGTTCCGGATGACGTAGTAGCTGTGCTTGTGGTGCCCCGAGTGGCTCACGAACAGGCCCACGTTGGCGAGCAGGGCACCCGCCTCGAGCAGCTCCCTGTCGCGGTCGTCGAGGCCGAGGCGGGCACCGAGGCCGTCGTGGAGTTGCAGCGCGAGGCGTGACACCTGGACCGAGTGCTCGGGATCGTCGTCGCAGAGCTCCATGAGATGCAGCACCGACCGGCGCCGGAGGTCGCGCAGGTGGTGGAGGTTGCCACCGCGGAGACGGTGGAGCCCGTCGAGCAGCACCCCCTCACGCAAGGCGTACTCCGAGATCACCAGCTCCTCGATCCCGAGCGCCTCGCACACCTGCTCGAGCACCACCGCGCCGCCGGGGAGGATGTCGGCCCGATTGGCGTCGATGCCCGGCAGTGTCCGGCGTTCGGCCGGCGTGGCCGCGCCGGCGAGCGAGTCCACCACCTTGCGCAGCTGGCGGACGGGGAGCACCGCACCGTTCAGCGAGTTGGGCACCTCACCACCCTTGCGGGCGAGCGCCATGGCGGCGAGGGCCTCGGCGGTACCGGAACTGGCCACCGCCACGTCGAACGGACGATCGCCGAGTTCGTGGACCATCGGGGCCAGCCGGGCCCGCACGTCGCGGCGGCACCGGGCGAGGGCGTCGCCGCGCACCTCACCACCGGGGAAGAACTTCCGGGTCATCCGCAGCGATCCGAGCTTGACCGAGCGGGCGTAGTCCACCCGCCCCTCCGTGCCGAGGAGCACCTCGGTGGAGCCGCCGCCCACGTCGACGAGGAGGAGCCGACGGTCGAACAGCGGCAGGGCCTGCAGCACGCCGAGCTGGATGAGGCGGGCCTCCTCGTACCCGGAGATCACCTCCACCTCGATGCCGGCCTCGGTGCGGGCCCGGTCGAGGAACTCACCCGCGTTGCGGGCCTCGCGCACCGCGGAGGTGGCCACCGCGAACACCACGGCGTCCCAGGCGTCGGCCACGCTGCGGCAGCGGGCGAGGGCGGCCACGCCCCGGTCGATCGCGTCGGTTTCGAGCTGGCGCATCTCACCGCGCCCGGAGCCGAGGCGCACCATCTCCTTCTGGCGGGTGATCACCTCGAAGCGGTCGCCGGCGGCCACGCGGGCGACGACCATGTGCACCGAGTTGGTGCCGATGTCGACGGCCGCCACCACGTCGGGGGTGGTGCTGCGACGGTCGATCGGGCCGCCCGGCGCGGGGGAGACGCCCATGCGGCGAGTGTACGTCCACCCCATCGCAGCGCCCGCCCGTGGCAGCATGCGACGCGTGAGCGACCCGCCGGCCTGGGACGACGGCTGGGCCCGGGCATGGGCCGAGCACGACGAGGACCGGCACGCCGCGTCGCTCGTGCCCGCCCGGGTGGTGCGCATCGACAAGGGCGGCATCACCGTGGCCGACGGCACCGGACCGGACCGGCTGGTGGTCGCCGCGAAGTCGGCCCGGCGGGTGGTCGTGGGCGACGTCGTGGCGGTCGATCCGGAGGCCGGCCGCATCGAGTCGATCCTGCCCCGGCGCACCGTGTTCGAACGCCGCTCCCCCGGCGCGGACCGCGACGACGTGCGCCTGGCCGCCCGGCCGGTGGCCGCGAACATGGACCACGTGCTCGTGCTGCAACCGCTCGACGCCGGCGTGAACCTCGCCCGGCTGGCCCGCGAGCTGGTGCTGGCCTGGGAGAGCGGCGCGGTGCCGGTGGTGGTGCTCACCAAGGCCGATCTGCTCGACGACGCCACGGTGGCGGGCCAGCGCGCCGAGGCCGGCCGATTCGCTCCGGGGGTGGAGGTGGTGGTGGCCTCCACCCGCACATCCGGCGGGCTCGGCGCCCTGTCGGCGCTCGCCGGACCGGGCCGTGTGGTGGCCCTGCTCGGCGCCTCGGGTGCAGGCAAGTCGTCACTGGCCAACGCGCTGGCGGGACACCCGGTGGCACTGGTGGCCGACGTACGCGCCGGTGACCGTCGGGGCCGCCACACCACCACGGCCGGCCAGATGATCGGCCTCGCCGGCGGCGGCTGGCTGATCGACACTCCCGGCATACGCGGGGTGGGTCTCTGGGCGGCCGACGAGGGCCTCGAACGGGCCTTCGCCGACCTCGCCCCCTACGCGGAACGCTGCCGCTTCGACGACTGCACGCACCGCAGCGAACCGGGGTGCGGGATCGCGGACGCCGTCGCCGTGGGCGAGGTGGCCGCCGACCGGCTCGAGGTCTGGCACCGCCTCGTCGAGGAGGTGGAGGACGTCGAGGAGGGCCTCGTGGGTCGGGACCGCGAGCTGGAGCGGGAGGCCGGCCGGCGGTCGCGCCGCCGGGCCCGGCGGCGCGACGAGCGGCGGGAGGAGGACGACGGTCAGGACCCGTCGTAGGGGTCAGGACCCGTCGTAGGAGAGCCAGGTGGACCGCACGGGACCCTCCCCGACCCCCGGCCGCGTCCAGTCGCACACGCCGCCGGGGAACACCGCACGCAGCCGCTCGAGCTGCTCGTCGGTGAGCGCAGTGCCGTACTCGGCCGGCTGGATCGGCCGGAGGCGACACTTGGCGGTGGTCGCCTCCAGCGGCTGGCCCGCGGCGCGACGGGGATCACCGGCGAGCGGGTAGGCACGGGTGCAGGCGTTGTCGCCGGCGTAGACGTCGTCGCCGGTGAGCTCCGTACCGTCGGGTAGCACGCAGCGGTCCTGGGCGGCCTCCGGGCGGGTCACGCGCAACTGGCGCTGGCGGTCGGAACCGGCGGCGGTGGACCCCGCGGCGTCGAGCTCGCGGAGCCACCCGGTCACGGCGTCGAGGGCCTGGTTGCGGACCGTGGCGTCGCCACCGGCGAGCGCGGCGGCGAGCCCGCCCCCGCCGACGGTCCACACCTTCAGGTTCTCGGTCCGTCCGCCGACGGCGTCGTCGAGACGGGAACGTGCGGAGAACACCCGCCAACGGTCGTGGATGTCACCGGTCGGGTCGCTGTAGGCGTTGATAGCGATCACCGGGATCCGCGTGGCGTCGCCGGCACCGAGGAGGATCCGGCCGTCGGCGTAGAGGCGACGGAGCTCGGCCTCGGCGGCCACCGAGCGGACCGGCTGGATCCTCCCGTCGATGTCGTAGCCGCCGACCCGCTCGTTGAGCCGCACGAACTGCTCCGCGGTGATGACCTTGTCGTTCAGGGCCTGCAGTCCGTACTGCACCCCGACGTTGTCGATCGGGCGCTTCGCGAAGCCGGTGGCCGGGTCGGTCCCGAACAGGTTCCGCGCCGAGTCCTGGAGCGTGCACCGGGCCCCGGTCGGGTTGCGGACGGGGTCGTAGACGGCCTCCGGCGGGAGGTCGCAGCCCGTGGTCGGGTCGATGGTCGAGAGGAACGACGCCTCCCACGTCCGGCAGGTGTCGTCGGTGGCGTGGCCGTTCACCGCCGTGCGCTGCTCGGCGGTGAACGCGGCGCCGTCGGAGGTGGCGTAGTAGGCGTCGAGGAGCCCGCAGTCGGTCACACCGGGGGCCATCGAGAGGGCGTCGGGGAACGGCGCCGTGATCACGGCGCCGTCGAGGAGGCCCGGGTAGTTCTGGGCGAGGAGGAACTGCTGGATCGCACCACCGGACCCGCCGTCGCCGATCGTGTGGCGGGGGGCACCGTAGGTCTCGGTGAAGTGCTCCTTCACCATCAGCGTCGTCTCCGCCGACAGCACGTCGTTGCAGTGCACCTGGAAGGTGTTGAGGGTGTCGGTGGCCACCGCGTAGCCCTCGGTGAGCAGGTCGAGGTCCACCGTGGGCCGGGTGCGGTCGCGGCCGCCCACCAGCGGCACGCCCTGCGAGTACGAGGTGCCGCAGCCGCCGCCGAAGCGGTACACGAGGTCGCCGTTCCAGCCGTCGGACGCCCCCTCCCACGCAGGAGCCGACGGGGTGGGGTCGAGCACCGAGATCCAGTAGACGCCCCGGTTGATCACCCCGGACTCGGTGCGCACCACCAGGGGCACGTCGCGGCCCCCGACGGTGGCCCGTGCGGCGTCGGTGGGGACCTCCCGGAGATCGGGCAACGGGCGCAGCGAGCCGTCGGCGGCGACGTACTCGTGGCGGACGACGGTGGGCGCCGAGCAGTCGGCGTCGGTGGGCGGCCCGAGACCGTTGCGCTCGGTGGTGCAGACGTAGGGCTCCTGGTGCGGCCCGGAGAACAGCGGCCCGGCGAGCGGGTGGTCGGTCACGGCGAGGCGGGCGGTGCGGTCGCCGTCACGCACCCGGAGGGTGGAACGGCCGGCGGGCAGGTCACCCACCAACCCTCGCCATCCGTCGCCCTCCACCTTGGCCAGCGCCCCCGGGCGCTCCCGGCCGTCGACCTCCAGCACCGGCGTGGAGCCGGCGGCGACCCCGTCGACCTGGACCAGCACGTCACCGCCGGTGACGAACTCCGGGCGGGTGGACACGGCGCTGATGCGCAGCGGCGGCCGGATGGTGGTGACACCGCCGACCCTGGCGTCGCCCCCGCCGCCGGTGCAGGCGGCCGAGCCCACCAGCACGGTGAGGACCACCGCGAGGAGGATCGCCCGGGACCCCGTCCGCCCGCTCGGTGCCACGCCCATCGGGGCCCGACACTACCGGGCCGGCGACCGCGTGCCGGGTTGACCGCCGAGCGCACCACCCACGGCGACGGCCGCGTCGAGCACCGCCGACCCGTGGCGCCGCCCCGGGGCACGCCCCATCCGTTCCACCGGACCCGACACGCTCACCGCGGCCACCACGTCACCCGAGGGCCCGTGGACCGGGGCGGAGACCGACGCCACACCCGGCTCGCGCTCCTCCACGGTCTGCACCCAACCCGCCCGGCCGGTCCCCCCGAGCAGCACCCGACCGGCCGAGCCGAGGTCCATGGGGAGCTCGGCCCCCACGGCCACGATCGTGCGCAGGCCGTGGGGCGACTCGAGGGCCGCCACGCACACGCGGTGGTCGCCGTCGGCCACGTACAGCTGCACCGACTCGCCCGTCGCGTCGCGGAGGGCGGCCAGGGCGGGCGCCGCGGCCTCCGCCAACGGGAACTGGTCGGTGGCCGCGCGACCAAGGGCCACCAGGTGCAGCCCGAGGGCGAACCGGCCGTCGGGGTCGCGCCGGAGGAGGCCGTGCACCTCGAGCGCCGTGGCGAGCCGGTGGGCGGTGGCCCGGCTGAGGCCGGTGGCGGCGGTCAGCTCGCCGAGCGAGCGCGGACGCGCCGCCACGGCGCCGAGCACCGAGAGGGACTTGTCGAGCACACCCACGCCGCTTACAGTGTGTTCCACCAGCCGGGAACGCTATCTCATCATATGAGACATGGCAACGGTCGGACCCGGCGGCCGGAGAACCAGGAGTGCACATGGCCGAGAGCCCGAGGACGCTGGCCCAGAAGGTGTGGGACCGCCACGTGGTGCGCTCCGCGCCCGGGGAGCCGGACCTGCTCTACATCGACCTCCACCTCGTCCACGAGGTCACCTCCCCGCAGGCCTTCGACGGCCTCCGCATGGCGGCCCGAGGCGTTCGGCGGCCCGAGCTGACCGTGGCGACCGAGGACCACAACGTCCCCACCGCCGACATCGACCGCCCGATCGCGGACCCGATCTCGCGCAAGCAGGTGGACACGCTGCGGGTGAACACCGGCGAGTTCGGCGTGGTCAACCACCCGATGGGCTCCGCCGGCCAGGGCATCGTGCACGTGATGGGCCCGGAGCAGGGCCTCACGCTGCCCGGCATGACCATCGTGTGCGGCGACAGCCACACCGCCACCCACGGGGCCTTCGGCGCGCTGGCGTTCGGGATCGGCACCTCGGAGGTGGAGCACGTGCTCGCCACCCAGACCCTGCCGCAGCTCCCGCCCAGGTGGCTGGCCGTCACCGTCGACGGCGAACTGCGGCCCGGCGCGTCGGCGAAGGACGTGATCCTCGCCATCCTCGGGCGCATCGGCACCTCGGGCGGCATGGGCCACGTGGCCGAGTACCGCGGCTCCGCCATCCGGGCCCTCTCGATGGAGGGCCGCATGACGGTGTGCAACATGAGCATCGAGGCCGGGGCGAAGGCGGGCCTCATCGCCCCCGACGACACCACCTTCGAGTACCTGCGGGGCCGGCCCCACGCCCCGTCCGGCGACCTGTGGGACGAGGCCGTGGCCGACTGGCGCACGCTGCACACCGACGAGGGCGCGGCCTTCGACAAGGAGGTCGTGCTCGACGCGGCGGAGATCGAGCCCTACGTCAGCTGGGGCACGAACCCCGGCCAGGTGGTGCCGATGTCGGGGCGGGTGCCCTCCCCCGACGACTTCGCGGACCCCACCGAGCGGGCCGCGGCGGAGCGCGCGCTCGAGTACATGGGCCTCACCGCCGGAACGCCGATGACGCAGGTGCCGGTCGACACGATCTTCATCGGCTCGTGCACCAACTCGCGCATCGAGGACCTCCGCGCCGCGGCCGACGTGGTGCGCGGCCGCCGGGTCGCGTCCGGCGTGCGCACCTTCGTCGTGCCGGGCTCCCGGGCCGTGAAGGACCAGGCGGAGGCCGAGGGCCTGCACACGGTCTTCACCGAGGCCGGCTTCGACTGGCGTGAACCGGGGTGCTCGATGTGCCTCGCGATGAACCCCGACAAGCTCGCCCCCGGCGAGCGGTCCGCCTCCACCTCGAACCGCAACTTCGAGGGCCGCCAGGGCCGCGGTGGCCGCACCCACCTGGTGTCGCCCGCCGTCGCCGCCGCCACCGCGGTCGCCGGCCACTTCGCCACCCCCGACGACCTCTGAGAGGGAGCACCCATGGAACCCGTCAGGATCATCACCGGCAGGGGCGTCCCCCTCGACCGCTCCGACGTCGACACCGACCAGATCATCCCGTCCGACTGGCTCAAGCGTGTCGAGCGCACCGGCTTCGAGGCCGGACTGTTCTCCGAATGGCGCGACGACCGCGACTTCGTCCTCAACCGCGAGGAGTACCAGGGCGCCAACATCCTGGTGGCCGGCACCAACTTCGGCACCGGCTCCAGCCGTGAGCACGCGGTGTGGGCCATCCAGCAGTACGGGTTCGACGCCGTGGTCTCGCCCCGCTTCGGCGACATCTTCCGCAACAACGCGACCAAGAACGGGCTGGTGCCCGTGCAGGTGAGCCCCGAGGTGGGGCGCACGCTGATCGAGGCGCTGGAGGCCGACCCGACCCTGGAACTGACCGTCGACGTGGAGCGGCGCGTGCTCGAGGCCCCCGCGATCGGGCTCGTGGCCGAGTTCCCCCTCGACGACGCCATCGTGCACCGGTTCGTGAACGGCCTCGACGACATCGGCCTCACGCTGCAGCACGAGGCCGAGATCACCGCGTACGAGTCCCGCCGGCCGGCCTGGATGCCCACCTCGGCCTGAGCCGGGGCGCCGCCACCACAGCCCCTGGCCGCGCCCCGGCGGGGGAACCGAATCGGCACCACGGTCGTCGGACCCGTCGGAGACCACTCCGAAGGGACGACCATGGCACCGGCACACCGAGACCCCACCCGCCGCGACCGCACCCCCCGCGACCGGCCCCGCCCCGACGCCCGGGGGCGCACGCTGCTCGTCGGAGTGGCCCTGTGCGCCACTGCCCTCCTCGGCGCGTGCACCGTGGACCTGCCCGCACCCGGCGGGAGCGCCGGCACCACACCGATCGGCCTCGTCCGCGCCGGCAGCTGCGGGGAGCTCCGGTCACGGGTGGCCGTCACCGGTCGGTCCGGCACGTGGGCCCTGGAGGACCGCACCGAGGACGGAGTCGCGTCCGCCGGGGCGCTGAACCGTGCCCCGGTGACAGGAGCCGCACCGAGCACGGCGACCGCAGCGGGAGAGGTGGTGGCCGGGACGAACGTGCAGGAGGTCGGCGTCGACGAGTCGGACCTCGTGGCCACCGACGGCCGGCGGATCGTCGCCGTGACCGACGGGCTGCTCAGGGTCGTGGAGCTCGACGGCACCCCGGCCGTCGACGGCCGCCTCGACCTCACGGCGGCCGGCGCCACCGAGGTGCTGCTCGACGGCGACCGCGCCCTCGTCGTGGGCGAGAACGGCGAGGTCACCCTCACCCTGGTGGACCTCGTGGCCGACGGCGGACCCCGGGTGCTCCGCCAGCGGTCGGTGGAGGGGACCCTCGCCGCCGTGCGCCGCCACGACGGGACGACGCGGGTGGTGGTGCGCTCCTGGCCCACGCCGGAGGTCCCCATGCCCCTGGCCGAGGGCCGCCCCCTCGGACGCTGCGCCGACGTCCTCGTGCCGGCGGGCACCCCTGCGGACACCGCGGGTGCCGGAACCGGGCCGGGGGTCGCGCCGGACGTGGCGCCGCTCGGTCGCACCACCGTGCTCACCCCCGATGCCGGACTCGAGGACCTCCGGCCCGTGACCGTGGCCGCACCTGCGGACGCGGTCTACGCCTCCCCGACCACCCTGTTCGTGGCCGGGACCACGTGGGACAGCACCTCGGTCCGCACCGCGGTGCACCGCTTCGACCTCACCGGCGACGGACCGGCCCGTTACACGGGCAGCGGGTCGGCCGAGGGTTCGCTGCTCGACCGCTACTCGCTGTCGGAGGACCGCGGCGACCTCCGGGTGGTCACCACCGTGCAGCCGACGGGCCCCACGCCGATGGCCGGCGGGGACGATCCCCGGGACGGGCCCACCGTCACCGAGGCGGTCCCCGTGTCGCGCGGCCGCCTCACCGTGCTGCGGCCCGGCGGTGACGGCACCCTGGTCGAGGTGGGCCGTCTGGACGGACTGGGACCGAACGAGTCGGTGCAGGCGGTGCGGTTCATGGGCGGGCGCGCCTACGTGGTCACCTTCCGCCGCACCGACCCGCTCTTCGCCCTGGACCTGTCGGACCCGACCGCACCACGGGTGCTGGGAGAGCTGAAGGTGCCCGGGTTCAGTGAGTACCTCCACCCCGTGGGCGACGGGCTGCTCATGGGCATCGGCTCGGACGCCGATCCCGCCACCGGGGTGGTGACCGGAGCGAAGGTGTCGCTGTTCGACGTCCGCGACCCGGCGTCGCCCCGGGAGCTCGACACGCTGGTGGTGCCCGATGCCCGTTCCGAGGTGGCGGACGAGCCGCGGGCGTTCACGTGGGACCCCGTGCACGGCCAGGCCGTGGTGCCCCTCGAGCGCTGGGGTGCCGCACCCAGGGGTGGGCCGGTCGCGGACCCCGGACCGGCGGTCGGACCCGGACCGGCGGTCGGACCCGGACCGCTGGTCGACGGGGACCGGTGGGCCGCCGTGCTCGGGGTGGAGGAGGACCGCCTGGTCGCCCGCGGGGAGTTGCGCCACGCCGTCGGCGGGGCGGGCACCACGGCGACGATCCGGCGATCGGTGGTGGTCGATGACGACCTGTGGACCGTGTCGTCGGCGGGTCTCGGTCGCACCGACGCCCGCACCCCCACCACCCTCACCCTCCTCCGCTGGGAATAGGGGTCCTCAGGGCGCTCAGGGCGCCCCGAGCCGCCGAGAACGCAGGACGGCCCGGGCGGCGGCTCAGGCGGTGATCGCCGTGACCGACACGATCCCGTCGACGCGGCGCAACTCGTCCTGGGCCGCCTCGGGCACGTCGCGGTCGGTGGCGCACACCATGAGGGCCTTCGCCCCGTCGGGCGAACTTCCCACCGCCATGTCGTCGATGTTCACGCCGGCCGCTCCGAGCACCGAACCGACGTGCCCGATCATCCCCGGACGGTCGTCGTTGCGCACCACGAGCAGGTGGTGCGCGGGCGGCACGTCCACGGTGTGGTCGTCGATCAGCACCAGCGTGGGCACCGAACGGAGGCCGGTCAGCGTGCCGGCCACGCTGCGGCCGCCGGAACGGACGGTCACCAAGTTCACGTAGTCACGGGTGGTGGTGGTGGCCGTGGGGCGCACCTCGATGCCCTGCTCCTCCGCCACCGCCGGCGCGTTCACGTAGCTGACCGGCTCCCCGGACACCGCCGAGAAGAAGCCCTTGAGCACGCTGAGGGTGAGGATGCGCGTGTCGTACTCGGCGATCTGGCCCTGGTACTCGATCTCCAGCGGCTCGTCGCAGCGCCCGGCCAGCCCGGCGAACACCCGGCCGAGCTGCTCCGCGAGCGGCAGGTAGGGCCGGACCGTCTCCGACGCCTCGGCCGCGCTCACGTTCACCGCGAACGGCACGAAGTCGCCGGCCAGCGCGAGGCCGACCATCTCGGCGATCGTGTCGCCCGCCTTGTCCTGGGCCTCCGCGGTGGAGGCGCCGAGGTGCGGCGTCACGACCACGCTGTCGAGCTCGAACAGCGGCGACTCGGTGGTGGGTTCGGTGGCGAACACGTCGAGCGCGGCCCCGGCGATCCGGCCCTCCCGTATGGCGTCGGCCAGCGCCGACTCGTCCACGATGCCGCCCCGGGCCACGTTGACGATGCGCAGCGACGGCTTGGCCCGGGCCAGCAGCTCGGCACCCACGAGGCCCACCGTCTCGGGGGTGCGGGCCAGGTGCAGCGTGATGAAGTCGGCCCGCTCCACGAGCTCCTCGATCGACACCAGCTCCACGTTGATCTGGCGCGCACGCTCCGGCGACACGAAGGGGTCGTAGGCGATCAGCTTCATGCCGAAGGCCATCGCCCGCTGGGCCACCAGCTTCCCGATCCGGCCGAGGCCGATGATGCCGAGCACCTTGTCGGACAGCTCCACGCCCTCCCACTTCGAGCGCTCCCACCGGCCCGCCTTCAGCGCGGCGTGGGCCTGGGGAACGTTGCGGGCCTGGCTGAGCAGTAGCGCCATGGTGTGCTCCGCCGCCGAGAGCGTGTTGCTCTGCGGCGCGTTCACCACCATCACACCGCGTTCGGTCGCTGCGGCGACGTCCACGTTGTCGAGCCCGATCCCCGCCCGGCCGACCACCACCAGGTCCCGGCCGGCCTCCAGCACCTCGCGGGTGACCGTGGTGGCCGAACGGATGATGAGCGCGTGGGCACCCGGCACCACCTCGAGCAGCTGCTCCGGCGTCAGGTCGAGCTGCACGTCGACCTCGTGGCCGGCGTCGCGCAGCCGGTCCAGCCCGCCCTCGGCGATCTTCTCGGTGACCAGGACTCGCATGGCGGCCATCCTGCCCGAGCCCGGAACGGCCCGGCCAGCCCGCGACCCGGCCAGCCCGCGACCCGGCCCGCCCGCGACCCGGCCCGCCCCCGGCCACACCGCGTCCACCCCGCTGCGCCGTGCCCCCCGGGGCGTGGCAGCATCCGGGGGTGGACGACGTGAACGGCGGGGACGACCGCAGCGACGTGGTCGTGGTGGGTGCCGGGCTCTCGGGCCTGGCCGCAGCGCGGTCGCTCGAGGCCGACGGTATCCGGGTGACCGTGCTCGACAAGGGGCGCTCCGTCGGCGGGCGCCTCGCCACCCGGCGGATCCTCGACGCCCGGCTCGACCACGGCGCCCAGTTCTTCACCCAGCGCGGCCAGGAGATGGCGTCGTTGGTGGACGAACTCGACCGGGCAGGTGTGCTCCGGACCTGGTGCCGGGGGTTCGGCGTCGAGGACGGCCATCCCCGCTACGTGGTGGACGGCGGGATGAACGGCCTCGCGAAGTTCCTCGCCGCCGGCCTCACCGACGTCCGCACCGGCACCGAGGTCCGGGCCGTCCGGCGGGTCGACGGCGGCTGGAGGACCGAATGGGACGACGGCGCGGTGACGGCCCCCTCGCTCCTGCTGACCGCGCCGGTGCCGCAGACCCTAGCCCTCCTCGACGCCGGGGGCGTGGCGCTGGATCCCGGCATCCGGCCGGCGCTGGAGACCATCGACTACGACGCCGCCATCGCACTGCTGGTGGTCCTCGACGGCCCGCCGGCCCTGCCCTCGCCGGGAGCGGTGAAGCCGACGGGCGGGCCGTTCGCCTTCGTGGCCGACAACGCGGCCCGGCTCGGCAACGGCCGCCACGCGCTCACCCTGCACTGCACCGCCCGCTACAGCCGGACCCACCTCGACGACGACCCGGAGCGGCTGGGCGAGGAACTCCTCCGGGCCGCGCTCACGCACACCGGCGGCGCGGGCATCGCCGAGGTGCAGCTCAAGAAGTGGCGGTACGCGGCGCCGCGGACCCTGTGGCCCGAGCCGTGCTGCGTGGGGGTCGACGGTGACGAGCCGTTGGTGCTGGCCGGTGACGCCTTCGACGGGCCCCGGGTGGAGGGCGCCTACGTGTCCGGGCTGGCGGCGGGCGTGGCGTTGCGGCGGGGCCGCCTCAGCGTCGGAGGGTGAGGCGGCGGTCCACGCCGTGGGGCCGGAAACCGAGCACCTCCCCGTAGAACGCCAGCTCCGACTCGAGCGCCTCCACGATCGTGGCGGCGCGCCGGAACCCGTGGCCCTCGTCGGGGAACACCACGAGCGCGTGCGGGACCGAGCGCGCCGCGAGCGCAGCGGTCAACACCTCCGCCTGTGAGAGGGGCACCACACGGTCCTCCTCGCCCTGGAGCAGCAGGACGGGGACGCGGATGCGCGCCACGTTCGTGAGTGGCGAGCGCTCCCGGTAGCGCTCGGCCTCCTCGGGCAGCGGACCGACGAGGCCGTCGAGGTAGCGCGACTCGAACTTGTGGGTGTCCTCCGCCAGGGTCCGCAGGTCGGTCACGCCGTAGAGGCTGCAGGCCGCCGCGAACGCGTCCGGTCCGGCCGTGTCACCGGCAGCGCTGAGGTCGTCGGGCCGGCACAGCGCGGCGAGGGCCGTGAAACCCCCGGCCGACCCGCCCCGGATCACGCAGCGAGCCGGATCCACCCGACCCTCCGCCGCCAGCCACCGCACGGCGGCCACGCAGTCGGCCACGTCGACGACGCCCCACCCGCCGCGCAGGAGGTCACGGAAGCCACGGCCGTAGCCGGTCGATCCGCGGTAGTTCACCTCGAGCACCGCCACGCCGCGGGTGGTCCAGAACTGCACCGAGGCCGACAGCTCGGCCCGGGCCGCGGCGGTGGGGCCGCCGTGGATGCGCACCACGAGGGGCGGCGCACCGCCCGCGGGACCCTCGACCGTCGACGACGTCGGCGGGTAGAAGAGCCCGTGCGCGACGCGCCCGACCGACCCGTCGGCCCCCTCGGGACCGTCGACGGTGGGGAAGGTCACGTGCTCGGGGACGGCGACGTCCTCCGGCGGCACCGCCATCGGGGCGTCGCGCAGGTCGACCGGCTCGCCGCCGTCGAGGTCGAGCAGCCGGACCGAGGTGGGCAGGCGCACCCCACCGGCCACGAGTGCCACCCGGTGCCCCGACACCGCCACGTGCTCCACGTGGGTGAGGCCGCCCCCGTCGAGCGGTGCACTCGTCCCGTCGGCCGGATCGCCCACACGGAGCGAGTCCAGGCCGTCCGCAGCCGCCGCGAACACCACCCGCCCGTCGTCGGTGAAGCCGTACCGCGATCCGCCCGACACCCACCGCGGCTCGCCCACCTCCTCGGCACGGTCGAACACGGGCACCGTGACGTCCCCCGCCCCCTCGGCCGGGAGGCCCCGGGTGCCGGCGCGGTGCAGGTGCCAGTGGTCCGTGGCGTCGTCGCACCACCACAGTTCGCCGTCCGGCGACCAGACGGGGAGGCATGCGGCGACGGCCCGACCCAGCGCGGTGGCCCGTGCATCCGCGTGACCGCCGGCCACCCGGCGGTCCGCCACCACCCGGGGCGGCCCACCGTCGGGGGACTCGAGCCGGCCGGCCCACAGCTCGGCGGCGTCCCACGGCAGGTCGGGATGGTCCCACTGCAGCCACGCCAGCTCCGTCCCCTCGGGTGACACCGCCGGCGCCGCCACGAAGTCCGGCCCGCCCACGAGCACGGTCGCGGCCACCGGCGCCGGGCCCTCGCCCTCGTCACCACCCTCGTCCCCGTCACCGTGCCCTGCTGCTGGCACCGGGAGCACGGCGAGTTCGTTCACCGGTTCCGCGGCGCCGGGCGCGGCTGCGCCGTGCCGCTCCCGTTCGCAGACGATCCAGCGACCGTCCGGTGTGACCACCCCTGCGGCGTGACGCACCGATCGACCGGCACCGGGCGGGGTGAGGGCACTCGCCCGGTCGCCGAGCAGTTCCACCACCGCCTGCGTGGCGGCGTCCACACCGAAGACCCGGCTGCCGGCATGCCACCAGCTGCCGCCGCCGTATTCGTTCACCGCGCTCCTGCAGGAGCCGTCCGGCGGTCCCTCGTCCGACACGGTCGCGTCGGCGACCGGCGCCGCCCGGCACACCACCCCTCGGCCACCCTCGTCGGGACGCACCTCCAGCCAGCGGACGACCTCCCGGCCCCGGAGGTCGACGCCGAAGCCCACACCGTCGAAGCGCACCGACCCGGCGGCCGCGGCGGCCGGCTCCAGCGGGGAGGGCCACTCCCCGTAGGGCAGGACCGCCCGATCCGTCACCCGGCGGCCAGGCGCTGGATGCGGGCGATGCCCTCCTCGAGATCGGCGTCGCCGAGGGCGAAGGAGAACCGCGCGTAGCCGGGCGAGTCGAAGGCCTCCCCCGGCACGAACGCCACCTTGGCCCGCTCCAGCACCAGGTCGGCCAACTCGAGGGTGGTCGCCGCGGTGGCGCCGCCGAGGTCGCGGCCGAGCAGGCCCGTCATGTTCGGGTAGGCGTAGAACGCGCCCTGCGGCTCGATGCAGGTGACGCCGTCGATGTCGTTCAGCATCCCGTGGATCACCCGTCGACGGCGGTCGAAGGTGGCCCGCATCTCCTCCACGGCCGACAGGTCGCCCGACACCGCGGCCAGCGCCGCCATCTGCGACACGTTGGCCACGTTGGAGCTCAGGTGGCTCTGGAGGTTCGACACCGCGGCCACCACGTCGGCGGGCGCGATCATCCAGCCGACCCGCCACCCGGTCATGGCGTAGGTCTTCGCGACGCCGTTGAGGATCACGCACTGGTCCGCGAGCTCGGGGACCAGTGCGAGGATCGAGTGGTGCTCGTGGCCGCCGTAGGTGAGGTGCTCGTAGATCTCGTCGGTGAGGACCATCACGCCGTGCTCGAGCGCCCAGCGACCGATGGCCGTCATCTCCTCGGCCGGGTAGACGCTGCCCGTGGGGTTCGACGGCGACACGAACACGAGCGCCTTGGTGCGCGGGGTGCGGGCCGCCTCGAGTTGCTCCACGGTCACCCGGAAGTCGGTGGCCTCCGTGGTGGGCAGCACCACCGGCACGCCACCGGCGAGGCGGATCGGCTCGGGGTACGTGGTCCAGTAGGGGGCGGGCAGGAGGACCTCGTCGCCGTCGTCGACCACGGCCAGGATCGCTTCGTACACGGCCTGCTTGCCGCCGTTGGTGACCACCACCTGCGAGGGCGCCACCTCCACGCCGGAGTCGCGGAGGGTCTTCGCCGCCACCGCCTCCCGCAGCTCGGGCAGTCCGGGCGCCGGGGTGTAACGGTGGTTGCGGGGGTCGTGGCAGGCCGCCACCGCGGCCTCCACGATGTAGTCGGGCGTGGCGAAGTCGGGTTCGCCGGCACCGAAGCCGATCACCGGCTCCCCCGCCGCCTTCAGCGCCTTGGCCTTCGCGTCCACCGCCAGGGTGGCGGACGGGGCGATGGCGGCGACTCGTCGGGCGATGCGGCCCGTGGCGGGTGTGCTCATGGGCCGAACGCTAGCGGCGCCGCCCCGGGGCGCCGGAACCGGATTCCCGACCGGTCCCGGGCCGCGACCCCGGCCGACGGCTCCGCCCGGCCCACCGGTCGGGCGCGCCGCACTCCCGGTCAACCGGTTCGCCGTCGCCGCCGACGGCCGCGACACTTGTGGCCGTGAGCAGCACCCCCGACATCGCCCTGCCCGACGACCTCCTGCCCCGCGACGGACGCTTCGGCTGCGGCCCGTCGAAGGTGCGCGCCGAGGCCATCGACATGCTCTCCGGCTCCGCCGGGCACTTCCTCGGGACCAGCCATCGGCAGGCGGCGGTTCGCTTCAAGGTGGGTGAACTCCGCAACGGCCTCGCCGAGCTGCTGTCGCTGCCCGACGGCTACGAGGTGGTCCTCGGCAACGGCGGCACCACCGTCTTCTGGGACGTGGCCACCTTCGGGCTCGTGGAGGAACGCAGCCAGCACCTCGCCTTCGGCGAGTTCTCCTCCAAGTTCGCCACCGCGGTTCGCGCCGCTCCGCACCTCGGCGAGCCCGAGGTGATCAGTGCCGAGCCGGGTGACCATCCGCTCCCGGTCGCCTCCCCCGGTGTCGACGCCTACTGCCTCACGCACAACGAGACCTCCACCGGCGTGGCGATGACCCCGGTTCGACCCGACGGCGCGGACCCGGGCGCGCTCGTGCTGGTCGACGCCACCTCGGCCGCCGGCGGCCTCCGCCTCGACGCATCGCAGGTCGACGCGTACTACTTCGCCCCCCAGAAGTGCCTGGCCTCCGACGGCGGTCTGTGGATCGCGGCACTGTCACCCGCCGCGATCGAACGCGTCGAGCGCATCGGTGCCGCCGGCCGCTGGACCCCGGCCTCGCTCGACCTCGGGATCGCACTGGAGAACTCCCGCAAGGACCAGACCTACAACACGCCCGCGCTCGCCACGCTGTTCCTCGCCGTGGAGCAGGTGGGATGGGTCCTGGAAAACGGCGGGCTCGAGTTCGCTGCCGGGCGCTGCGACCGCTCGGCGGCCACGATCTACGACTGGGCCGACGCCCACGAACTGGCCACCCCGTTCGTGACGGACCCGGCCAAGCGGTCCCACGTGGTGGCCACCATCGACTTCGACGACCGGGTGGACGCGGCGCAGCTCGCGGCGGTGCTGCGCGACAACGGCATCCTCGACGTGGAGCCGTACCGCAAGCTCGGCCGCAACCAGCTGCGGGTCGCGCTGTTCCCGGCCATCGACCCCGACGACGTGGCGGCCCTCACCCGTTGCGTCGACCACGTCCTCGGGCTGCTCGTCTGAGCGACCCACGGGGCGAGCGACCACGACGGGACGGTGCCGTGGACGGACGGACCGAGCGCACGGTGACACTCCGCCGGGCCCGGGCGTCCGACGCCCCGTGGCTGCTCGCCGTCGGCCTCGATCCCGAGAAGGTGGGCCGCCAGTACCACCGGCTGGAGGCACCGCTGCAGCTCGTCGTCGCCCCGGCCCGGGCCCTCGCCGCACCCCGGGCCCCCGCGGCGCTGGTGGAGGTGGACGGCCGGCGCGCTGGCTACGTGGGACCGAACCCCCTGTCGCGGAACCTCGAGTACTTCCTCCAGCCGTGGGCCCGCGGCGGCACCGGGACGACGGCGGTCACCGACTACCTCCGCCGCTTCCGGGCCGGTGACCGGGCCCGGAGGTTCTTCGTGGCGACCTCCAACGAGCGGTCGATGACCGTGCTGCTGCGGGCGTGCGCCGCGGTGGGCTGGGAGGAGGGCCGGGAGGTGCGGGTGGAGCCGGCCCGCCACGGCCGGTGGGTGTGGATCCCCGCCGGGTCACCGGAAGAGGGCTGACAGGTCCACCTCGACGGCGGTGATCGCGGTCGGGCGCACCTGGGCCAGCGCCCACGGCCACCATGTCCGCACCGGGGGACTCGTGTAGTTGGCGACCAGCCACCGGTGCCCCCCGAGCGGGACCGCCGCCGCGAACGCGGTGTCGCCGGCGGACGGCAGGTCGGCCAGCCAGGTGAGCCGTCCTTCCTCGGGATGCACCTCGTAGAGCGCCGTGCACTTCGGGGTGGCGGAGTAGGCCACCTGGTACAGCCGCGTCCGCAGCGCGTCGGAACCCCGGCGGAACCCCAGGTCGAACCGGCCGCCCAGCGCCCGCTGGCGGCGCGTCACCAGGAAGGTCCGGTCACCGTCCCGGAACAGGAACGGGGAGTCGAGCTTCCGGGGGTCCCCGTGCAGCCGCCACTCGGTCGGTCGACCCGCCGGCGCCACCCCGATGTCGGAGCCCCATCCGCCGGCCGGGCCCTCCTTGCGGACCACCACCGCCAGCGACCCGTCCGAGCGCTCGACGAACTCCGACTCGGATCCGCCGTGGTGCACCTCGGGCGAGGCCGGGTCCGCGGGTTCCCAGTGGAGGCCGTCGTCGGAGGTCCAGAGCTCCACCGACAGCGGTACCGGGTGCGCAGTGAAGAGCCGGCCGGCATGGCGGTACACCGACATCAGCAGGCATCCGCCCACCGGACGCACGCGCCACACCACGTGGTCCTCTCCGGAGATCGCGAGCGGCTCGGTCCAGTCGCCCTCCGCCCGGCGCTCCGACACCCAGATCCGGTCCGGCTCGAACCGCAGCGGAGCGGTGCCGGCGGTGAACCAGTACATGAGGAGCCGGCCCCGCCACTCCACGAGACGGGGCTCACGGACGTCGCGACCCACGGCCACGGTGAGTTCGTGGCGCCATGCGCCGGGGCGACCGCGCACCACGTGGAGCCGGGCCCGGTCCGAGGCGAAGTGGCTCGGCGCCGTGCGCCAGGCGAGGACGAGCTCGTCGTCGTGACGACACAGGTCGAGGTTGTTGTTGGCGCGGTCGGGCACCAGCCAGGGCGGCAGTCCCGGCCCCGGCACCCAGGCGTCGGGCGGGCCCACGTCCACGAGGGCGTCGGGAGTTCGGCTCACGGGCCCACAGTGCAGCACACGACGGCGGCCACCGGCGCGAGACTCTGCCCCGGCACGGGAGTGGTCCCCGGGCCGAGGGGGAACCGCACATGAGCACCGTCGACGACGTCCGCGCCCTGCTCACCGGGCCGGGTGGTCCGTTCGAGGTGGTCGAGACCGACGAGGTCGACGGCCACCCGATGAAGGTCTACAAGGACCGGTTCGCCGACCTGCGGACGGTGGCCACGTTCGGCCCCGCCCACGGCGACAAGGAGTTCCTCGTCCACGGCGACCGGCGGATCACCTTCGCCGACTTCACCGAACTGTCCAACGCCACCTCCGCGGGCCTCGCCGCCGCCGGTGTGCGCCCGGGCGACCGCGTGGCCGTACTGAGCCAGAACAACCCCGAGTGGTGCATCACGTTCTGGGCCACGGTGAACCTCGGCGCGGTGCTCGTGGGCCTGAACGGATGGTGGAACGAGGACGAGATCGTGTACGGGCTGGAGGATTCCGGCGCGAAGGTGCTCGTGGCCGACCGCAAGCGCTTCGAACGGGTGGCCGACCGGGTGGAGGGGATCGACACCCTCGAGCGGGTCCACCTCGTGGACGCGGACCCCGCTGCGTACGCGGGCACCAAGCTGCACCGCTTCGACGAGTTGACCACCACACCGCACGACGGCTTCCCCACCGTCCCCATCGCGGAGGACGACCCGGCGGTGATCTTCTACACGTCGGGCACCACGGGGCGACCCAAGGGCGCGATCTCCACCCACCGCAACATGGTGGCCAACCTCCAGAACACGATCTTCCTCCTCACCCTCGGCGCGATGACCACACCCGCCGGGCCCGGCGACGACGGCGACGACACAGCGGACGACGACGACACGGCGGGCGGCGGGAGCGGCCGGAGCGGCGGCCAACCGGTCAGCCTGTTCACGTCCCCGCTGTTCCACGTCTCGGGCTGCCACTCCGGCCTGGTGGTCGGGATGATGGCCGGCATGAAGATGGTCATGATCGACGGCCGCTTCACCCCGGAGGCCGCCTTCGAACTGATCGAGCGGGAACGGGTGATGATCTGGGCCACGGTGCCCACGATGATCTGGCGGGCGTGCGAGCACCCCGACCGCCACACCTACGACACGTCCTCGGTGATCTCGGTGAGCTTCGGCGGGTCGCCGTCGGCCGACGAGCTCCAGCGTCGCATCCGCGAGACCTTCCCCAACGTGAAGGCCACCACCAATGCGTACGGCCTGACCGAGTCGTCGTCGGTGGCGACCACGCTCACGGGGGCCGACTCGCTCCGCAAGCCCGACTCGGTGGGCCTGCCGGTGCCGGTGGTCGACGTGGCCGTCGCCGGGCCCGACGGCACCCACCTGGGGACCGGCGCCACCGGCGAGGTGCTGCTGCGGGGCCCGATCATCATGCCGGGCTACTGGAACAAGCCGGAGGCCACGGCGTCCACCGTCATCGACGGCTGGCTGCACACCGGCGACGTGGGCCACCTCGACGACGAGGGCTACCTGTTCATCACGGACCGGGCCAAGGACATGCTGATCCGGGGCGGCGAGAACGTCTACTGCGTGGAGATCGAGAACCGCTTGGTGGAACACCCCGACATCGCCGACGCCGCGGTGGTGGGTGTGCCGCACCCGGAGCTCGGCGAGGAGGTCAAGGCGGTGATCGAGGTGGCACCGGACGTGGAGCTGTCCGACGCGGCGGTGCGGGAGTGGGTGGCCGCCACGTTGGCCTCGTTCAAGGTGCCCGCCTACGTGGAGCGCTGGGACGGCAAGCTGCCGCGGAACGCGAGCGGGAAACTCCTCAAGAACGTGATCCGCGGCGAGGGTCACGTGAGCTTCGCGGAGACGATGTGACCCTCCGCCGGGCCGGCTGAGCGGTACCTTCACCCGTCCATGGGCCGCACCACGTGGTGGCACGACCAGTTGGAGCTGGGCCGGGGCGGGCCGTCCCGGCTCGCGTCCATGGAGGGGCTCCGGGGCCTCGCGGTCCTGCTCGTGTTCTTCGTCCACTACGCCGACCGCATCCGGCCGTGGATCACCGACGCCTCCGTCACGGGTCCGCTGGCGGTCCGTATCGGCGACGCCGGCAACATCGGCGTCGACCTCTTCTTCGTGCTCTCCGGGTTCCTGATCTACGGGAACCTGATGGACCGGGAGCAGGCCTACCGACCGTTCATGAGACGGCGCCTCCGGCGCCTCTACCCCACGTTCCTCGTGGTGCTCGGCGCCTACGTGCTGCTCGCACTCGCCATGCCCTCGGCCAGCCCCGAGTTCCCGCGCCAGCCGGTCCAGATGGCCGTCTACCTCGGCTTCCAGGCCCTGTTCCTCCCGGGCATCCTCCCGGTCGAGGCGTTCATCACGGTGGCGTGGTCCCTCAGCTACGAGGTGTTCTTCTACCTGACCGTCCCCGTGTTCATCTCCAGGCTGCACCTCCGGGAGCGCACGTCGCCCGAACGGGTGCGGCTGCTGCGGCGGTTCGCCCTCGGCACGCTCCTCCTCGGCGGCTTCATCTCGGGAACCCACCCGCGGCTCTGCATGTTCTTCGGCGGGATGCTGGTGTGGGAGTGGCTCCGGTTCCGCTGGCCCTCCGAACAGGACGACCCCGACCGGATCCGTCGGCTCGACCGCCTCTCGAGCGCCGCGCTGCCCACCGCCCTGGTGCTGGCCCCGATCCTGGCCGGCACCCTCCTCCAGGGCCTCCCCCGGGTGGCCGCCATGCTGGTGCTCTGGCCGGTGCTGTGCGCAGGGTGTTTCGCCGTCGACGGACGCATGCGGCAGTGGTTCTCGTGGACGCCGCTGCGCTACCTCGGCAACATCAGCTACTCGTACTACCTGATCCACTCGCTGGTGCTGCAGGGCTTCTTCCTCGGCCTCGAGCAGGTGTGGGCACCCGACGGCGAGGCGGGCTGGGCGTTCTGGGTGCTGATGGTCCCGGTGTTCGCCCTCACCGTGGCGGGCGCGCTCGTGCTGTTCCTGCTGGTGGAGAAGCCGTTCTCGCTCGACCGCAGGAGCCTGAACCCCCGCACGCTGGGCCGCCGGCCGGCGTGAACGAGCGGCCGGCGGGCCCCGGACCGGGACCACCGACGGCGTTCACAGCCGGTTACGTCGACGGAAACACCGGCGAAACAGTCGCTTCCTACGTTGCCCGCATCCCGGGGGCCCCGACGGGCGCCCAGGTGGCCGTGCCGACCGTGGTGCGGTCTCGGGCCGAAGCCGCGCGCTGCGTCGGGTTCGTCGGACGACTGGAGGACTCCCTGGTGTTCAGGACACGAAAGGCCAAGCTGCTGACCGGCCTGGCCATCGCAGGCACGCTGCTGGCCATGCCGGCCGTGGCGATGGCACAGGATGCACCCGAGCCGGTGTTCCCGGCCGGGGCCATCCCCGCGGCGTCGGACATCGGCATCAGCCTCAACCTGTTGTGGATCGTCATCGGCGCCGCGCTGGTGATCTTCATGCAGGCCGGCTTCGCACTGGTGGAGACCGGCTTCTGCCGCTCCAAGCACGCCGCCCACGTGGTCACCACGAACCTGGCCATCTTCGGCCTCGGGTTCGTCGGGTTCTTCTTCATCGGCTTCCCGCTGATGTTCGGCGGCTACAGCTACCCCGGCTACTTCGGCTTCGAGGAAGCCCTCGGCGGCCCGCTGCTCGGCAGCGGCAGCTGGGTGTTCCTGTGGACCGCGGGTGACGCCTTCGCCCTCAACAACATCCCGTCCGAGCTGCTCGTCCCGATCGCCGCGTTCTTCCTGTACATGGTGGCGTTCATGGACACCGTGGCGACGATCCCCACGGGCTCCATGGCCGAGCGCTGGAAGTTCAAGAGCTTCATCGTCTGGGGCCTGTTCTGCGGCGCCATCTACTACCCGATCTTCGGTGCATGGACCTGGGGCGGCGGCTGGCTCAGCCAGCTGGGCAACAGCATGGGCCTCGGTTTCGGCTACGTGGACTTCGCCGGCTCCGGCGTGGTGCACGCCGTGGGTGGCGTGGCCGCCCTGGCCGGCGCGCTGGTGATCGGTCCCCGGATCGGGAAGTTCGGCAAGGACGGCAAGGCCCGTGCGCTGCCCGGCCACAACATCCCCATGGCCATCCTCGGCGCCATGATCCTGCTGTTCGGCTGGTTCGGCTTCAACGCCGCCTCCACCTTCGCCGGCACCGACGTGCGCTTCACCGTGGCCGCGGTCAACACCGGCATCGCCGGGGCCTTCGGCCTGGTGGCCTCCATGTTCTGGATCATGAAGCGGACGGGCAAGCCCGATCCCGGCATGATCGCCAACGGCCTCCTCGCCGGCCTGGTGGCCATCACCGCCCCCTGCGCCTTCGTCGACCCGTGGGCGGCCGCCCTCATCGGGCTGCTCGCCGGCCTCCTCGTGGTCGAGGCGGTGTTCTTCGTCGAGCGCCGCGGCATCGACGACCCGGTCGGGGCCGTGGCCGTGCACGGTATCTGCGGCTCCTTCGGCGTCCTCGCCCTCGGCATCTTCTCCACCGGCGACTACGGCGCCCAGTGGAACCTCACCGACAACGGCGACGCCGGGGTCACGGGGATCCTCTACGACGTCTCGCTCGGCGGGAAGCAGCTGATCGCCCAGGCCATCGGCGTGGCGGTCATCTGGACCGTGATCTTCGGGGTGGCCTTCGCCTTCTTCAAGATCCAGAACGCCGTCACCAAGGGCGGCATCCGCTCCTCGGTCGAGGACGAGCTGGTGGGCCTCGACTACCCGGAGATGGGCGTCACCGCCTACCCCGGCGACGTCAGCTACTCGCTGCAGGACATCGTGGTGGAGCAGCTCCCCAAGGCGCAGCAGGACGAGGTCGCCAAGGGCGAGATCGACCTGTCGAAGTCGCCGGTCGGCTGACCGACCGCCCGCCGCGACGCCACGGGCCCGCCCCTCCGGGGGCGGGCCCGTCCGCGTCGGGGCCCACCTCCGTGCGCTGCGTAGGGTGGGGCCGTGGACCCCGCCGACGAACCCGCCCCGCTCCTCCCCGACGGCGACTACGACGCGGTCGTGGTCGATGCGGGAGCCGGAGATGCGGGCGCCACGATCGAGCTCGCCATCAGCACCGGCGAGTTCAAGGGGCAGGTGCTCGCGCTCGGGTCGGCCGAACCGCTCGGCGATCCGGTCGACCTGCTCGGCATGCCCGCGACCCTCACGGTGGCGTTCGGGGTGCCGTCGGTCCGCATCGACCACTAGCGCAGCGGGACGCCCGGGCAGCGCGGCGGGAGCTCCCACCCCCGCAAGGCTGTGGTGCGGAACGGCACCCGGAGGTGCCGTACCGCACCACGGAGGCGGCGGATGCAGCGGTCGGGTTCAGCCGCGGGCGGCGGCGAAGCCCTTGTCGAGATCCTCGATGATGTCCTCGACCGTCTCGAGGCCGACCGAGAGCCGGATGAGGCCGGGGTCCACGCCCGTGGTCACCTGCTCGGCCTCGGTGAGCTGGCTGTGCGTGGTCGACGCCGGGTGGATCACCAGGCTGCGCACGTCACCGATGTTGGCGAGGTGGCTGTGCAGCTCGAGGGCCTCCACGAACTTCTTCCCGGCCTCCCGGCCGCCCTTGATGACGAACGCCGGCACCGAACCGGCGCCCTTCGGCGTGTAGCGCTGCGCCCGGGCGTGGTACGGACTGGAGGGCAGGCCGGCGTACGCCACCGACTCCACCTGGTCGTGCGCCGCGAGGTACTCGGCCACCACCTGGGCGTTGGCCACGTGGCGCTCCATCCGCAGCGACAGGGTCTCGATGCCCTGGATCAGCAGGAACGCGTTGAAGGGGCTGCTCGAGGCGCCGATGTCGCGCAGCAACTGCACCCGGGCCTTGATGATGTAGGACCCGGCACCCAGGGCGGGCCAGTAGGCGAGGCCGTGGTAGCTCGGGTCGGGCTCGGTGAACTGCGGGAACTTGTCGTTCTGGGAGAAGTCGAAGCTGCCGCCGTCGACGATCGCACCGGCGATCGCCGTGCCGTGGCCGCCGAGGAACTTCGTGGCGGAGTGCACCACGATGTCGGCGCCGTGGTCGAGCGGGTTCAGCAGGTACGGCGTGGCGACGGTGTTGTCGACGATGAGCGGCACCCCGTGGGCGTGCGCCACCTCCGACACCGCGGCGATGTCGAGGATGTCGTTCTTCGGGTTGCCGATGCCCTCGCCGTAGAAGGCCTTCGTGTTCGGCTGCACCGCCTCGGCCCAGGCGTCGAGGTCGTCGGGGTCCTCGACGAACGACACGTCGATACCGAGCTTGGGCAATGTGTAGTGGAACAGGTTGTAGGTGCCCCCGTAGAGCGCCGCCGAGCTCACGATGTGACTGCCGGCCTCGGCGAGGTTGAGGATGGCGAAGGTCTCCGCCGCCTGACCCGAGCTCACCACGAGTGCGCCCGGCAGGCCCACGGCGGTCGAGGTGGCGTTCTCCAGGCTCGCCACCCGGGCCTCCACCACACCCTGGGTCGGGTTCATGATGCGGGTGTAGATGTTGCCGATCTCGGCCAGGGCGAAGAGGTTCGCCGCGTGCTCCGAGTCACGGAACTGGTAGGCCGTGGTCTGGTAGATCGGCGTGGCCCGGGAACCGGTGGCGGGGTCGGGCTCGGCCCCGGCGTGGATCTGGCGGGTGTCGAAGCCCCACTGCTCGCTCATGTCGCTGCTCCTGTGCTGGGTTCCGCGGCGTCGACACGCCGGTGGCGGACCGGCGCAGCATAGGGCCCGATTCCCGACCGCTCTAGTCGGGATTTCGGCGTGGCCGCCGACGTGGCGGGTGGGCACCGGGGATGACCGCCCGGCGACGGCCGGTCAGGCGGCGGCCGGCCCGACGCCGGAGGCGTCCACCGGGAGCACCCGCACGGCGTCACCCTCGGGCAGTCCCGCGGCGACGAGCTCGGCACCGTCCGCC
>CAIPVR010000294.1 GCA_903868545.1 uncultured Actinomycetes bacterium
CCAGCTCGAATGGCAGCCGTGGGGCTGTGACCTGGCCGCGGAGCACGGCATCGAGCCCGCCCGGATCATCAACACCTGGCCGGTCGACGAGCTGCTGTCCTGGGCGAGCGCCCACCCGACGTCCTGAGGCGGGTCAGTCGCCGCCGGAGGCGGATTCACCCGTGCCGGTCGGCGAGCCCGGGCGCAGGTCGTACCGGTCCCGCACCGAGGATGCCGAACACCCACCCCCGTTCTGGCCGGAGGCACGGGACAGCGCCTGGTCCAGCAGCGGGTTGGCACCGCTGAACACCCCCCACGGGCTCTCGCAGCCCGGCACCACCCAGGCGTGGGACATCCAACCCTTGCTGCCGTTGGACTTCACCCCGCCCATGGCGGCGCACTCCTCGGCGGTGGTCGTGGAGTCACCGATCACCCCGGCGCCTGCCTTCGTGCACAGGCCCTGGTGGCGGTGGAAGTGGTCGTTGGGGCCGGCGAAGCCCTGCGTCGGTTCGGCCTCACCGTCGTGCACCAGGTAGTAGCTCAGCCCCACGATGCGGGCCGACGGGCCCTCGCCGTCGTAGAGGAGCATCTCCGGCTCGTCCACCGCGAAGGTGCCGTCCACCATCGAGTAGTTCATGTAGTGCGCGGCGATCCCGGGCACGTAGGGAGTGACCTTGACCCACCCACCGGCCTGGGCGTCGGCCGCCGTGGGGAACTTCGCCGCCGTGCTGCGGGCCACCTCCAACTGCTCGGCCAGCTGCACACAGGTTCCCTGGTCGACCATGGCCACCCAGGGTTGCGGCCCGGCGTGACCGCCGTGGCCGGAGTCGTCGGGGGCCGCGGCGTTGATCCCCGCGCCCGCAGCGGGATCACCGTGCGAGTGCGCGGCAGGCGTGCCCGCGACCGCCATGCGGCCCATCCAGCGGACCCATGCCTGGTAGTCGGACTCGTCGGCCCGGGCCAGGGCGTTGACCAGCCCGGCCGCGGCCACCTCGCCGTCGCCGGCGTTCGAGGTGGCGGCCACCAGGGCGTCGAGCCCGGGTGAACCGTCGCCGGCATCGGCCGCTCGCGCCCGGTCCAGCACGCTCGTCCCCCCGGCCAACTCGTGCGCGGCCATCGCACCGCCCAGGTAGGTGTCCACCCCCATCTCGGGCGCCGAGGACCAGTAGTCGGCCGGGTTGAACCCGCGGTCGCAGCGGACCGCGTCGACCGCCGCCATCTCGGCCGCGTGGCCGGCCGCGTCGGTGCCGCCCCCGTGCGAGTGACCCCCGGTGTCCCCCTCCCCGTCGGCCGCCACCAGCGGCAGCGTCGCGAGCGCGAGGACGGCCACCGCGGCCATCGACGGGAAGGCCACACCCAGGCGCAGCCGGTCCGGCGCCACGAGGAGCGCCACCGCCACCAGCACGGCCGCCACCTGGAGGGCGACGCAGGTCCCGTCGGCGAGGCCGACGGGCTCCACCACCCCGACGTGGGATCCCACGGGAAGGCCGACGGTCCGGCTGAGCGCCCACACCCCCACGAAGGCCGCGTTGGCCACCACGGAGAGGCCGTAGAGCGCACGGCTGCCGCGGCCGGCGACCATCAGCAGCGCCATGGCCACCTGCGCCCACCCCGCGGCGGCGAAGGCGACCGGGTCGACCCAGCTGCCGCCGCCCACGTGCGCGGCCGCCTCCACCAGGTGGATCACGCCGGCGCCCCCCAGCAGCGCGGCGAGCACGTAGGCACCGCTGGGCTGGGCGGCCGGACGGTCGGGACGCTCCCCGGCCGCCGGCGAAGGTGTTGCGTCGTCGATGTCGGTGCTCACCGTGGACCCCCCGGGCGTGTCACGCCCCCGCGCGCCACGGGCCCAGCGTAGGGGGATCGGGCCCGTCTGGAGCGCCGGTCCCCCCTCCGCTACGTTGGCAGCCCTATGTCGAAGCGCACCCAGAAGAAGAAGAACAACGCGCGTCGCAAGAAGGCGAACCACGGGCGCAAGCCCAACGCGGGGCGCAACTCCTGACCGACGTGCCCGCCCCCGTGGCGGGCGGGCCGCCCTCCGGGCGGCCGCACCCACTCCGCTGAGGCCCCCCGGGATGGGCCGGCGCCCCTCCGTTGTTGGCCGACGGGCATGCCCTCCTCCGAGTCTCCCCGTCCCCGGATCGTGTGGTTCCGCCGCGACCTGCGGCTCGAGGACCAACCCGCCTGGTCCGCCGCCACCCGCAGCGGCGCGCCCGTCCTCGCACTCCACGTCCTCGACCCGGTGGCGCTCGGCGGCGCCGGTCCGCTGCGCCGCGACCTCCTGTTCGGCCACCTGGCCTCGCTCGACGACGACCTGCGCGCCCGGGGCGGCGGGCTCCTCGTCCGCCACGGCGACCCGGCGGAGGTGGTGCCGTCGGTCGCCGCCGCCATCGACGCCGACGGGGTGGAGTTCGACCTCGACGTGTCGCCGTACGCCCGACGGCGCGACCGGGCGGTGGTCGAGGCCCTGCGGGCGGCGGGGCGGCACGTCGGCACCCACTGGGGCAACCTCCTGCACCCGCCCGGAGCGGTGATCTCGCCCTCGAGCGGGCGCACCCACCGGGTCTTCACCCCGTTCCACAAGGTGTGGGCGGCCACGCCGGCGGAACCGTGGCCCGAGGCCACGGCGGCGACGTTGGTGGACCCGGCCGGGCTACCCGGCGCCGCCCCCGACCCCCTCCCCCGCCCCCACTCCACGCCGGTGATGGCGCCGGGTGCCGACGCGGCGGCGGAGCGACTCGGCGACTGGCTCGCCCGGGTCGACCACTATCCCGAGCGTCGCGACCTCCCGGCCGACGACGCGGGCACCTCGCACCTGTCGGCCGACCTGCGCTGGGGAACGCTGTCGCCGCGCCGGGTCGCGGAGGTGGTGGGGACCACCACGCCCGGCCGGGCCGCCTTCGTGCGCCAGCTCGCCTGGCGGGACTGGTACGCCCACCTGCTGTGGGAGGAACCACGGCTGGGCCGGCACGCCCTGAAGCCGGAGATGGACCGGGTGACCTGGCGCGACGACCCGGACGGGCTCGCCGCGTGGGCCGAGGGGCGCACCGGCTACCCGATCGTCGACGCCGGCATGCGCCAACTCGCCGCCACCGGCTGGATGCACAACCGGGTGCGGATGATCACCGCCAGCTTCCTGGTGAAGGACCTGCTGATCGACTGGCGCCTCGGCGAGGCCCACTTCCGGGAGCTGCTCGTGGACTACGAGCCCAGCCAGAACGTCGGCAACTGGCAGTGGGTGGCCGGCACCGGCCCCGACGCGGCGCCCTACTTCCGGATCTTCAACCCGGTGGCACAGGGCCGGAAGTTCGACCCCGACGGAGAGTACGTCAAGCGCTGGGTGCCGGAGCTCGCATCGCTCGACCGGCGGGCGCTCCACGCGCCCTGGGAGCTGGGTCCGCTGGAACTGGCCGCGGCCGGCGTGGTCCTCGGCGACACCTACCCGGCACCGGTGGTGGACCACGCCGCGGCCCGCGAACGCACCCTGGCCGCCTACGCCGCGGCGAGGGAGGGCGACGGGTGACGCGCCCGCACCAACTGGAGGGCATCGTCCTGGGCGACGACCCCGGGGCGTGGGCGGCCGCCGGGTTCACGGTCCGCGCCGTCGGGACGGCCGGCGACGTCACGCTCGGCCGGACCACGCTCCGGCTCACGGGCACCGGCGGCGGGGTGCTCGGCTGGTCGCTCCACGACGTGCCCGGCGACCTCGACGGCATCGCCGACCGGCCGGCGCCGGAGGTACCGGACCCCGGTGGCGGAACGCCGCACCCGAACGGTGTCCGCCGCATCGACCACGTGGTGGTGGCCACCGACGACCGGCACCGGACGGTGGGTGCGTTCGGAGCGGCGGGACTGGAGCTGCGCCGGACGAGGGACCTGGGGGGCGGGGC
>CAIPVR010000295.1 GCA_903868545.1 uncultured Actinomycetes bacterium
GACCGGAGCCATGCGCCCACCCGGTCGGCGGCCTCGACCACCTCCCGCCAGGTCCAGCGGCCACCGAACGTGGCGTCACCCTCGACAGTGCCCACCCCGGCAGTGCCCACCCCGACAGTGCCCACCTCGATCAGGCCGGCCGACCCGTCACCGGCGCGGAGGTCGAGCAGGCCGTCGACGGTCCCGGGGAACGGCGGTCCAGGAGTCATCGAGCGGCGCGGGCGGACTTCAGGGCCTTCTTGGAGATGATGTTCTTCTGGATCTCGGTGGCGCCCGCCCCGATCGACGTGTAGCGCTGCCAGGCGTAGTTGCGGGCCCAGCGACCGTCGTCGGGCGCACCGGCAGCGCCGGGACCGAGTACGCCCGCCGGGCCGAACAGGTCGAGCGCCAGTTCGGCGAGGTTCTGGGCGATCGACGACCACTGCAGCTTCGCGAGCGGCACCTCGGGCCAGTTCGGCAGGCCCTGGCTGATCTTCGTGAGGGCCCGGTAGTTGAGCAGCCGGGTGAGCTCGATCTCCATGAAGGCGCCCGCGAGGCGGTCCCGGAGGGCCGGATCGCGCAGCGCATCGGGGTTCTCGGAGGCGGCGAGCGAGATCACCCGCCGGAGGTCCGTGGCCATCGACACCGAGAGCCCGGCGGTACCCACCCGTTCATGGCCGAGCGTGGTCATGGCCACCTGCCACCCCTCGCCCTCCCCACCGAGCCGGTGCTCGACAGGGATGCGGGCGTCGGTGAAGAACACATCGTTGAGCATCGTGTCGCCGGTGAGGTCACGGATGGGCCGGCACTCGATGCCCGGCGTGGTCATGTCGATCACGAACGCAGTGATGCCCTCGTGCTTGACCCCCCGCTCGAAGGCCGTGGGGTCGGTGCGGAGCAGGAACAAGCCCCAGCGCGCGAGGTGCGCGGAGGAGCACCACGTCTTCTGGCCGTTCACCACGTAGTGGTCGCCGTCCAGGATGGCGGTGGTGCGCATGTTGGCGAGGTCGGAGCCGGCCTCGGGCTCGCTGAAGCCCTGGCACCAGTGCTCCTCCCCCGACAGGATCGTGGGCAGCCAGCGGGCCTTCTGCTCCTCGGTCCCCCAGGTGATGATCATCGGCCCGATCTGCCAGATGCCGTTGGCGTTGTAGATCCCGGGCGCCCGGGCCCGGGCCATCTCCTCGGAGTAGATCGCGTTCTGGGTCGGGGTGGCGGCACGGCCGTTCCACTCGACCGGCCAGTTCACCGCCGCCCAGCGCCCCTCGTCGAGCAGACGCTGCCACGCCCGGCGCCGCTCCTGGGTGCGGTCGAAGCCCTCGGCCCCGGTCTCGCCGTCGCCGACCTCGTCGGCGTCCTCGTCGTCCGGGTCCGCGTCCGGGACGGACCACTCCTCGAGGAATGCCGGCATCTCCTTCGCGAGCCAGGCCCGGAGTTCGTCGCGGAAGGCCACGTCCTCCACCGACAGCGAGAAGTCCATGCCGGCAATCTAACGCTAGTGTCATGCGCCACGGAGACCGACCGAGCCGGGGGGCCGTCCGTCCGATGGACTTCATCTTCTCTGCGGAGCAGGACCAGCTGCGTGCCGCGGTGCGCTCGGTGCTGGACGACGCGGTCGCCGACGGGATCGTGCGGGCCGCCGTCGACGGCGACCCCCTGGCGACCGACCCGGCCACCCGCGAGCTCTGGGGCCGGATGGTGGAGCTCGGTTGGGCCGGGATGCTGGTCGACGAGGCCCACGGCGGCCTCGGGCTCGGCCTCGTCGACGCCGTCGTCGTCCTCGAGGAGCTGGGCCGTGTCACCGCGCCCGGACCGTTCCTCTCCTCCGCGGTCGGCGCGACCGCCGCAGCGCGCCTCCTCGGCCTCGACGACCTCCTCGCCGACCTCGCGACCGGCGGGCGGGTGGGCGTGCTCGCGCTCGAGGAGGCCGGCCACGGCGACCCGGTCGGCAACGTCCGCACCCGAGCGGTCCGCAAGGGCGCCGACTGGACCCTCCACGGGACGAAACCCGTGGTGCTCGACGCGGATGTCGCCGACGTGGCGATCGTGGCCGCCCGAACCGACGACGGCATCGGCACCTTTCTCGTGGAACGACCCACCACCCTGGGCGTGGCGCTGCTCGACCCGAGTCGGCGGGCCGGTCGCCTGGAGCTCGACGGCACGGTCGCCGAGCCGGTCGGACACGACGGCGACCACCGCGACCTCTGGCGACGCGTGGCGGACACCATGGCCGTCGGCCTCGCCGCCGAACTCGTCGGCGTGTGCGAGGCCGCCCTGGCCATGGCCACCGCCTACGCGGACGTGCGGGTCCAGTTCGACGTACCCCTGTCGAAGCACCAGGTGATCCAGCACAAGCTGGTCGACATGCTCCACGCACTCGAGATGGGCCGGGTGGGGGTACACCACGCGGCGTGGGCCGCCGATGTCGACGACGAGCACGCCGACCGCAGCGCCGCCATCGCCAAGGCCTGGATGGCGGAGGCCGCGGTCGCCGTCACCGGCGACAACATCCAGATCCACGGCGCCGTGGGCTTCACCTGGGACTCCGACGCCCACGTCCTGTTCAAGCGGGCGAAACAGAACGATCTGCTGTTCGGCTACCGGGGCTGGCAGCGGAGCCGCATCGCGGACGAAGTCGCGCCGCTCAGCTGATCCCCCGGCGCGGCCCCTCCGGGGGGTTCGACCCGTGCGGGGCCCGCACGGCCCGGGCGTAGGCCAGCGTGGCGAGGTGACCGTCGGAGAGGTCGTGCAGGCGCACCTCCACCGGACCGAACGGCGACTCCCCGAGTGCCCGCACCGAGGAACGGACCGGACCGACGCGGGCCGGCGCCAGGAACCGCACGTCGAGGTCGACGACCACC
>CAIPVR010000296.1 GCA_903868545.1 uncultured Actinomycetes bacterium
AGGTGCGCCGGGCCGCCGCGAGGGTGACGGGCCTCGGCACCGACCTCGCCGGACCGGCCGACCGGTCGGACGCCGGGGGCGCGGCCGCCACCCCGGCGTGGCTGCCGGGGACCGCGGACCCGGCCCTGACCGCCGCGGCACTCGACGTGGTGGCGTCCGTCGCCGACGGAGCGACCCACGCCGGGATCGAGGAGCGGTGGCGACACGCCGGCACGCCGCAGGACGAGGTGCGGTACCTCTACGCGCTGGCCGACACGCCCGACCCGGCGGCCTTCGGCCGGACGCTCCGGCTCGCCCTCGAGGAGGTCCGCACCCAGAACGCGCCCTATCTCCTGCGGCGGGCCCTCGCTCATCCCGACCTCGGGGGCGCGGCGTGGTCGTTCGTCGAGGAGCACTGGTCGGTGATCGGCGAGCGGTTCCCCGCGAACGCGCTGCCCCGCATGCTCGAGGGGGTCCGGTCGGTGACCGACCCCGGTCTCGCGGGCCGCATCAGCGGGTTCCTGGCCGACCACCCGACCGAGGTGGGCGCCCAGGTCGTCGACCAGCACCTCGAGCGGATGGCCGTCACCGTCGCCGCCGCGGCGCGACTGTCACGCTGAACGTCGCGGAAGGTTCTCCGGGTCCTGCGCGCCCGTTCCGGGCGTTGCGGACCCCTATTTCCGGGGGCGGGTGAGGTAGGTGGTGGCGACGGCGGCGTGGAGCGCCACCCCCACGGCCATCGCGTCCTCGTGGAGCACCATCCGGTTGGAGTGACACGCCGGCGCGGCGAACGGGTCCGGCTCGCTCGGCGGGCACACCCCGAGGAAGCACATCGAGCCCGGCACCTCGCGCAGCACGTAGGAGAAGTCCTCCGCACCCATCACCGGCGACGGCATCTCCACCACCACGCCTGCCCCGAGCAGGTCGCGCGCCACCCCGGCCGCCAACTCGGTGAACCCCGGGTCGTTCTCGGTCACGCCGTAGCCCTCCACGATCGTGACCTCCGCCGTGCAGCCGTGGGCGGCCGCGATGCCGTCGGCCACCGTGCGGATGCGATCCCACACCGCGTGCCGCGTGGCCTCGCTCACCGCCCGCAGGGTGCCGGTGAGGTGCGCCGACTCGGGGATCACGTTGTCGGTGGTCCCGGCCCGCAACATGGTGGTCGTGAGCACCGCCGGGTCGAACGCGTTCACGGTGCGGGTGATCATCGACTGCAACGCGAGCACGACCTCGCACGCCACCGGCACCGGGTCGGTGGCCCAGTGCGGAGTGGACGCGTGGCCGCCCCGGCCGGTGATGGTGATCTCGAGGACGTCCGCCGAGGCCATGACCGGACCGGCCCGGTGCGCCACCATCCCCGACGGCACGTTGGGCGCCACGTGCAGGGCGAACGCGGCGTCCACACCGTCGAGCACGCCCTCGTCGATCATGCGGAGGGCACCGCCCTCACCCTCCTCCCCCGGCTGGAACATGAAGCGGACCCGGCCGGGCAGCTCGTGGCGTCGGGCGGCGAGCAGTCGGGCCGCGCCCACGAGCATCGAGGTGTGGGCGTCGTGGCCGCAGGCGTGCATCGCCCCGTCCACCTCGGAGGCGAACTCGAGGCCGGTGTCCTCCGGCATGGGCAGGGCGTCCATGTCGCCCCGCAGCAGGATCGTCGGGCCGTCGCCGGCACCGCCCTCGAGGTCGGCCACCACCGACGACAGCGCGGACCCCGTGCGCACCCGGAGGCCGAGGCCGTCGAGCGCGTCCACCACCGCGGCCTGGGTGCGCGGGAGGTCGAGACCCACCTCCGGATGACGGTGCAGGCGGCGGCGCAGGTCCACCACGCCGTCGAGCAGGTCGCGGGCGGGTTCGAGGAGGTCGTTCGGCATGCGCTCCACTCCGGTGCTCACGGCCCGCCGGTCGGTGTCACCCGAGGAGGGCGAGCACGAGACCGATCTGGCCCAGGTGGTAGGTGGTGATGATCGCCATCCGGCTCTGCGGGAACTCCTTCACGAACCGGCTCCAGCCGATGCAGGCGTCGGACAGGTAGAAGAGGAGCGCACCGGCGATGGCGAACGGGATCGCTGTGCCGATGGCGGTGGCCACCATCACGGAGATCGCCGTGATGTACGCGGTCACCGGCAGGGTCAGCGCCCGGTCGTGCTGCCCTGCGCCCCGCACGATGATCCGGCCGACCACCCCGGCGGCCAGCACGACCACCACCACCCCCAGCGCGAGCGCCGGCATGGAGGGACCGAGCAGGGCCAGCGCCACGATGTAGCAGAGGTGCCCCACCAGGAAGCTGGCGAGGCCCGGCACGAACAGGTCGTCGAGCATCAGGAAGACGTCGCCCGCGAGCGAGCAGACGAGCCCGGCGACGATCCACCACCGGGCGCCCGACGAGGCCGGGTCGGGCAGGGCGACGGCCGCCGCGATGAGCGCCACCATCGTGAGCGGCTTGAACACGTACTCGAGCCGCCGGTTCGAGGTGGCCACGGCGACCCAGTCGACGAGGGCGACGGCCACGGTGACGGCGAGGAACGCGGCGAACATCGTCAGACCCCGAACATCTCGGCGATCGGCGCCCAGTCGAGCGACGCCTGCAGCTTCATCCGGGCCTGGATCGCGTGGCGGGGCCGGTTGACCGCCAGCACCCCCGTACAGCGGTCGCCGCGACGGAACGCCACCGCGAACCGCCGCTCCTCGATCGTGCCCTCCACGAGGACGGCCTCGTCGGTGGCGGCAGGTCGGCCGGCCATCTGGATCTTGCGGTCGTACTGGTCGGACCAGAACCACGGCACCGCGGGGAACGGATCACCCGGCCCGCGCCACTCGTCGGCCAGACCCGCGAGCACGCGCCGCCCCGCCGCCTCACCCATCTCGATGCCGTGCTCCCACTGCTCCACCCGCATCACCTCGCCGAAGAGGGGGTTCGGCCACGACGCCACGTCGCCGGCCGCCACCACGCCGGGAGCGGCGAGGCACGTCTCGTCGCACCGGACACCGTTGTCGAGGACCAGGCCGGAACCGTCCAGCCAGTCCACCTCGGGCACCACGCCGATCCCCACCACCACGACCCCCGCGTCGATGACGGTGCCGTCGGCCATCCGGACGCCGGCCACACGACCGGCGCCGTCGTCGACGAGGCCCTCGACCCCGACACCCAGGCGCACGTCCACGCCCTGGTCGCGGTGCAGGTCGGCCACGAACCCGCCGATCTCCCCGGGCAGCACCCGGACCATCGGCGCGGGGGCCGCCTCGATCATGCTCACCTCGAGTCCCCGGCCCCGGCACGTGGCTGCCACCTCGGCGCCGATGAAGCCGGCACCGATCACCGCCACCCTCGACGGACCGACCTCGAGGTCGGCCCGCAGCGCCAGGCAGTCGTCGAGGTCGCGCACCACGTGCACGCCGGCGAGCGGCGGGCCGGGCAGGCGTCGGGGCGCCGCTCCCATGGCCAGCACCACGGCGTCGGCCGCCAGCGAGGACCCGTCCGACAGCGTCAGGGTGCGCGACCCCACCTCGAGGGCGGTGGCCGACACGCCGAGGCGCAGGTCGAGGCCGAGGTCACCCACCTTGTTCGCCAGCGGCTGGTGCGCCCGCTCCGGCTCCCACTCGCCGGCCAACAGCTGCTTCGACAGCGGTGGCCGGTCCACGGGCAGCCGCGCGCTGCGGTCGACCACGACGATGGTGCCGTCGTGGCCGCCCTGACGGAGGGTGTCGGCCGCAGCGAGCCCGGCCAGGGACGCGCCGACGACGGCGACGGTGCTCATGCGGCAGGCGGGGTCGACCGGATCGCGTCCGGTCAGTCCTCGATCGTGATGGCCTGCTTCGGGCAGCGCCGCGCGGCCTCGGTGACCTTGTCCCGGAGGTCCTCGGGTGGGTTCTCCTGCAGGACGTAGAGGAAGTCGTCGTCCCGGACCTCGAACACCTCGGGGGCGATGCCCATGCAGACGGCGTTGCTCTCACACAGGTCGAAGTTGACGACCACCTTCATGTCAGCGCCTCCATGTCGGACCCCTCGGGTCGGCCTACGGGGCGCACCCTAGCGAGGAATCCCGGGTCGACCGGATCCGATGCGCCGACCACCCACCCCACCCTCCGGAAATAGGGGTCCGCAACACCCGGAACGGGCGCGGAGGACCCGGAGATCGCAGGGAGGTACCGTGCGCCGCATGTCCACCGACGTGCCCGCGCCGATCGACCCGACCGCACTCGAGGACCTCCGGGCCCGCATCCGCCGCGAACTCGACGCGGGGCTCACGCCCGCCGCGCAGTTCGCCGTGGCCCGCCGTGGCGAGATCCTGCTCGCCGAGTCGTTCGGCGACGCGACGGCGTCCACCCGCTTCAACGTCTTCTCCTGCACCAAGGCGCTCATCGCGGGCGTCGTGTGGCAGCTCATCGGCGAGGGGAGGCTCTCGCCCGACACCCGCGTGGGCGACGTGGTCCCGCGCGTCGGCAGCGAGGGCCGGGACGCTGTGGCGATGGCGGCCGTCACCCTCGAACAGGTGCTCACCCACACCGGAGGCTTCCCGTACGCGCCGCTCGGGCCGCCCCGGTGGGCCACGCGCGAGGGCCGCCTCGACGCCATGTCCCGTTGGCGCCTGAGCTGGGAGCCGGGCACCCGGTTCGAGTACCACGCGACCTCGGCGCACTGGGTGGCCGCGGAGATGGTGGAGACCGTCGAGGGGGCCGACTACCGCGAGGTGGTGCGTCGCCGGATCCTCGAACCGCTCGGCCTGACCGGCCTGGTGCTGGGGGTGCCGCCGGCGGAACAGGGCGACGTGGCGGAACTGGTGCCCGTGGGCGAGCCGCCGTCGGAGGAGGCGCTCGTGGAGCTGTTCGGCACCGCGGACGTGCCCCTCCTCCGGGAGGTGACCCCCGAGGCGCTCCTCGCCTTCAACGACCCGGAGGTGCGCGCCGTGGGCGTGCCGGGCGGCGGGGCGCTGAGCACCGCGGTGGACCTCGCCCTCTACTACCAGGCACTGCTGTCGGACCCGGACGGGCTGTGGGACCCGGCCGTCCTGGCCGACGGGACCGGGCACGTGCGGAACCGGCTGCCGAACCCGATGACCGGTGAGTCGGCGAGCCGCACGCTCGGACTCGTGGTGGCCGGCGACGACGGCAAGGCCTTCCTCCGGGGCATGGGCCACAACACATCACCCGGCGCCTTCGGCCACAACGGCGCCGCCGGCCAGGTCGCCTGGGCCGACCCGGCCACCGGCATCTCCTTCGTGTACCTCACCTCCGGCGTGGACCGCGACTACCTGCGCGAGGCCCGCCGCATCGTGGGCATCTCCTCCCGCGGTGGTGCCCTCGTGCCCCCGGCCGCCAGCTGATCCCCACCCGCCGGCGGTCAGGTCGGGCCGGGGAGGTGCGTCGTGTCGTTGAACCGGCGCACCTGCCAGCGGCCGTCGGCGTGGACCACCAGTTCGGTGATCGACGCGTTGTCGGCGGCGGCGAAGGCGAACGGCCTCGACCCGGTGGCGAGGTGGAGCAGGTGGCCGATCACGCCGCCGTGCACCACTGCGACCACACGCTCGTCGGGGTGCGCGTCCGCGATCCGGCCGATGCCGGCGCGGAGGCGCGCCGAGAAGTCGTCGTAGGGCTCGGCGCCCGGGATCACGTCCCAGCGCTCCTGGGCGAGCACCTCGGCGAACACGGGATCACCCGACGCCACACGCGCCCGGAACTCGCCCTCCCACTCCCCCAGGTGCACCTCCCGGAGGTCGGCCACCTCCACGTGCTCGAGCGACAGGGCGGCGAGGAGGGGCGCCGCCGTCTGGTGGGTGCGCTGCAGTGTGGTGACGTAGACCGCGTCGATGCGCTCACCCCGGTGGTGCTCGGCGGCCAGGCGGTCGCCGACGCGGCGGGCCTGCTCCCGGCCGATCGGGGCGAGTTCGGGATCCCCGTGGCCGTCACGGAGCGGATGCGGCCGGTCCGGGTGTTCGGGCATGGACTCCCCGTGACGGACCAGCAGCACGACGGTGGACCCCGGCGGCGGGACGAAACGGTGCTGACGGATGCCCTCGGGGTGCTCGGTCATCCCGTCAGCGTGTCATGTGATCGCGCAGGTTCCGCCCACCGGGCTGGCCGCCACCGTCCTCGTGCCGTTCTGCACCCTCACGACCACCCGCGGGTTCGTGGCCACCAGGGCGGTCCGGACGGCCTCGCACGCCTCCAGGGCCTCCGGTGCGGACAGGTCCGACCCGCCGGCCCCCAGCTGCACGTCGTTGTCGCCGATGATCGTGGTGGAGTCCACCTTGCCGGTCCAGGAACGGTCGGGGTTCGCCTCCTCGACCGCGGACACGTCCTCGAGCCTGATGGTCCCGGCCGTGGACGGGTCCCCACCCGGGCCGCCGGGGCCCGCCGGCGGTTCGGACGAGATCCCGAACCCGCAGTTCGCCTGCGCCCAGTTCTCCAACGCCACCCCGGCAGCCGTCACCGCCGGGTCGACCAGGATCCCCAACGCGGCCTCGGCGGACCCGGGCGCCTCGCGTGGCAGGGCCTCGAGGCGCTGCGACACGCCGACCAGGGTCCGGAACGGTTCGGCCACCGCGGCGGGCGCGCCGTCGGCGAGGCCGGCGAACCGTCGAACCGCCTCCACCGGGTCGTCGGTCGGAGGAAGGGCGGTCACGGCGCGCAGCCGGTCGCAGAACACCGACACCTCGGTCGCGCCGCCCGTGGTCTGCGGCGTCGTGGTGGCCGACGCGACCGACGGGGCGGGGACCGTCGTGGTGGGCCGGGGGTCGGAACGCTTCGACGCGACCGCGACCTCCGCACCGCCACCACCGCCGCATGCCGTGGCCGACACCACGACCACCGACACGAGCAGGACCGCCACCAGCACCCCCGGCCTCCGGCGGTGCCCCGGCGCGGTCCGACAGGTCGGTCCCCTCCTCACCGGCACAGTCTGGCCGACGCGGGGCGGTCGAACTGCGGCACCATGTGGACGGCGAACCGTCGGCCGCGAGCAGGGAGGTGGCGACGGGTGACCGTGCTGCTGCTGAACGCGAGCTACGAGCCGCTCCGGGTGGTGCCGCGCCGGCGGGCCCTGGGGCTGCTGCTGGCCGGCAAGGTCGACCTGGTGGTGGCCGACCCGGGGCCCGGGGTCCGCACCTCCGGGGGCGCCACCTTCGAGGCGCCGGCCGTCCTCCGCCTGCGGCACATGGTGAGGGTGCCGTTCCGCTCGGCGGTGCCGTTGTCGCGGCGGGCGATCGAGGCCCGCGACCGGCGGCGCTGCCAGGTGGCGGGCTGCGATCGGGCGGGCCAGACCGTCGACCACGTGGTCCCGCGTTCGCGGGGCGGCGCCCACGAGTGGACCAACGTGGTGCTGATGTGTACCCGCCACAACTCCGCCAAGGGCAGCCGGCTGCTGGTGGAGCTCGGCTGGCACCTGGAGCGGGAACCGACCGTGCCCCGGGGCGAACTGGTGCTGCTGGCACGTGCGGGCCTGCGCACGGCGCCGGCGGCGTGGCTGCCGTACCTGCCGGGCCTCGCCAACGCCTGACCCGCGTCCCCGGCCGGCGGCCCGTGACGGGGCCCACCCGGACCGGTAAAGTGGAACGCGTTCTAGTTCTTGGGTCCGGGGAGGATCTCGCCATGTCGATCGACACGCCAGCGTCGCCCTCGGGCTCACCGGGCATCGTCCAGGGCACCCGCTCGCCGTTCCCGATCCCCTTCGGGTGGTTCCAGGTGGGATGGTCGCCCGACCTGAAGCCCGGCGACATCCAGCCCGTCGAGTACTTCGGCCGCAAGCTGGTGCTGTGGCGCGACGAGGAGGGCGCGGCGCACGTCAACGACGCGTTCTGCCCCCACCTGGGGGCCCACTTCGCCTTCGGCGGCACGGTCCACGGCACCGATCTGGCGTGCCCGTTCCACGGGTGGCGCTTCGACGGCGACGGCAACAACACGCTCATCCCCTACTCCCAGCGGGTGAACCGCAAGGCCTGCGTGCGGTCGTTCCCGGTGGTGGAGCGCAACGGGCTGCTCATGGCCTGGTACCACCCGTTCGAGGAGGCCCCCGCCTGGGAGATCCCCGAGGTGCCCGAGTTCAACGACCCCGAGAACTACACCCCGGTCGAGACCCGCGAGTACGTCATCGAGGCGCCGTGGCAGGAACTGGCCGAGAACGGCGTGGACGCCGCGCACTTCCGTTACGTCCACCACACCGAGATGGTGCCGGAACTGGCCAGCTACGAGACCGACGGGCCGTTCACGCGCATGCGGTCCATCCAGAAGTTCCCCACGCCCCGCGGCGTGGTCGACGGCAAGATCGATGCCGACTCGTTCGGACCGGGCTTCAGCGTCATCCGCTTCTCCGGCATCATCGACACGGTGCTGATGGGCTGCAACACCCCGCTCACCGCCAACAAGTGCCACATGCGCTTCACGTTCACGGTGAAGAAGCTGGGCGACGACGCGGCGCTCAACTCCACCGTGGGCCAGGCCTTCGTCGACGAGATCGACAAGCAGGTCCAGGAGGACACGCCGATCTGGCAGAACAAGGCGTACCTGGCGCGGCCGGCGCTCGCCGACACCGACGGCCCGTTCACCAGGTTCCGCAAGTGGGCCTCGCAGTTCTACGCCGAACCGGTGGACGACTCGCAGCTCGTGTACACGCCGGGGTCCACCTTCGACTTCGAGCCGGTGGAGACGGCGAGCCGGAAGTTCGGCAGCGACCCGTTCGCCGACTGATCATCCAGGGGCGGGGGGACCGGACCGCGACCGCTTGACCAGTCCCAGCACCAGCAGCACGGTTCCCACGACGAACATGAGCGCCGCCGGTGCCGCTGCCACGAGGAACCAGAGGAACGGTCCGAGCACGCCGCGCACGTCGCCGGACGCCAGGGTCCGCCCCACGGTGAGGCGCTGGGCCGTCGCCGCGCCGCCCTCGGGGAACGAACATCCGGCCCGGTAGTCACCGGGCCGGAGGTCGGCCACGACCACCACCGCGTAGGACTCGGCCCCGGCCCGCACCAGACGGCCGGCCAGCCCCGGGCCCGTGACCGGCACCTCGGAACCTCCCGCGGTGGTGATGCGACAGCGCGGCCGGCCGGCGTCGTCGGTGACCGCCACCGCCACCTTCATCCGGGCCGGCTCCCCTGCACGCAGCGGCTCCGTCACCCGGAACGCGAGTTCACCCGGCACCGGCGCGGTGGCCCGACCGGGCAGCACCACGTCGCGGCGAAGGCCCGCCACGTCCACCCGGCCCAGCGTGACGGCATAGCCGATCGTGGCCACGAGGAGCGCCCCGGTCAGGAGGGTGCTCCCCCACAGCACCAGGGCCCTCCCGGGCCGCGCCGGGACCGGGGACGGGGCGGCCGCCGGTGAGGTCAGGGCCGGTCGCTCCCCACCACCCACATGGCGAAGAACTGCGCGGCACCGCCGTAGGCGTGACCCACCGCCTTGCGCACGCCGTCGATCTGGTGGTCGCCGGCGGTGCCCCGCACCTGCATGGCGGCCTCGCCGAAGCGGATCATGCCGGAGGCGCCGATCGGGTTCGTGGAGAGCACGCCGCCGGAGCAGTTCACCGGCAGCCGGCCGTCCATCTGGGTGGTGCCGTCCTCGGTGAGACGCCAGCCCTCCCCCTCCGGGGCGAAGCCGAGGTTCTCCAGCCACATGGGCTCGTACCAGGAGAACGGCACGTACATCTCGACCATGTCGACGTCCTCGAGCGGGTCCGAGATCCCGGCCTGACGGTACACGTCGGCCGCGCAGTCCTTGCCGGCCTGCGGGGTGATCTGGTCACGGCCGTGCGCAGTGGCCGGCTCGGATCGCATGGAGGTGCCCAGAACCCAGGCGGGCGGGATCCCGGTGTCGGCCTGCGCCTGCGCCGCCGCGGCCTCCGAGCCCAGCACCATCGCGAACGCGCCGTCGGAGGACGGGCAGGTCTCCGAGTAGCGGATGGGCTCCCAGAGCATGAACGACTCCTTGATGGAGTCGTAGGTGATCTCGGGCTCGTGCAGGTGGGCGTACGGGTTCTTCAGCGCGTTCAGCCGGTCCTTGAGCGCAACGAGGATGCCGGTGTCGTCCGGCGCGTTCGAGCGGCGCATGTACTCGCGGATGAAGGGGGCGAAGTAGCCCCCGGCGCCGGCCACCAACTGCTGCTGGAACGGGATCGGGAAACTCAGCGCCCACATGGCCTCGCTCACCGACTGCTGCTGCCAGCCGATGGTGAGCACCCGCTCGTGGACCCCGGCCTCCACGTGGGAGGCGGCCACGATGGCCGTGGACCCACCCACCGATCCCGCGGTGTGCACCCGGAACAGCGGCTTGCCCACGCAGCCGAGGGCCTCGGCGAGGTAGGTCTCGGGCATCATCATGCCCTCGAAGAAGTCGGGCGCCTTCCCGATCACCACGGCGTCGATGTCGGCCATGGTGAGGCCCGCGTCCTCCACGGCCCGGTAGGCGGCCTCGCGGATGAGCCCGGGCATCGAGACGTCGCCGCGCACGGCGGTGTACTTCGTCTGGCCGGTCCCGATCACGGCCACGCGGTTGGCACCCATCACTCACCCTCCAGGACGCACACGAGGTTCTGTTGCAGGAGCTGGCCGCTGGTGGCGTGGGCCACACCGCGACCGGCGGTACCGGCGGAGATGCGGTCGGCCACCTCGGCGATGCGCAGGAGGCCGGCACCCATGACCGGGTTGGCGGCGAGCGCCCCGCCCGACGGGTTGAGCGTGGTGCCCTCGGCGAGGCCGAGCTCGTCGACCACGATCCTCTCCTGGTGGGTGAACGGCGCGTGCACCTCGGCCACGTCGAAGGTGCCGGTGGCGCCGGCCTTCTCCGCGGCGAGCGCGATCGACGGCGCCCGGGTGAGGTCGCGGGCACCGAGGTTGTGGCTGTCGACACGGTGGTCGATGCCGCGGATCCACGCCGGCCGGTCCGACCAGCGGCGGGCGTGGTCGTCGGCGGCGAGGATCACCGCCACACCGCCGTCGGTGATGGGGGCGCAGTCGTGGCGGCGGAGCGGGTCGGCCACGTAGGGAGTGGCCAGCAGCTCCTCCACCGACGCCGAGCCACGGAGCTGGGCGTTCGGGTTGTCGGCCGCCGCGGTGCGGTTGCGGAACGCGATCGCCGCCATCTCCTCCTCGGTGATGGCACCCGCGTCGAGCATCGCCCGGGCCTGCAGACCGGCGAGGGCCACCGAGTCCGGCCACAACGGTCCGTAGTAGTACGGGTCGAGCTGGCGGGTCAGCACCCGGGGCAGGTCACCCGGCGACGCCTTCGAGTACCCGAAGACCAGCGCCGTGTCCGCGTGGCCCGCCTGGATCTTCACCCACGCCTCGTAGAGGGCCCAGGCCCCGTCCATCTCCACGTGGCTCTCCGAGATGGGCGGCCACGCCCCCACCGCGTCGAGGGTCATCACGAAGCTGAACGCCTGGCCGGCGAGGTAGTCGGAGCTGCCGGAGCAGGTGAAGCCGATGTCGGAGATCGAGGCGTCGATCCGGTCGAGCGCGGCCCGGATGGCCGGCTGGATCATCTCGGTCTCGCTGAGCCCGGCGGCGGCCCGCCGCTGTGCGGTCTGGGCCACGCTCACCACGGCGACGTCACGTGCGGGGGCCATCACATGTGTCCCTTCAGCTGCTCGGCGGGCACGTCGGGTTCGTCGATCGGCCGCCAGTACCGGATGTTCTCCATGGAGGTGGTGAGGTCCGCGTCGTCCACCCACACGGGTTCGACCCGCATGCCGATGCGGACGTCCTCGTGGGAGATCCCACCGACCGTGCCGTACAGCGACACGGCCGCCCCGTCGGGGAGGAAGAGCGCCGACACGAACGGCGTGGGCGGGGCGTTCACCCCGAAGCCGATGTGCACCACGCAGAACGCGGTGATCGTGGCGTGCGGGCCCACCTCGACCTCCTCGGTCGTGGGCAGGCCGGTGACCGGGTCGACGCCCCGGTGCGAGACGTACACGTCCTCGTGGCCGGGTGTGCGCTCGCCGAGGATCCGCTTCTCCTCGAGGGCGCGGAGGAATCGGGTCTGGGTGAGCCCGGGCGAGTAGTCGTAGCGCATCGACGCCGGGACGGTGATGCGCTGCACCTGCTCCACGCCGCCCAGGTCGGGGACGTCCACCGAGGGCTGGCTCCACACGTCGGTGGGCATGGTGGACAGCGTGCGGTCACTCTCGGCGGGGCTCACGACGCACCTCCGACGGGCTCGAAGCAGGCGATGTCGGTGATGGAGCCGCTGCGCTCGTCGGCCCAACGGATCCGGACACGGTCACCGGTGGCGACGGCGTCCGGCGAGCCGGCGTCGACGACGTGCAGCATCGCGGTGTCGGCGCCGTCGAGGCGCACGAGCGCCAGCGCGTAGGGGGCCGGGATCGGCTGGCCCTCCCGGTCGCCCGGCACCCACGACCACGACGTGATGGTGCCCTCGGTACCCACCTCCACCATCTCCGTGAGCGGCTCACCGGTGGTGGGGTCGTACTCCACGGGCGGGCAGACCACCCGGCCGTCGGCGCCCCGGATGCCGAGCACCCGCTGCTCGCGGAGGCCCGTGAGGAAGGCTCCCACGACCGGTCCGGTGGTGCGGTTGAACCCGTACTCGATGACGAGCGGAGCGTGCAGCAGCTCGTCGTCGGCTCTGGCCTGCTGGCCCACGGCCACCCCCTCGGGCAGTGCCCCGGGACCGCCCCGGGACGTGCGGTCGCAGACTAGAACACGTTCTCGTTCCGCTCACACTCGCCGGCTCCCCTCCCACTGCCCAGCTTTGTGTCGCGCTCAGCTACTCATGAGTGTGCAGGCGCGACACAAAGCCGGGGGTCGGGATCGGAGAGGTCAGGTTCACGCTCGCCGGAGGCGGTTCCGGTCGGTGTGGTGGAACTCGCCCTCCACCTCCTTCATCCGCAGCACCGTGTCCTCGTCGTAGGAGAACTCGTCCCCGTCGACGCGGACGCCGCACTCGTAGCGCACCGTGGAGGCTCGGCCCGACAGGTACTTGTTCTCCACGATCCCGTACACGGGGTCGCCGAGCTCGGCGCGGAGGGTGAACTCCGTGGCGTCGGGGGCCACGCCCTCGGCCGCGGCCAGCACCACGGTGCCCCGGGGCACCATGAACGCCCGCATCACCGTGCCGGACTCCTCGCACCACAGCCAGTAGCCCACCTCGGTGTGGAACGGGTCCTCCTCGTCGCCGCGCCACGCGGCCATGCGGTAGTCGAGGCCGTAGAGGCACTGGTCACCGTTGTCGACGGGACCGAACGGGTTGAAGGTGATCTTCTCCCGGTACGCGGTCTCGCCCACCTCGCCCTCGGCGTGGTGGAAGGAGACGTCGAGGCCACCCTCGCCCTCCCACTCGCCGGCGAGCGCCCGCAGGGGACCCAACTTGTCGAACTCGGTGAACGGCATCGTCGGCCTCCGCTCTCGGGCCGCCGCACGGTGCGACGGTGGTGCGCGTCGGACCCTACGCGAGACGCGCCAGGAAGCGCTCCACGAGCGCACTCGCCCGCGCCGCCGCTCCCTCACGGTGGGCGTCGCAGGCAGCGAGGAGGGCGGCCGGGTCCACGCCGGCCGCCTCGAGCTGGTCGAGGTCGTCGACCAGCCACGCCTCGAGCACGCCCCGGTCGGCCTCCGGGTGGAACTGCAGACCGAGGTGACGGCCGTGCCGGAACGCCTGCGGCCCGGCGGTGCTGCGGGCCAGTCCGAGCGCCCCGGGGGGCACGGTGAAGGCGTCGCCGTGCCACTGGAGCCAGGGCCCGGCCACCACGCCGGCATCGGCGGCGGCCCGGCCGGCGGGGGTTCCCGGCCCGGCGGGCTCCACCGCGCACCAGCCGATCTCCGGGTGGGCGGCGCGGCCCACCGAGCCCCCCAGGGCGGCGGCGAGCACCTGCCCGCCGAAGCACAGGCCCAGGACCGCCACCCCTGCGGCGTCGCACGCCCGCAGGAACCGGCATTCGGGCTCCACCCAGTGGGCCACCTCCGGTGCGTCCACGGACCACCGCGACCCGTAGAGGACCACCAGATCGAACCCGGCCGGGTCGGGGAACACGGGGTCGCCCTCCGGCGAGCCGGGCGTGGCGCAGACACGGTGCACGACCTCCTCCACCCCGGCGGCACCGAGCGAGGCACCCACGAGGCCGGGCAGCGAGTTCGGGTCGTGGTGCACGTGGAGGGCCCGCACCCCACGAGCTTCCCAGACGGCACGACGGCCGGACGATCGGCCAGACTCCACCCATGACCGGACTGCCCCGTTTCGACGCCGACGCGCCCGTTGAGGAGGTGGCCGCGGCCGTGGCCGACCACGGGGTGGCCGTGGTGGAACGCCTCGCCCCGCCCGACCTGTGCGACCGGCTCGCCGACGAGCTCGCACCGTGGATCGCGGCCACCCCGACCGGGGGCGACGAGTTCTCCGGCACCGCCACCCGCCGAACCGGCGCCCTCCTCGCCCGGGCCCCCTCCTCGGTGGACCTCGTGGCCCACCCGACCGTCCTGGGCGTGTGCGAGCGGGTGCTCTGGCCCGACCGGTCCACCTTCCAGCTCCACCTGACCCAGGCGATCACCCTCGGCCCGGGAGCGGCGGCCCAGGGCCTCCACCGCGACCAGTGGTGCTTCGACTTCTTCCCCTTCCCCGCCGACGTGCACGTGGAGGTCTCGACCATCTGGGCGCTGACCGACTTCACCGAGGCCAACGGGGCCACCCGGGTGGTGCCCGACAGCCACGGCGACGTGGGGGCCGACACGTTCACCGACGCGGACGCGGTGGCCGCCGAGATGCCCCGCGGCTCGGTGGTCGTCTACACGGGACGCACGGTCCACGGGGGTGGCGCGAACACCACCGCCGAGGAGCGGGTCGGCGTGAACATCGACTACGTGCTGGGCTGGCTGCGCCAGGAGGAGAACCAGTACCTGTCGGTGCCGCCGGACGTCGCCCGGGAGCTGCCCGAGCAGGTGCAGCGCCTCATGGGCTACGAGATGGGGGCCTACGCGCTCGGCTACGTCGACGACATGCGCGACCCCATGGCGGTGCTGCGTGGTGAGGGGGCCGGGACCGCCCCCACGTTCAGTCCGAGGTGAACGGAGCGGTCACCGCGCCCGTCCCGAGTCCGGGTGCACCATCAGCGGCGCGGTGTCCACGGCCTGCAGGTCGGCACCGGTGATCGCCATGAGGTCCCGGAGGCCGTCGTCGTCCCAGCGGGGGTCGGGCTCGCCCGAGAGGAACCACGACGACCCGTTGTCGGCGAGCACCATGCCGTGCACCTTGAGCGCCTCGGCCACCACCCGGGCCTGGGGGTGCAGGCCCGAGGTGTCGTAGTCGGACCGCAGGCGGAACCACGCCCCCATCGGGGGCAGTGACGGGTCGGACGACACCCCCGCCCGGTGCCGGGCGGGCCAGACGTACGCGTGCTGGGTGCGGGGGGCGGTGAAGCGCAGGGCGTGGTCGATCCGGCCCGAGGCCACCTCCTCGTAGCGGACCAGCCCGGCAGCGACGGGCAGGCCGGCGGCGTCGGCCGAGGTCCAGCCCGCGGGCCGGAGTGCGTTCGAACGCAGGTCCCACACCGCGCCCGACCCGGCCGACCAACTGCCGTCGGGCCGGCGGTCGGCGTCATAGAGCTCATGGAGCCGGCAGGCGGCCCGGTCCACCACGAGCACGTGGTGGTCCCTCCCCCACTCGCGGCGGGCGTCGGCGGGGACCGGGTACGGGCCCGGGTCGCTCTCGTCCGCGTAGAGGAACTCCACCGGCACCGCCGGCGCTGTGGCTGTCACCTCGGTGATCGGGATCCCGATCGGCCCGCCGTCCCATGTGCCCGAGCCGAAGTCGGCCTTGAGGCCCGCGCCCGCGCCGATGGAGGCGCGCCATGCCCCGGCGCGCGGGTGCACCGCCAGGCCGTCGACCCGCGCGTGCCACACGTTGTCGGCCGGGAAGAGCGGGCAGGGACCGCCGGAGGACCCGGGGCCGGGCGCCGCACACGCACCGGCCACGAGCACCGCCACCACCAGTGCCGCGCCGCGCGTCCTGCCCATGCCAGCTCCGTTCGCTCAGCCCGGAACATCGGCGGTCGGCGGTCCGCGCCTTGAGTCAGGCGCCGGACGGCTGCGAGGAGGGCCAGTTCGTCAGCCTGGGCCGCAGGGCACGCAGCGAACGACGCCGGGCGCAGCCCACCCACACGCCGGCGCCGTACGCGGCGTCGTCGGCCAGGGTGAGCGCGGCGAAGCGCACCGGGTCCATCCCCACCCGGGCCGCGGAACCCCCCGCGGCGCGCCAGGCGTCGGCCACCACCGCCGCGGCCG
>CAIPVR010000297.1 GCA_903868545.1 uncultured Actinomycetes bacterium
GCGCAACTTCGGACGCTCCCTGCCCGACGGCTGGATGGGCCTCGACATCGGCCCGGGTTCGGCGGCGGCGTTCGGCGACCTGGTCGGCGAGGCCCGAACGGTGCTGTGGAACGGGCCGATGGGCGTGTTCGAGGACCCGCGTTTCGAGTCGGGCACCCGCGCCGTGGCCCAGGCGGTGGCCGACTGCCGCGGCTTCACCGTGATCGGCGGCGGCGACTCGGCCGCAGCGGTCGCACAGTTCGGTCTCGCCGACGACGTGGACCACATCTCCACCGGCGGTGGCGCCAGCCTCGAACTGATCGAACAGGGGACGTTGCCGGGCCTCGACGCCCTCCGCTCCGCCCCGAACGCCTGACCGACACACCCAACCCCGCTCTGTGGTGCGCAACGGCACCCGGGGCCGCCAGTTCGCACCACAGAGCCAGCACACCGCACGACCGGAGGATCCATGGCCACCCAGCGCACGCCGATCATCAGCGGCAACTGGAAGATGCACAAGAACCACTTCGAGGCGATCCAGGCCGTGCAGAAGCTGCACTACCGCCTCGACCGTGAGGACCACGAGAGCGTCGTGGTGACCGTGCACCCGCCGTTCACCGACCTGCGCTCGGTGCAGACCCTCATCGAGTCGGACCGGATGAAGATCTCCCTCGGCGCCCAGGACTGTCACTGGGAGGATCAGGGAGCGTTCACCGGCGAGGTGGCACCGCCGATGCTCGCCAAGCTCGACGTGGCCTACGTGATCGTCGGCCACTCCGAGCGCCGCGAGTACTTCGGCGAGACCGACGAGACCGTGAACAAGAAGGTCCACGCCGTGCTGGCCCAAGGGATGACCCCCATCATGTGCTGCGGCGAGACGCTCGAGGAGCGTGAGGCCGGCGGTGCCGAGGCGAAGGTCGAGGGCCAGGTGCGTGCCGGACTGGCGGGCCTCGGTGGCGACAAGGTCGGTTCCCTCGTGGTGGCCTACGAGCCCATCTGGGCCATCGGCACCGGCAGGACGGCCACCTCCGACGACGCCCAGGCCATGTGCGCCCACATCCGGCGCACGGTGGACGAGGCCTTCGGCGCCGACGCGGCCGCCCGTGTGCGGATCCAGTACGGCGGTTCGGTGAAGCCGGGCAACATCGCGGAGCTGATGGGCCGTGACGACATCGACGGTGCCCTCGTCGGTGGGGCCAGCCTCGACCCCGACGAGTTCGCGGCGATCGCCCAGTACCGGCTCCACTGACGGCCCCACCCCAGCTCTGTGTTGCGACCGAGCACTCATCAGTGCGTCAGCGCGACACAGAGCCGGGAGTGTCCGGCGGTCCCAGCGGTCGACTACCCTCACAACCCGTGAACGTCGTCGAGATCCTCCTCTGGATCCTCCAGTTCGGCCTGGGCATCGGCCTGACCTTCCTGGTGCTGATCCACAGCGGCCGGGGCGGCGGCCTCTCCGACATGTTCGGCGGCGGGCTCGGCGCCTCGGCGGCGGGCTCCACCGTGATGGAGAAGAACCTCGATCGCATCACGGTCGTGATCGCGCTGTTGTTCGGGTTCAACACGCTGATCATGGCGCTCGTCGTCGACCCCTGACGCGACCGTCCGCGGCCTTGGGCCGTGGAGCCGAATCGGTGCCGCGGGGACTCGGTGCGCTGGTCAGCCGTCGCCGGGGACGAACCGTCGCAGGTCCCAACGCCCGCTGTCGCGTCGTCGCCGGACCGCCCCCACCACCTCGCCCACCGCCCCGCCGATGAGGGCCCCCGCGATCACGTCGCCCGGGTAGTGCACGCCGGTGTGGATGCGGGACCACGCCACCGCAGCGGCGCCGAACCTGACCGGCAGCGCCAGCCAGGGCAGTTCCCCGCCGATCGCGTTCGCGAACGCGAAGGCGCTCGCCGAGTGCCCGGAGGGGAACGACGGCGAGGTGGGGAGCGGGACGTGACGGTCGGTGAGCACGCCGTGCAGCTCCCGGTCGGGTCGTGAGCGGGGGAGCAGCCGCTTGAGCGGCTGGTTCACGACGAAGCTGGAGATGCCGATGGCCACCACGCCGTCGATCGCGGCCTGGCGGCCCCGGCGGCCGCCCACCACCGCGGTGGCCGCGGCGAGGCCGAACCAGATCTTCGAGTGGTCCGCGGTTACCGACAGGGAGCGGAAGAAGCGGTCGAGGGTGGGCGTGGGGACCTCCGCCACGGCGGCGTAGATGGCTCGGTCGATGTCGCCGAGCTCCGAGACCACCCGTCCTGCCAGATAACCTCCCCGGCCACCGCCGGCCATCCGTTCGGCCCGCCCGGCCAGCCCCCGGGGTTCAGCCGGGCGTGCCGTCCCGTCCGGCGGGTCAGAGGACATGGAGCTCATCCCCGAAGTGTCGCACGACGAACCGCACGACCTCATCGCCCCACCGGTCCTCCGGGTCTCGGCCCGTCGGCAGGCGCTCGCGATCGCCGCCCTGGCACTGGTGCCGTTGGGTGCACTCCTCGTGCTGTGGGGGGTGCTCCACGGCCTGCCGGAGCTGCTGTTCGCGGCCGCCGCCGCAGCGCTCGCGGGGTGGGCAGGGTGGATGGGGCTGGGTCACCGTGCCGCCCTCCGGGCGCTGTGGACGGCGCTCGCGGTGGTGCTGGCCGTGCTGGCGCTGGTGCTGTTGTTCTCGTCGCGCCGGGAGGTGGTCTGGGTCGCCGGTGGCCTGGTCGCAGCGGGCCTGGGCGGTTCCGCCGCCGGGGCGGCGTTGCTCCATGCACCGCGGCGTGACGGTGGCCGGCGCCGGCTGTCGCGCCGCGTGCCGCAGCGGCCGGTGCTGTTCGCCAATCCTCGTTCCGGTGGCGGCACCGTCGAGCGGGTGGGGCTCGTGGCGGAGGCCCGTGCCCGGGGGGTGGAGGTGGTGGAGCTCACCGCCCACACCGACCTGCTCGAGGAGGCCCGCGCCGCGGTCAGGGCGGGCGCCGACTGCCTCGGTGCGGCCGGCGGCGACGGCACGCTGGCGCTCGTGGCGCAGGTGGCCATCGAGTCGGACCTTCCGTTCGTCTGCATCCCCGCCGGGACCCGCAACCACTTCGCGCTGGACCTGGGCCTCGACCGGCACAAGCCCGTGGCTGCCCTCGACGCCTTCCGCGAGGCCTACAGCACGCACATCGACGTGGCCGAGGTGAACGGCCGGCTGTTCCTCAACAACGTGTCGATCGGCGTCTACGGCGAGGTCGTGGCCGACGAGCAGTACCGCGACCGCAAGCTGGGCACGGCGCTCGGCAAGCTGCCCGACCTGATCGGCCCCGAGGCCGAGCCCCTCGACCTGCGCTTCAGTGACGGTGACGCCGCCACGCA
>CAIPVR010000298.1 GCA_903868545.1 uncultured Actinomycetes bacterium
CGACCACGACGACGGTGCCGTCGGGCCGTGACCGGGCGTCGATCACCGTCGGGGGCTCGTTCTCCTACGCCAACTCGGGCGCCAGCACGTCGGGGAACGTGACCGTGGCACGTGACTCGTCCGGGATCACCTCGGTCAACGGATCGCTGAACCTGCTCGGCACGCAGGGTGGGACCGCCACGCTCGGCGTGACGGCCCAGCGTTTCTGGATCTTCCAGCTGTGGGTGGGTCAGGTGAGCGCCTCCGACCCCAACGCCGGGCTCTCGGTCACGGCGCCGGTGTTCGGTCAGCTCCAGCAGCCGGCCGGCCCGGCGAGCGCGGGCGCTACCTCGAACTGGTTCAGCTTCGGGCAGTTCCCGAACCTGATCCGTCCCTTCACGATCACCTGGTCGGTCGAGGACCGTTCCTGAGCGCCCACGCGCTGCAGTACTCCGAGGGGCCCGGTCGATCGTGACCGGGCCCCTCGCCGATCTCCGGGTGGTCGAACTGGGCGGGCTCGGCCCGGCGCCGTTCGCGGCGATGATGCTGGCCGACCTCGGCGCCCAGGTCCTGCGGGTCCGCCGGCCGGACCCCCGTTGGCTGGTGCCCGACGAGGACCGCCCGGAGTTGTCCGACGACCAGGGCAGGAACGCCTACGACGTCCTCAACCGCAACCGCTCATCGGTCGGTGTGGACCTGCGCACCGTTGACGGGGCGGCGCTCGTGCGCCGCCTCGCCGACGGTGCCGACGTGTTGATCGAGGGGTTCCGGCCGGGTGTGGCCGAGCGGTTCGGGCTCGGTCCGGCCGACCTGCACGCGACGAATCCGGCGCTGGTGGTGGGGCGGATGACCGGGTGGGGTCGTGACGGCCCTCTCGCCCCCCGGGTGGGCCACGACCTCGATTACCTGGCGCTCTCCGGGGTGCTCTCCCACCTCGGGCGCGCCGACCAGCCGCCCACGCCCCCGCTCAACCTCGTGGCCGACTTCGGTGGTGGCGGCATGCTGCTCGCCGTCGGGGTGCTGGCCGCCGTGGTGGAACGCTCGTCGAGCGGGCGCGGTCAGGTGGTGGACGCGGCCATGGTCGACGGCGCAGCGCTGCTCATGGCGCCGCTGTTCGGGGCGTGGGCGTCCGGGTACTGGTCGGCCGAGCGCGGCACCAACCTCCTCGACTCCGGTGCCCCCTTCTACGACTGCTATCGCTGCGCGGACGGCCGCTGGCTCGCGGTGGCGGCCATCGAGGAGCCCTTCTACGCCGAGTTGCTCGACGGCCTGGGGCTGGACCCGGCGTCGCTCCCCACGCAGCACGACCGGCCCCGGTGGCCGGAGCTGCGCTCGGCCATCGGCGCGGCGATCGGGCGACGGACGCGCGACGAGTGGGCCGACCTCTTCGCGGACCGCGACGCCTGCGTGGCGCCGGTGCTCGACATGGGGGAGGCCCCCGCCCACCCGCACGCCGTGGCCCGCTCGGCCTTCGTCACCGTCGACGGCGTGCCCCAACCCTCGCCGGCGCCGCGTTTCGACCGCACCCCGTCACCGCCGGTGGAACCCTCGAAGGAGACCGAGGACCCCACAGTGGTCCTCGGTCGTTGGGGGGTGGCGGCCGAGGAGGTCGGGGCGCTGCGCGCCGCCGGGGTGGTGGGCTGAGCCCTCGGGGCGCTCAGCCGCAGAGGTACTCCGACATCGCGATGCTGCGCAGTCGCGACATGTCGAAGGCGGTGCCCACACTGTCGAGCATGGTGGTCAGGTTGGCCGCGTCCCCCAGGTGGAACGCCACCACGTCGGCCACCACCTCCTCGGACGGCCAGGTCTCCACCACGATTCCGTCGAGCGGTGGCGCTCCCGGCGTCACCGGGTGGGCGACGGTGTTGCGCACGTAGCGCAGGCGGGGTTGGACGTCCTCCGACATCGGCGACTGGTGGCCGTACCAGAACTCCCGGAAGGTGCGCGGGTCGAGGCCGGGGTTGCGGTGCACGAGGGCGAGGGTGACGACGCCGGGTGAGCGCGTTCCGTCGGGCCAGTCCCGGGTGGTGCCGCGCCGTTGGCCGAAGTCCGACCACACGGACTCCGTCACGAGGTAGCCGTCGCTGCGCAGCCCCAACGCGGCCACGGCCGCGTCGGCGGACGGGGGCCGCAGGTCGTGCGCCGGCCACCAGGCCGCGACCGCCGCCCGGACGGGCAGTTCTCCACCGGGGCAGGGCAACGGACCGGGGATGCCCACCGCGTCGTCCGCGAGGTGCACGGAGATCCCGGACGCGCCGGCGGCCCGGAGGGCCGGCACGGTCTCCTCCAGCGCCCGGCGGCGCAGCTCGGCGCCGTCGAGGTCCTCGCGGGCCCGGACGAGGTGGACGAGCTTCTCCATCGTCGTCCGCTCAGCCGCCGGCCGCCGCCGGACCGTCGGGGGTGCCCGCGGTGCGCCGGGCCGTCAGCCATGCACCCACCACGGTGGCGAAGTGGCCGGGGTTGTAGACGTCCTCCTCGTAGGACCACCGGCCGTCGCCGGCGTAGTGGAGGATCGTGAGGTTGTACTGCTCGTGCACGGAGCCGTCGCCCGGGTCCTCGAGACGGTTCCAGATCTTGGCGAACACCCAGCCCCGTTCGTCGTCGATCGACCACCACTCCACGGGGAACGAGGTGAACGCCGAGTTGGGCCACTCGGCCATGGTGGTGCTGATCCACTCCAGGATCGCCGCCCGCCCGTGGAACTCCCCGTACAGGTGCTCCACGTAGGTGGCGTCCTCGGTGAACAGGTCGGCCCACGGGCCCCACTCGCCGCTCGCCGCGGCGGTGGCGGCGGCCTCCCGGTAGGTGGCGAATGCGGCCTCGATCTCATCCCTGCGGTACGTCCCCACGGGGGTCATCCTGCCACCGTCGGCCCGTCGCCGGGACCGGCTCGCGCCAGACTGGCCCCGTGAACGGGTGCTTCGGGTTCGAGGACGTGTCGTTGCTCCTCGACGGCCGCCGGCTCCTCGACGGTGTCACCTGCACGGTGCCGGACGGCGGGATCACGGTGGTCTCGGGACCGTCCGGGTCCGGGAAGTCCACCCTGCTGCGACTGTGCAACCGGCTCGAGGTACCCACCTCGGGTCGCGTGCTCTACCGGGGCCGTGACCTCGCAGGGCTCGACCCGGTCGCCCACCGCCGCGAAGTGGGCATGGTGTTCCAGCGGCCCACTCCGTTCGCGGGCACCGGTGCCGACAACCTGGGGGCCGCGGGGGTGCGGGACCGAGCTGAGGCGGCGCGGCTGCTCGCCCGTGCGGGCCTCGACGAGTCGTTCCTCGACCGGAGCACGGACCGCCTCTCGGGAGGGGAGTCCCAGCGTCTGTGCCTGGCCCGCGCGTTGGCGACGGGGTGTTCGGTACTGCTCGCCGACGAGTGCACCTCCGCGCTCGACCCGGACGCGACGCATCTGCTGGAGGAGCTCGCCCGCGACCTCGCCGATGCGGGCACCACGATCGTGTGGGTCACCCACGACCGGGCCCAGGCCGACCGTCTCGGCGACCACCGGCTGACGGTGGAGGACGGCCGTGTCCGCGGCTGAGGCGTCGACGGGTACCGACCCGGGGGCCCTCGGTCTTGCGGCCAGCGGCGTGCTGGTGCTGCTCGCCGTGTCGATCTCGGCGTGGCGTCGGCTCGGCCTCGAACGGTCCCTCGTCTGGTCCGCGGTGCGGGCCCTCGTGCAACTCCTGTTCATCGGCCTCGCGCTCGCGCTCGTGCTGGAACCGGGCCGGCCGCTGGTGCTGTCCTGGCTCTGGGTCGGGATCATGGTGCTGTTCGCGGCGTGGACCCTCCAACGGCGGGCCCCGGAGGTGCCGGGGGCGGTGCTGCTCGGGGTGGCGGCCTTCGGCCTGTCGTGCGCGGTCACCCTCGGCGTGCTGTTCGGGTTCGGCATCTTCGAGCTCGGGCCGCGCACCGTGGTGCCGCTCGCCGGGATGGTGGTGGGGAACTCGCTGGCCGCCACCGTGCTCGTCGGCCGCCGGGTCGTGGCCGAGGCCACGGAGAAGCGCCCGGAGATCGAGGCCCGGCTGTCGCTCGGGATGACGGGCTCGGCTGCGCTGCAGCCCCACCTGCGGGAGGCGGTCCGCACGGCCCTCGTGCCACAGATCGAGACCACCAAGGCCGTGGGCATCGTGTTCCTGCCGGGCGCCATGGTCGGCCTGATCCTCGCCGGGGTGGAGCCGCTCGCCGCGGTGAAGGTGCAGGTGGCGGTCATGTACCTGATCCTGGGTTCGGTGGCCACCACCACCACGGTGGTGGCCGTCGGGCTGTCCCGGCGGCTGATGACGCCCGACCACCGTCTGGTCCGGCTTCCGGACCAGACGGGTTGACCGGTGGGCGACCGGGACGACTGGTTCACCCGCCGGTCGTCGGGTGTTCACCTCGACGTCATCTCTGGCTAACCTCGCGGGGTCCGGGCGGGCGGTCCCGGCGATGCGAGGGGGCCGGACATGGATCGACGCAATTTCCTCAGGCTGGGAGCCGGCGGTGCGGGCGCCGCGGCCGTCGGACTGGCGCTTCCGGCGTGCTCGCCGATGACGCCCACACCCACCTCGGTGTACTCGGCGGGTGTCGCCTCCGGGCTCCACAGCCCCACGGAGGTGGTGCTGTGGACCAGGGTGGAGCCCGCGCTCGCGCCCGGTGTCACCTCCGTCACGTGGGAGGTGGCCGACTCGGCCGGGTTCGGCACCGTGGTGGCGTCCGGGACGGCCCCGGTCTCCGCCGCGTCGGACCACACCGTGAAGGTGCTCGTCGGGGGCCTCGACCCCGATCGCAGCTACTGGTACCGCTTCAGCACGGGTGCCGCCGACTCGCCGGTCGGTCGGGCGCGGACCATGCCCGTCGCCGGTGCCGCCGTGGGGTCGCTCAAGCTCGCCTACGCCAGTTGCCAGTGCTACGCGAACGGGTACTACGGCGCGTGGCGCGACGTCGCCACCCGTGACGTCGACGCCGTGCTGTTCCTCGGCGACTACATCTACGAGGCCGGACTGATCCAGTTGCTCGGCAAGGTCCGCGACGAATCGTTCGAGACGGTGACCGACCTCGCCGGCTACCGCTCCAAGTACAAGCTCTACAAGAGCGATCCGGACCTCCAGGCCGCCCACGCGGCGCACCCGTTCGTGCCGATCTGGGACGACCACGAGATCGTCAACGACTACGACCGCACCATCTTCACCACGGAGCCGGCCCGGGCCGCGGCCGCCTACCAGGCCTGGTTCGAGTACCAGCCGGTGTGGCCGATCGACGGGACCCGGATCTACCGAGACCTGCCGTGGGGCGACCTGGGCCACCTGTTCATGCTCGACACACGCCAGTACCGCGACCCCCACCGGGGCGGTGCGCCCCTCTACGGCACCCGCGACATCACCACCTTCGAGACGGCGGCCGGGCGCAGCATCCTCGGTGCCGACCAGCGGTCCTGGCTGACCGGGGGCCTGGCCGCGGCCGAGGCCGCCGGGACCACGTGGAAGGTGATCGGCAACCAGGTCCTGATCATGCCGCTCCGCGTGCGTGACGACGACACGCCCGCAGCGCGCGCCGCCGACCCGTCGCTGCCGCTCCACGCGGGGGCCTACACCACGGCCAACTTCGACACCTGGGACGGCTACGCCTGGGAGCGCGACCTGCTGCTCCGGTCGCTGGCCGACGGCAGCATCCGGAACACCGTGTTCCTCACGGGCGACTACCACGCCTGGTGGCAGTCGCCCCTCACGCCCGACTTCGACGACCCGGCCGCACCGGTGGTGGCCAACGAGTTCGCGGCCGGTGCGATCTCCTCGGCCGGTGGCGCCAACAACGAGAACGTGCTCTACGGCGACGCCGTGCTCGCACCGTTCGCGCCACGACCCGCCTACATCGACGGCCTCAACAACGGCTACGGCCTCCTCGAGGCCGACGCGTCGACCCTCACGGTGACCTACCTGAAGAACGATGCGCAGTTCGCCGGGTCGGTGCCGGTGCCACGGGTCCGGTTCACGCTCGAGGCCGGCGACCCGAACGCCACCCAGGAGCTGCTCTGACGCCGCTGCCGCCGTCGCCTCAGGTCGTGTAGTCGGCGTTGATCCTCACGTAGCCGTCGGTGAGGTCGCAGCCGAAGACGGTCCACGCGCCGGCGCCGATGCGGAGGTCCACCTCGATCGACACCTCGTCGCCCCGGAGGTACTCCTCCAGCGCGGTCAGACCCGTGTCGTCGACCGTGGCCGGGTAGACCTCGGTGCCGCCGAATGCGATGCGCACCCGGTCCTGGTCGATGTCGGTGTCGTCCGAGCACTTGCCCACGGCCATGGCCACCCTGCCCCAGTTGGGGTCGGCCCCGTGCACGGCGGTCTTCACCAAGGGTGAGTTGAGCACCGATTTCGCCACGCGACGGGCCTGGCCGTCGTCGCGGGCACCCGTGACGGTGACCGTGAGCAGGGTCTCGGCGCCCTCGCCGTCGGCGGCGAGCTGCCGGGTGAGGTCGAGGCACACCGAGTGCAGGGCCGCCTCGAGTTCGCCGGGATCCACCGCGCCGGCTGCGCCGGAGGCCAGCACCGCGGCGGTGTCCGAGGTGGAGGTGTCGGTGTCCACGCTCAGGCTGTTGAACGTGCGGTCCACCACGCGCCGCCACATGGCGTCGAGCGTGCCGGGGTCGACCTCGGCGTCGGTGAGCACGAAGGCGAGCATGGTGGCCATGTCGGGTTCGATCATGCCCACGCCCCTGGCGATACCCACCACCCTGGCGGTGCCACCGTCGACGGTGGCCGGCGCCGCCTCGGCGATCTTGGCGTGGGTGTCGGTGGTCATGATGCCGGTCGCCGCCCGCACTGCGTCGTCGGTGGTGCCGCCGGGGCCCGGCCACGGGGCGAGGGACCGCAGGTGGGCCCGGAGCCGGTCCATCGGGTAGCGGCGGCCGATCACCCCGGTGGATGCAACCAGCACCTCGGTGGCCGGGCAGCCGAGCGCGAGGGCGACACCCTCCGCGAGCTCGCGGGCGTCGGCCAGGCCGCCCGGTCCGGTGGCCACGTTGGCGTTCTTCGACACCACCACCACGGCCCGGAGGCGGTGGTCGGCAGCGTGCTCCCGGGAGACCACGACGCTGGGCCCGGCGAATCGCGACCTGGTGAACACGGCGGCCGCCGTGCAGGGTCCGGTCGCGGCCAGCACCACGAAGTCGTCGGTGTCGTCCTTGATGCCCACGTTGGCGACGTGGGCGCTGAAGCCGTCGGGGAGCGGCACTGCGTCCATGGACGGAGTCTCGCAGACGCCCTGCTCCGCGCGATGATGCGGCGCCGCCGGAGGTGCCGGCGGCACGAAGGGGGCCACCGGTGCCGGAACTCACGTCGCTCGAGGGCAGGCGGTTCATCGTGACCGGGGCGGCCCAGGGCCTCGGCGAGACCATCGCCGCCCGCATCACCGATCTCGGGGGGCGCGTCCTGGTGGCCGACGTGCAGGACGACCTCGGCGTCGAGGTGGCGGACCGGCTGGGCGGCGAGTTCCAGCACCTGGACGTCACCTCGGAGGACGGGTGGGCCGCGGCGGTGGACGCCGCCACCGACCGCCTCGGTGGCCTCGACGGGCTGGTGAACAACGCGGCGCTCCTCTACATGGGGCCGCTCGAGCACATGGACCTCGACCGCGCCCGCCGGCTCATCGACGTGAACCTGCTCGGCCCGCTCATCGGGATCCGTGCCGTCGCCCCGGCGCTGCGCGACAACGGCGGCGGGTCGATCGTCAACATCTCCTCGATCGGCGGCCTCGAGGGCATGAACTCCACCGCGGCGTACAACGCCTCCAAGTGGGGGCTGCGCGGCCTCACCCGGGCCACGGCCCTCGAACTGGGGCTCGACAACGTTCGGGTCAACGCCGTGTGCCCGGGCATGGGCAACCCGGAGATGTCGACGCCGTTCCTCGAGCAGTTCGACCTCGACCGCTACATGGCCACGGCGCCCCGTATCCCGTTCCACCCCGAGCGGGGCCGGCCACGGAACGTGGACGTGCACGACGTCGCCGAGATGGTGGTCTGGCTGCTGTCCGACGCCGCCCGGGGGTGTACGGGCGCCGACTTCCCGGTCGACGCCGGGTGGACCGCGGGCACCTACGCGGAGGGTCTCCCCGGATTCTGAGCCCGGCCGCCGGCGGATCGTGTCAGTCGCGCGGCGGGACGTACAGCCGATTGAAGTACTCGACGAGCAGGCGCTCGGCGAGGGGTGCGGGGCACACGTCGAGGATGGCGTTGATGCCGGCGGTGCCCTCGTCGGGCAGGTCCGTGCCGCCATCGGCCGACGCACCGATGCCGGCGCCCTCGAGCAGCGCGTCGAACGTGGCCGCGTCGAGCGCGTCGGGGTCGAGTCCGGCGAGGAGCTCGACGATCGCGGGGTCCGCCGCGGGCGTGGGCGCCGCGACGGCCTCGGCGACGGCGGTCCGGAAGTCCTCGATCAGCTCGGGCACCAGCGGCAGGCTCGCCCCGCCGATCGACAGGTGGATGTTGGCCTTGGAGCCGGCGAAGCCGAGCTGCGGCTGCACGAACCACCGGTGGGTGCGCATCCGGTCCACCACGTCGAACACGTTCACGAGGTCGGCGCCGCCGGGCCCGGTGGCCGAGGTCAGCGCCACCAGGTTCGACTCCGGTGTGCCCATCACCTCGAGCTCGGGGATGGTGTCGACCCCGGCCACGATCTCCTTGCGGGCCGCCAGGGTGCGGGCGGCGATGTCGAGGAAGCCGTCGTCGCCCACGTAGTTCAGGACCGCCCAGGTCGCGGCGAGCGGACCGCCCGACTTGGTGCTCTGGAACGTGGTGTTGATCACCGTGTAGCCGGTCCACGCGGCCTTCGCGTACAGCTGGTGACGGCGGATCGAGGCGTCCCGGTACAGCACCAGCGATGCGCCCTTGGGGCAGTACGCGTACTTGTGGAAGTCCATCGACATCGACGTCACGCCCGGCACCGAGAAGTCGAAGTCGGTGACCGGCTCGCCCAGACGCCGGAAGTACGGCAGCACGAACCCGCCGATGCACCCGTCCACGTGGAACAGCAGGTCGCGCTCGAGCGCCAGCGCGCCCAACTCGGGGACCGGGTCCACCACGCCGTGGGCGTACGACACCGCCGAGGCGACCATGAGGATGGTGCGGTCGTCGACCGCGCCGGCCATCACCTCGGGGTCGACCTTCCACGTGGTGGTGTCCACCGGGACCGTCACCACCTCCACGTCGAAGTAGTGGGCGCCCTTGTGGAACGCCGGGTGCGCGGTGACCGGCAGCACCATCGTGGGTCGGTCCAGGTCGGGCCGGAGCTCACGCGCCCGGTCCCGTGCCGACTTCACCGCCATCATGCAGCTCTCGGTCCCACCGGAGGTGAAGTGGCCCACCACGTCGGGTCCGCCACGGAGGTGGGTCCGGGCCATGCCGACCACTTCGTTCTCGAAACGCAGCAGGCTCGGGAACACCGTGGGGTCGAGGGCGTTCTCGTCGTACCACTCGACCAGCGCCCGTTTGGCGATCCGGTCCACGTCCGGCCGGCCCGGGTCGTACACGTAGGCCCAGGTGCGGCCACCCTTGGTGTCGAGGTCGTGCTCCCGGTAGGCCGCCATGGCCCCGAACAGCGCCGCCTCATCCATGCCCTTCGCCGGGATCCGCATCCCCAGTCCCCCTCCGTGGCCGGGCCGTCGGGACCCGGCGGCCGGATGCTAGGGGGTGGTGCCGCCGCTACGGTGCCCCGCATGGCCTCCGACACCGCCTCCCGCCCGGACCTCCCGCCCTTCGGCTCCGCCCTCGAGGTGGCCGACGCGATCCGTCGGCGCGAGGTGTCGCCCACCGAGGTGCTCGACCTCTACCTGGCCAGGATCGACCGGATCGACCCGGATCTCGGCGCCGTGGTGCTGCGCGACGACGAACGGGCCCGGGCCGACGCCCGCTCGGCCGAGGAGCGGCTCCTCGAGGGGGGCGACCTCCCGCCGTTCCTGGGCGTGCCCATCCCGATCAAGGACCTCGACGACGTCGCGGGGTGGCCCACCACGTACGGCTCGCGCGCCACGCCGTCCGGTCCGGCCGCCGAGGACTCGCTGGTGGTCCGCCGGCTCCGCGACGCGGGCTTCGTGCTCCTCGGCAAGACGGCGACGCCGGAGTTCGGCACGATCTCGTTCACCGAGTCGGAGCGCTTCGGGCCCACCCGCAACCCGTGGGACACGTCGCGCACCCCCGGCGGGTCGTCGGGGGGTGCGGGCGCAGCGGTGGCGGCGGGCCTGGCCCCGGTCGCCCACGCCAGCGACGGCGGGGGATCGATCAGGATCCCGGCCTCGTGCAACGGCCTCGTCGGCCTGAAGCCCGCGCGCAACCGGGTGACCGGTGTGGTCGAGGAACTGGCCTCCGCCAGCACCTCGGGTGTGGTGAGCCGCACGGTGGCCGACACGGCTGCACTGCTCGACGTGCTGTCGGCCGCCGACCCCGGTGCGTGGAACCACGCGCCGCCACCCTCCCGGCCGTACCTCGGCGAGGTCGGGGCCGACCCGGGCGCCCTCCGTGTCCGCGTCAGCACGTCGAACCCGCTCGGTCTTCCCGTGGAGCCCGACGTGGAGGCGGCGCTCGAGGTCGCTGCCGGCATCTTGGCCTCCCTGGGCCACCATGTGGAGATGGGCCCGCCCTCGTGGCCCGACGCCGGGGAGTTCCTCGTCGGGTTCCTGACGGTGTGGTCCACCATCTCCGCCGGTGTGCCGATCGTCGACGAGTCGCTGCTGGAGGCCCACAACCGGGTGGAACGCGAACGCGCCCGGGCCACCGACGCGATCACCTACGTGGAGTCGGTCGCCGCCCTGCAGCGGGCGTCACGGGAGTTCACGGCCCAGTTCGGGCGCGACCTCGACGTGCTCGTCACGCCGACGATGGCGGTGCTCCCACCCACGGTGGGGTCGGTCTGGGCCGGCGGGTCCGAGGACCCCGCGGCGCCGATCACCAACTGCACGCCGATGGCCACGTTCACGGCGCTGCACAACGTCACCGGGCAGCCCGCCATCTCGCTCCCGATCCACCGCACCGCCGCCGGTCTGCCGGTCGGGGTGCAGTTCGCCGCCGGCCCGTGGCGGGACGACCTGCTGATCCGGCTGGCCTCGCAGATCGAGGCGGCCACCCCCTGGGCCGAACACTGGCCCGACCTGGCCGGCTGACCGGGAGGGGTGTGGGGGTCGGCGAGGTCCACCAGGTGCGCCCGGGCCCGGGCGCGAGGAGGGCGGCGGATGGAGAGGTCGCCCCCCCGCTCCATCACGCCGCCCAGACCTTGGCGATCTCGCTGCGCCGGTTTCCCGGCGGTCCCGTGCACGACGGACCCGGTGTCCACCCGGTGGAGGGATGGGAGAGACGGACACCGGGCCGCCGTGTGCATGGGATGGGATACCCCGCCCACGACGGGACGAGGTCCGATCACTGTGACCGTCCCCGCATCAGGCGCGACACTCGATGGAGTCAAGAAAGGATCAAGGTTGGGACGCCGGCGGCGGTCAGCAGCCTCGCCGTCGGCCGCAGGGGCAGGCCGATCACGGTGGTGGGGTCGCCGTCGACCCGTTCGACGAGGACGGCGCCGATCCCCTGCACGGCGTAGGCGCCCGCCTTGCCCGTGGGCTCACCCGTGGCGACATAGGCCCGCACCTCGTCGTCGCCGAGGTGCGCGAACCGCACCGAGGCCAGTTCCGTGGTCGCGGCCGTCCGGCCGTCGGCCCGGATCACGACCACGGCGGTCACCACCTGGTGCTCGCCGCCCGACAGCAGCCGGAGCATCCGCACGGCGTCGGCCTCGTCGGCGGGCTGGCCCAGGACGCTGCCGTCAGGACCTGCCACCACGGTGTCGGCGGCGAGGATCACGCTGCCCGGGTGGCGTTCCGCCACGGCGGCGGCCTTGGACCGGGCGAGGCGTTCCGCCAGCGCGACCGGGGACTCGCCGGGCACGGGTGATTCGTCCACGTCGGCCGGGTCCACCTCCGGGTCGAGCCCGAGTCGGGCCAGCAGCTCCCGGCGCCTCGGCGACGCCGAGGCGAGGACGAGCCCGGGCGGCCCGTCAGGGGTCGTGCCCGGCGGGTCCCCGGTCACCGGAGGCCCGTCATCCACCCGACACCAGCACCTCGGCGCCGGCCTCGAGCCGGACGTCCTCGTCGGGGTCGTCGAGCCAGCCGTCGGGGAGGGCGACGCGTCGCAGCGGGCCGCTGTGGCTGCGGACGAGTCGTGCCGGGTCGCGGGTGGGCCGGGCGTCGGGGTCGAGGCGTTCGAGCAGCCGCTCCACGTCGTCGACCGATCCGACGAGACCTGCGGCCCTCCGGAGCTCACCGCCGACCGGGTAGCCCTTCAGGTACCAGCCGAGGTGCTTCCGGAACGCCGCGATGCGGTCCTCGCCGTCCCACTCCACCTGCAGGGCGACGTGCCGGCGGACCACCTCGGCCACCCGGCCGAGCGTGGGGTCCGGATCGGTCGGCCGGCCGGCGAGGCCGTCCTCGAGTTCCCGGAACAACCAGGGACGGCCGAGACAGCCCCGCCCGACCACCACGCCGTCGCATCCGGTCGCGGCGATCATGCCCCGGGCATCGGCGGCGGAGAACACGTCGCCGTTGCCCAGCACCGGGATGCCGGTCACCGCCGCCTTCAGTTCGCCGATCGCCTCCCAGCGGGCGGCCGGCGCGTAGTGCTGCAGTGCGGTCCGCGCGTGCAGGGCCATGGCGGCCACGCCGGCGTCCGCGGCGATCCGTCCGGTGTCGAGGAAGGTGAGGTGGTCGTCGTCGATGCCCATGCGGAACTTCACCGTGACCGGCACGCGGCCTCCGGAGGTCCGGTCCGCGGCACCGACCGCCGACCGCAGCAGCCGATCGAGCAGGCGCCGCTTCCAGGGAAGGGCGGCGCCGCCGCCCACCCTCGTCACCTTCGCCGCCGGGCAGCCCAGGTTGAGGTCGAGGTGGTCCACCAGCCCGTCGCCGACGAGGCGGCGCACCGCCTCGGCCAGTGTGTCGGGGTTCGTACCGTAGAGCTGCAGCGACCGCACCGGTTCCGCCGGGTGGAACCGGGTGAGGGCCCACGACGCTGGGTGGCCCTCCAGCAGGGCGCGGGCGGTGACCATCTGGTTGACGAACATGCCACCGCCGAACGAGGCGCACAGCACGCGGAACGGGGCGTCGGTGACGCCCGCCATCGGGGCGAGCACCACCGGGGGGTCCACCGTGATCGGCCCGATCCGGAGGGGCGCGGGTGCATCGGGAGGGGGCCCGGGCATGCCCGTATCCTGCACCACATGAGCTCGCCGGCCACCACGCCCCCGGGCGGCACGCGGTCACCCCAGCCCGGGATCCTCGACGAGTCGACCTCCCACCACTGGGTCCAGCAGTACACCGTCGCCTTCGCGGCGGACGTGGGCGCCCTCCGGGCGGCTCTCGCCCGCATCCGCGCGCTGGAGGGCACCGACCGGTGCGCCCGGCGTGTGGTGCTGGCCATGGGGTCCTCCCTCCTCGGCACCCTGGCGACGGCGGAGATGCCGGCGGGCGCCCGCCCGTTCACCGAGATCGAGGGCCCGGACGCGGAGGGCGCCCGGCGGACTGCGCCCGCCACCCAGGACGACCTCCTCGTGTGGTTCGCCTCCGACGCGCCGGACCGCAACCTGGCCTCGGCCCGGCGGGCCCGCGCCGAACTCGCCGGGCTCGCCGAGCTGCGGGAGGAGACACCCGGCTTCCGGTACTTCGAGCACCTCGACCTCACCGGGTTCGAGGACGGGACCGAGAACCCGACGGGGGAGGAACGGGTGTCCGTCGCGGTGCTGGCCGACGGGCCCGGCGCAGGTGGGTCCTTCGTGCTGGCCCAGCGGTGGGTGCACGACCTCGCCGGCTTCGAGCACCTCGGCGTGGCCGAACAGGAGCGGGTGATCGGCCGGACGAGGGAGGGTTCGGTCGAGCTCGACCCGTTGCCCGAACACTGCCACGTGGAGCGGGTGGTGCTGGAGGACGAACTGGGGGAGGAGCGCCAGATCTTCCGGAGGTCGTTCCCGTACGGCGACACGTCGGAGCTGGGCCTGTTCTTCCTGGCCTTCGCCGCGGACCCCACGGTCCTCTCCGACATGCTCCATCGCATGTTCGGACTCGTCGACGGCCACTACGACCGACTCACCGGGTTCTCGCGGGCGGTGTCCGGCGCCTACTACGTGGCCCCGGCGTCGGAGGTGCTCGACGCGGCCCTCGGTTGAGCCCCGCCCGTCGGGCGCGTTCCCGGCGCTGCGTTGCCCCCGCGGCTGCACTGCCGTACGCTGATCGGCGATGACCGCTGCGAACGGCCTCCTTCTGACCTAGGCGAGCCCGCCCCGCCGGCTCGCCGAACCTCCTGCGTCCCCGCAGGAGGTTCTTCGGTTTTCGGGGTCGGCACCGCCGGCTCCGCAGCGGCCACCGGGCGGCTCCCGACCGGACAGCACCGACGACAGCCCGAACCCACGACAGCCCCGACCAGACAGGAACCCCCATGGCCACGGAACCAGCCGCCGCGAAGCAGATGCCCTTCGAGAAGTACCGGCCGTTCCTTCCCCTCGGAGCCGAGCAGGGAGGGTCGCCGAACGGTGGTCTGTCCGACCGCACGTGGCCGAACCGAACCCTGGAGCGGGCCCCGGTCTGGTGCTCGGTCGACCTGCGCGACGGCAACCAGGCGCTCATCGACCCGATGGACCCGGCGCGGAAGATGAAGATGTTCACGACGCTGGTGGACATGGGCTTCAAGGAGATCGAGGTGGGCTTCCCCTCGGCCTCCCAGACCGATTTCGACTTCCTCCGCGAGATCATCGAGGGCGACCGCATCCCCGACGACGTGACCATCCAGGTGCTGGTGCAGTGCCGGCCCGAACTCATCGAGCGCACCTACGAGGGGCTGCGGGGCGCCCACTCCGCGATCGTGCACTTCTACAACTCCACGTCGGTGCTCCAGCGCGACGTGGTCTTCGGCATGGACCGTGACGGCATCACCCAGATCGCCACCGATGCGGCCCGCCTCGTGAGGAAGTTCGAGGACCGCCTGCCCGGCACCCGGATCCGCTACGAGTACTCGCCCGAGTCCTTCACCGGCACCGAGCCCGACTACGCGATCGAGATCTCCGCGGCGGTGATGGACGCGCTCGACCTGTCGCCGGACGAGCGGGTGATCATCAACGTGCCGGCCACCGTGGAGATGTACATGCCGAACATCTACGCGGACGTGGTGGAGTACGTGCACCGCAACATCCCGGGCCGTGACCAGGTGGTGCTGTCGTTGCACCCCCACAACGACCGCGGCACCGCCGTGGCCGCCGCCGAGATGGGCCTCCTGGCGGGTGCGGACCGGGTGGAGGGCACCCTGTTCGGGAACGGGGAGCGCACCGGCAACGTGGACCTCGTGACCATCGGACTGAACCTCTTCACCCAGGGCGTGGACCCGGAGCTCGACTTCTCCGACATCGACGCGCTGCGCCGCACCGCCGAGTACTGCAACCGCCTGCCCGTCCATGAGCGCCACCCCTACGTGGGCGACCTCGTCTACACGGCGTTCTCCGGTTCGCACCAGGACGCGATCAAGAAGGGCGTGGCCGCCATCTCGGGCGGCGACACGGAGGCCCACGGCGAGTACGACACCTGGCAGGTTCCCTACCTGCCGGTCGACCCGGCCCATCTCGGTCGCACCTACGACGGGGTGATCCGGGTCAACAGCCAGTCCGGCAAGGGGGGCGTGGCCTACGTGATGAAGGCCGAGTACGGCCTGGACCTCCCGCGCCGCCTGCAGATCGAGTTCTCCCGTGAGATCCAGACGCGGGCGGAGGCCTCGGGCGGCGAGATCACCCCGTCGGAGATGTGGCAGGCCTTCGACGGCGCCTACCTCACCGCGCCGGAGGGCGGCCCGTCGGTGGTGCTGCGCTCCGCGGAGGCCACCACCAGCGGCGGGGAGCAGGGCGACCGCTCCACCATCACGGCGCAGCTCCTCGTGGACGGGGAGCCGGTGACGGTGACCGGCGCCGGCTCAGGTCCCATCTCGGCGTTCGTGCACGCGCTGCGGGACGGGATCGGCGTGGATCTCGACGTGGTCGACTACTCCGAGCACGCGGTGTCGGCCGGGGCGACGGCGGCGAGCGGACCGGCGGACGCGACCGGCAGCGACGCCGTGGCGGCCGCGTTCGTGGAGACCAAGGGCCCCGACGGCGCGATCCGCTGGGGCGTCGGGCTCGACCAGAGCATCCTCACCGCGTCGCTCAAGGCGGTGGTGTCGGCGGTGAACCGCCACCGGTCGGAGGGCTGAGGGCGCCGGTCCCTCCCACCGGGAACGGAGCGGCGGCGCCGGCCGGTCAGCGGCCGGTGGTGATGTAGTCGTGGAGGTGGCGGCGCTCCTCCTCGAGCTCCTCGAGGCGCGCCTTCACCACGTCGCCGATGCTGACGATGCCCGCGAGCTGGCCGTCCACGAGCACGGGGAGGTGGCGTCGACGGTGCTCGGTCATCATCCGGGCGAGCGTCTCGATGTCGTCCTCGGGCGCGCAGGTGAGTACCGAGGTCTCCATCACCGCTCGGACCGGCTCGGCCAGCGCGGCCGCTCCGCGTTCGGCCACGCGGCGCACCAGGTCGCGTTCGTTCAGCAACCCCAGCACGGTGCGGCCGTCGTCGGAGACGACCAGCGCTCCCACGCCGCGGAGGCGGAGCTGGCCGGCGGCCTCGGCCACCGGCGTGAGCGGGGGCACGGTGGCGACCGTGGCCCCCTTGGCGGACAGGATCCCTGCGACACGCATGACTGACCCCCTGCACCGTCGGCCGGGCACCACCCCGACCGTGTGACGTCGTTCACTGCAGTATGCGCACCAGGGGCCCGAATGTCACTCAGATCCGGCCCGTCGTGCGCCCGGGGAAGGCGCCGGACCTCCGACCGGTTGGCCACGGCATGTCCCGTTTCCAGGTCGGTGTCCAACTCCACCCCCAGGCCACCACGGTCGCCGCGCTGCTCGACGGTGCGGTCGCCGTCGAGCAACTCGGTGCCGACTCGGTGTGGGTCTGGGACCACTTCTACCCGCTGTACGGCGACGGTGACGCCGCCCACTTCGAGGCCTACACGTTGCTGGCCGCCATGGCCGCCCGCACCGAACGGGTCCGTCTCGGCGCAATGGTCACCTGCAACTCGTACCGCAACCCGAACCTGCTGGCCGACATGAGCCGCACCATCGACCACATCTCGGGCGGCCGGTTCACACTCGGCATCGGCTCGGGATGGTTCGAGCGCGACTACACCGAGTACGGCTACGAGTTCGGCACGGCCCGGTCCCGCCTCGCGGACCTCGAGCGCGACCTACCCGTCATCCAGGACCGCCTGACCCGGCTCTCGCCGCCGCCGGTCGGGCCGTTGCCCGTCCTGGTGGGCGGGTCCGGGCGGAAGGTCACGCTGCGGCTCGTCGCCGAGCGGGCCGACGGCTGGAACGCCTTCGGGCCGCCGGAGAACTTCGCGGAGCTCAACGCCGTGCTCGACGGATGGTGCGAGAAGGTGGGCCGCGACCCGGCCGCGGTGGAGCGCACCGTCTGCATCAACCCCGGCGAGGTGGACGACTGGGCGGCCTACCTCGAAGCCGGAGCGACCCACCTCGTGGTGATGACCGGTGACCCCTTCGACCTCGACGCAGTGGCGTCGTTGGTGGACGCGGCCCGGAGCTGACCGCCGGGGGTCACCCGGCGGAGGTGCTCACCGCCGGGAGTGTGGTGGTGGTCCGCGGCAGGGTGGTGGTGGTGCGGGGCAGCGACGAAGTGGTGGCACCCGATCCGGTGCCGGTGCCCGACCCGCTGCCGCGGGTGGTGGGCGGCCCGGTCCGGACGATGGTCCCGGCTCCGGGCGTCTGGCTCTGCTCGGCGGGGTCGATCGTGCCGTCGGACCCGGTGGTCGTCGTCGGACCCGGGGTGGACCCGTCGACCGTGGTGGTGGAGGACCCGTCGCGCCGGAGCGCGGAGTAGCGGGCCACCTCGTCGAGGCACTGGCCGGTGATGCCCTTCGTGGCCAGCACCCGGCGGACCGACGCCGTGACCTGGTCCGGGTCGAGGCGCCGAGCGGCGATCGCGTCGACGAGGCGCGCGTGGGCCTCCCGGGTCGCGTCCTGGCCGTTGACCACCGCCACGTCGGCGCCGGCCGCCACGGCGAGCTCCGCGGCCTCGGCCTGGGTGGTCAGCCCGGTGACGGCCGGCGAGCCGAGGTCGTCGGTCATCACGAGACCCTGGAACCCCTGCCGGCCTCGCAACTCGTCGGTGATGGCGGCGCGGGACAGCGTGGCGGGCTCCTTCGCTCCGGTCAGTCCGGGGATGACCGCATGGGTCACCAGCACCGCCGGGACCCCCGCCGCGATGGCCCGGTCGAACGGGACGAGGTCACGGGTGCGCAGCGTGTCGATCTGGGCGACCGTCGTGAGCTTGCGGGCCGGATCCGCCGTTCCCCTGCCCACGCCGGGCCAGTGCGACACCACCGGCAGCACCCCCTGGTCGAGGACGGCCGGGATCACGGCGGCGACCATGTCGCCCACGAGTGCGGGGTCGCTGCCGTAGGTCCGGGTGCCCAGCACGCCGCCGGACCCGCTGTCGGCGACCGGGGCGAGGACCATCGTCACGCCCTGCGCCCTGACCTTCGCAGCGTGCTCGCCGGTGGCGGTGGCTGCGTCCTGCGGTGTGCCCTTGCCGAGGGTGGCCGCGGCCGCCAGCTGGCCCGCGGAGTTGCGCAGCTGCTGGGTGCCACCTCCCTCCTCGGCGGCCGCCACGGTGACCGCGAGGGGCGCCTCGGCGATGGCCGACGCGATCTGGCTGGACACCTGCGAGGACTGTTCGCCGGAGAGCACCATGCCGCCGACCAGCCCCTCGGCCACGAGGGGCTGTGCCCGTCCGGGGTTGGCCACCGTCGCCATCAGCAGCTGGGCCGCCTTGCCCTCGGCCGGGAGCATCTGTGCGCAGTCGGGAGGCGCCGTGGTGGTGGTCCGCCGCGGCACCGTGGTCTCCGCCCGCACCGCCACCTGGGTGGAGGACGTGCCCGTGCAGGCGGTGGCGATGGCGGTGATGGCGGCGGCCATCACCAGGGCCGCCCCGGCGCGACGACGGGGGCGGTCCCGACTCGACATCCCCCCGACGCTAGTGGGCGGCCACTGGCCCTCCCAGCCGCGACGGCATCGCGGGTGGGTCCGGCTCGGCCAGACTCGGGACCGTGACCGCAGGCACCCCCCGGCCGGGACGCGCCGACGGACTCCGGGCGGCCGGGGTGGATCCGCACCCGCCGGCCCGGCCGGTCACCAGCAGTCTGGCGGCGGCAGCGGGGCCCACCACCGCCGACGGCACACCGGTGGTGGTCCAGGGGCGGGTCCACCTGCGCCGAGATCACGGTGGCGTGGTCTTCCTCGACCTTCGCCGTGGCGACGAGCGGCTGCAGGTGGTGGCCGAGCGCGACCGGCTCGGCCCGGACGGTCACCGCCAGTTGCGCCACGTGGAGCGCGGCGACGTGGTGCGGGCCCGGGGGGAGGTGGGTCCCACCCGAACCGGCGAACGGTCGCTCCTCGCCGACGAGGTGGTGTTGGTGGCACCGTCCACCGTGCCGCCACCCGACAAGCGGTCGCGGCCACGGGATCCCGAGACCCGGGCCCGCCGCCGGGAGCTGGACCTCATGGCGAACCCGGCGTCGTGGCGCACGTTCCGGGCCCGCGCCGCAGTGGTGCGCTCGCTGCGCGACGAGCTCCACGCCCGGGGCTTCACCGAGGTGGAGACGCCCGTCCTCTCCGCGTCGGCGGGCGGCGCCGTGGCCCGGCCCTTCGTCACCCACCACCGTGCGCTCGGTGTGGACCTCCACCTCCGGGTCGCCCCGGAACTGGCGCTGAAGCGCCTCGTGGTGGGCGGCATGGACCGGGTCTTCGAGCTGGGCCGGGTGTTCCGCAACGAGGGCATCGACACCACCCACAACCCGGAGTTCACGATCCTCGAGGCGTACCAGAGCCCCGGTGACGTCGCCGACATGATGGACCTGGTGGAGGGGCTCGTCGCGGCCGCGGCCCGCGCTGCCAACGGCACCACGGAGGTGGAGGTCGCCGGCGTGCTGGTGGACCTGGCCGACCCCTGGCGGAGGGTGGCCATGGCCGACCTGGTGCAGGAGGTGACCGGGGTCGAACTGCGCTCCGGCATGCATCCGGCCGCGGCACGGGAACGGCTCGCGGGTCTCGGCCTCACCCCGGAGCCCGGCTGGGGCGCGGGCCGGTGCCTGGCCGAGGCGTTCGAGCAGTTGGTCGAGCACACGCTCGTGCACCCGACGATCGTGTTCGACCACCCCCGCGAGACCTCCCCGTTGGCCCGGGCCCGCCCCGACGACCCAGCGACCGCCGAGCGGTTCGAGGTGATCGTGGGCGGCCGCGAGCTCGCCAACGCCTACAGCGAGCTGAACGACCCGGTCGAGCAGCGGCGACGGATGGCCGGTCCGTCGGGCGGGGGACTCAGCCCCGGCGACGAGGAGTACGTGGAGGCGCTCGAGGCCGGGCTGCCACCGACCGGCGGGCTGGGCGTGGGGGTCGACCGGCTGGTGATGCTCCTCACCGGCGCGTCCTCGATCCGTGACGTGGTCCTGTTCCCCGCCCTTCGGCCCCGCACCGGCCGCGACCGGTCCGGCGCGGCACTCAGCCCCGTGGTGCCGACCACGCCGTTGCCCACGTCGGTCCGGCCGGGTGCGCCGGTGGCCTTCGTGCGGCTGTCGGGCCTCGTCCGGGTGGTGGCGGCCCTCACCACGGTCGTGGGGGTCCTCACCATGCTCAGCGCGCTGCCCCGGCTGGAGGTGCGGTTCCTCCTGCTGGAGGAGCTGGTGACCCCGGTGCCGCAGCTCGTGGGCGGCGACGTGGTGCTCGCCGTGGCCCTCGGCCTGGCGATGGTGCTGCTCTCCGGCCAGTTGCTGCGCGGCAAACGCCGGGCCTGGATGTTCGCCCTCGTGCTGTTCGCCGCCTCGGCCGTGGTGAGCCTCGTGCGCGGCGGCGAGGCCGTCGCGCTGTTCACCTCGGTGGCGATGGTGGCCATCCTCCTGGCCACCCGTCGCGATTTCACCGGACTGCAGGATCCCCCTTCGGTCACCCAGGTGGTGCTGCTGGCGCCGCGTTACCTGCTGTTCGTGTACGCCTACGGCGTCCTCGCCCTGTGGAGCCAGCGCGGCCGGCTGTCGCCGCCCTGGTCGTGGGGACGAACGTTCGAGACCGTCACGCTGGGGCTGTTCGGGGTCGACGGGCCCTACCGCTACGTGGGCCGCTTCGGTACCTGGTTCCCGGTGTCGCTGGTGGTGCTCGGCGGGATCGGCCTCCTCCTGCTGCTGTGGCTGCTGCTCCGCCCGGCCGTCCGCCCGCCCGACCGCCGGGGCCCGGCCCGGGCCGCCGAGCTCATGGAGCGTCACGGCTGGGACACGCTGGCTCCGTTCACCCTGCGGCCCGACCGCAACCACTTCTTCTCCTCCGACGGGGAGGCGATGGTGGCCTACGGCTACCTCGGTGGCTACGCGCTGGTGACCGGCGACCCGGTCGGTGCGCCGGCCTCGGTGCCGCTCGTGGTGGACGAGTTCATGGAGTACTGCCGTCGGCACGGCTGGCAGCCCGCAGTGCTCGCGGCCCGGGAGATCGATGCGCCGTTCTGGGCCGAGCGGGGCTTCCGGACCTTCTACCTCGGCGACGAGGCGGTGCTCGACTGCCGGACCTTCGACCTCGACGCCCCCGGCATGGGACCGGTTCGCCGCTCGGTGCGCCGGGTGGAGCCCGATCACTCCTTCGAGTTGTTGAGCGAGGCCGACGCCGGGGCCGGCCTGGCCGCCGAGCTCGACGAGATCAGCCGACGGTGGCGGAGGGGGGAGGACGAGCGTGGCTACACGATGGCGATGAGCCAGGGCGTGGACGGCGCCGATCCCTCCCGCCTGCTCGCGGTGGCCCGTCGGTGGGACGCGGACGGGCCGGGGGTCCCGGTGGCCTTCCTCCGGCTCATCCCGACCGGTGACCGCGACGGCCCGTACGGGCCGGGCTACACGCTCGACCTGATGCGCCGCCTCCCGGACGCGGCGAACGGCATCGTGGAGTTCCTGATCGCCCGCACCGCGGCGGAACTCGACCGACGCGGGGTGCCCCGCTTGTCGCTCAACTTCGCGGTGATGAGCCGCCTGCTCGACGACGACGTGCCGCTCGGCCGGGGCGAGCGGGTGCTGCGCCGCCTGGTCGAGGCCCTGAACCCCTACTACCAGATCCGGTCCCTGCGGGAGTTCAACGAGAAGTTCCACCCCGAGTGGCTCCCGCGCGTGCTCGTGTACGCGGAACCGGCCGACCTGCCGAAGGTGGCGTTGCGCTACGCATGGCTGGAGGGCTTCGTGGACGTGCCGCTACTGGGACGGCTCCTGTCTGGGCCCGCGTCGAGCGAGGTGGGGTCGCCGGGGGTCGGCCGTCGCGGCCGTCGGGACGACCCGGCGCCGTCGGGCGGCGCCAGTGGGGATCCGGCCCGCTAGCGTGAGGTCGTGAGCACGCCCTCCCCCAAGGACCGGTTGGCCGCCCTGGTGGACGACCCCGACGAGGACCCGGTCCTGACCCGGTCACGCCTGCGCTTCGCGGCGATGCTGGTGGGGATCGGCGTGCTGCACTTCGTGGCACCCCGCCCGTTCGAGCGCATCGTGCCCCGGTGGTTCCCGTGGCGGCGCGAGGCGGTGCTGTGGTCCGGTGTGGCCGAGGTCGCCTCGGGTGTGCTGGTCGCCGTGCCCCGCACCCGCCGCGCCGGCGGCGCGCTCGCGTTCCTGACGATCCTCGCCGTGTACCCGGCCAACGTGCAGATGGCCATCGACGCGTCGAGGGGCCGTTCCCAGGTGGACAACGTCCCGGTGTGGGCGGCGTGGCTGCGGCTGCCGATGCAGTTCCCGATGCTGGTCCGGGCGTGGAAGCTCGCCCGCTGATCCGCCGGACCGGACGGAACGCCCCACCGTCATGACCGACGAGCACGGGCCCGTGACCCCGGAGCCGGCGTCCGACGACTTCCCGCTCAGCGAGGCCGTGCTGCTGGCCATGGTCGACAGCAGCGCGGACGGCGTGGTGGTGGTCGGCGAGGACGGCGACATCCGCTGGGCGAGCCCATCGGTGTCGCAGGTGTCCGGCTGGAGCCACGAGGAGGTGCTGGCGTTCGGGCGTCTGGAGATGGTGCACCCGGACGACCTCGGGGCGGTGGAGCGGGAGCTCCTCGAGATCTTCTCCGGTCCGCGCGGCGCCTATGTGCAGACGCGACCGCTGCGGCTCCGCCTGCGCGACGCCGCCGGGCGGTACCGCTGGATGGCCGTCACCGGGCGCGACCTGCGCGACCACCCGTCGGTGGCGGGGTTGGTCCTCGCGTTGCGGGACGTGGACGAGGAGGTGCGCAACCACCTGGCGGTGGAGGCGTCGGAGCGGCGGTTCCGGGCGCTGGTCCTCCACGGCTCCGACGTCACCTTCACCTTCGACGACGACCTCGTCGTCACGTCCGTGTCGGACTCCGTCCGCGAGCGGTTCGGGGTGGAGCCCGGGGACATGCTCGGCACACGGGCCTTCGCCAACGTCGTGGGTGCGGACCGTGCCGGGATCGACGCCCTCCTCGACGATCTCCGGGGTCGTCCCGGGGAGACGGCGAACGCCCGGGTGCGGGCCACGGTGGCCGGTGGCGCAGTGCGGGTCTTCGAGGGTCGGATCACGAACCTCCTCCACGTCGCCGAGGTGGGGGAGTGGGTGTGCAACTTCTGGGACGTGACCGCCGAGGTGGAGGTGGAGCGGGAGAACCGGCGGCTGCTCGAGATCTTCGACCTGACCGGCGACATGGTCATGCACCTGTCCGCCGACGGCACGCTGCGGTACCTCAACGCCGCGGCCCGGGAGTTCCTCGGCATGGACGAGACCACGGCGGCCGCCCGTATCGGCGAGCGCTGGGGGGACGAACCCCTCCTGCCGCCGGAGGTACTCGATCGGATCGGCGAGGGCAGCTTCACCTCGTGGGCCGGGGAGGTCAGCTTCCGCGGGGTGGACGGGCCCGTGCCGTTGGCGCTCCAACTCCTCGCCCACCGGGACGCCGACGGCACGATCACACATTTCTCGTCGGTGACACGCGACATCAGCGACCGCAAGCGCCTCCAGGCCACGCTCGAGCACCAGGCCACCCACGATCCGCTCACCGGCCTCCCCAACCGCACGCTGCTGTTCGAGCGCATCACCGCGGCGGTGGATGGCCTGAGGGCGGGCGGGCGCGGCCACGTCGTGGGCCTGCTGTTCATCGACCTCGACCACTTCAAGGTGATCAACGACAGCCTCGGACATGCCCTCGGCGACCAGCTCCTGCGGGCCATCGGCCGGAGGATCCGCTCCGCGGTCCGCCCGGGCGACACCGTCGGACGCTTCGGCGGTGACGAGTTCGTGGTGCTGTGCGAGCGGCTCGACGCCGAGGACGATGCGGTGGTCATCGCACACCGCATCGAGCAGACCCTGCAGCGGCCCTTCGAGGTGGGTGGCCACGAGATCCACGCCGGCACCTCGATCGGGATCGCGTTCGCCGATCCCGACGAGGCCGACCCCGCCGCCGTGCTGCGCGACGCGGACACGGCGATGTACCGGGCCAAGTCCGTGGGCCGGGGCCGGTGGGTGATGTTCGACGACGACCTGCGCCGTCAGGCCGTGGAGCGCCAGCGGGTGGAGACCTCGCTGCGCCATACCCGTCGCGGTGAGGAGCTCGAGCTCCACTACCAGCCGGTGGTGGAGCTGGCCACGGGTCGCATCACCGGTGCCGAGGCGCTGCTGCGCTGGCGGCGCGACGGCCGGCTGGTCCCGCCCGACGAGTTCATCCCCGTGGCCGAGGAGACGGGGCTGATCGTGCCGATCGGGGAGTGGGTGCTGCGCACGGCGTGCCTCCAGCTCGCTGCATGGCGGGCCCGGCCCGGCTGGGGCGACCTCGGCATCGCCGTCAACGTGTCCACCCGCCAGCTGCAGCACGTCGGGTTCGTGCCGATGGTGCTGGACCTGGTGCAGGAGTTCGGGCTGGACGCCGGGTCGCTGGCGGTGGAGATCACCGAGTCGGTGGTCATGGACGACGTGGACTTCGGCTCGCTGCGTCTCCAGGAACTCCGCGAGGCCGGGATCCGCATCGCGGTCGACGACTTCGGCACCGGCTACTCCTCGCTCACCTACCTGCACCGTCTCCCGCTCGACCTGGTGAAGCTCGATCGCGCCTTCGTGGCCGGGGTGGGGACCCGCCCCGCGGACACGGCGATCGTCACGGCGGTGCTCCAGCTCGCCGAGGTGCTCGGCCTCCGGGCGATCGCCGAGGGGATCGAGAGTGGTCCCCAGCTGAGCGAGCTCCGCGGGCTGGGGTGCAGCTTCGGCCAGGGCTACCACCTCGCCCGCCCCATGCCGGCCGACGAGTTCGGCTCCCTGCTCGAGCGGACACGCGTGCTCCCCGCCGCGCCGGCCGACCCCCGCCCGTCGTCGTCCGGGACCTGACCCCTCCGTAGTGCAGCGCACCCCTCAGTGGGGCAGCGCACCCCTCAGTGGGGCAGCGCACCCCTCAGTGGGGCAGCGCACCCCTCAGTAGGGCAGCGCCGGGTGGCCGAGGATCCCGAGCGGATCGGCCGCCCGCTTGAACGACGACAGCAGTCGCCGCGCCGCGGGGGTGGTGCCGCGGCGCCACCACTCGACGTTGTGCGGGCCGATGCCGTGCTCGGCACTGAAGCTCCCGCCGAAGTCGTCCACCGCCGTACCGAACACCGTCGACGCTGCCGCCCGGCGGAGGTCCTCCGTCGGCGGGCGGTCGGCGGGGAGGACGAGGTTCACGTGCACCCCGCCGTCACCCCAGTGCCCGAAGTCGGCCACCCTCACCTCGGGCCCGAGCGCGAGGGCGCGGGCGCGCACGCGCTCGCGGAACGCCGGGAGCGAGGGACGGGGCACCGAGACGTCGAAGCCGACCACCACGCCGAGACGGCGCAGGCCCTCGGTCACCGCGTGCCGGAGCCGCCACGCGTCGGCCGCCGGGGTGACCACCGCCTCGAACGGAGCGGTGTCCGGTGTGTCGGCGGCGTCGGCGAGCGCCACGAGTGCGTCCTCGCGACCGGAGGCCCCGGCCGCCTCCACCAGCACCAGCACGCGTCCGGCGGCGGGGTGCAACGGTACGCGCACGCCCTCCTGCGTGGCGGCGGCGTCGACCGCCTCCTCCGAGAGCACCTCGAACGCGCTGAGCGACTCCCCGAGGCGGTGTTCGGCGGCGAGGAGCAGGTCCAGCGCGCCGTCGGGCGTGGTGGTCGCGAGGAGACAGGCCCGCTCCGCCGGCCGGGGGTGGAGCTCCACGGCCACCCGGGTGATCACCCCGAACGCCCCGGAGGACCCCACCAGCAACGCGGTCGGGTCCGCTCCCGTGTTGTCCTTCCGCAGCGTCCGCAGCGTGTCGAGCACCGACACGTCGTCGTCGGCGAGCACCGCCTCGATGCCGAGCACCTGCCGGCGCATGTCGCCGTGGCGCAGCATGCGGGCCCCGCCGGTGTTGGTGGCGGCCATGCCGCCCAGGCAGGGGTCCGCCCCCAGGTCGATCGGCAGTTCGAGGCCGTGACGTCCCGCCGCATCGTTCAGCCGTGACAGACGGAGCCCCGCGGGCACCACGGCGGTGCGGTCGACCGGGTCGAGCACGAGACCGTCGACCAGGCGCTCGGTGCTGAGCACCACCGGCGCCTCGGTCGCTCCACCCGTGCCGTCGGGCGGGACGGGTGGCGGCGTGGAGGCACCGACGAGGCCGCTGTTCGCGCCCTGCGGGAGGAGCCGGCGCCGATGGCGGCGGGCCCAGCGGACCACCGCGCGGACCTCCTCGGTCGACGCCGGGCGCACCACCGCGGCCGCCGGGCCGCCGGCGCCCCGCGCCGGGGTCTCGTAGGCCGTCAGGTCCTCGGCGGGCAACAGCACGGCGTGGGGGCCGAGTTCCCGGGTGAGGTCCTCGAGCGGGTCGCCGGCGGGCACCCGTCCATGATGCCCCGTCCCCGGTCGGGACCGGCCCCGTCGCGGACCCGTCGCGGACCCGCGGCCGGACCCGGCGCCGGTCGATTGCCTAGCGTGCCGACGTGACCGATCACAGCGCTCCCGACGTCCGTCCCCCGACCGCCCGCCGCCGACCCGACGGATCCCCGTTCCGGGTGGCGGTCTGGGGCACCGGCAACGTGGGCCGACCGTCGGTCCGGGCCGTCGTGGCCGACCCCGACCTCGAACTGGCGGCGGTGATCGTCAGCTCCCCGGACAAGGAGGGCCGCGACGCGGCCGAGCTGTGCGACCTCGAACGACCCACCGGGGTGACCGCCACCCGCGACGCCGCCGCCGTGCTCGCCGGCGACCTCGCGGGGGGTCGGGTGGACGCAGTGGTCTACGCGGCCACGGGCGACACCCGCCCGGACGAGTGCGAGGCCGACCTGCTCGCGTGCCTGCGGGCCGGTGCCGACGTGGTGTCCACCTCGCTCTACCCCCTCATCCACCCGGGCTCGACGCCCGGCGCGATGAAGGAGCGGTTCGAGGCGGCCGCGGCCGAGGGGGGCGGCCGGTCGATCTGGGTCTCCGGGATCGACCCCGGGTTCCTCGCCGACCTGTTGGCCCCCGTCCTGGTGGGAACCTGCGTGTCGGTGCGGCGGGTCGACATCCGGGAGACCTTCAACTACGCGACCTACGACGCCCCCCATGCGGTGAAGGTGCTGTGCGGGTTCGGCGGGTCCATGGACGACCCGCCCCCGATGCTGTGGCCGTCGGTGCCCACCATGGTGTGGGGCGGGGTGCTGCGGGTGCTCGCCGACACGCTCGGCGTCACCTTCGACGAGGTCGACGAGGTCATCGAGCGCCGGCCGCTGGAACGCACCATCGAGCTCCCCATCGGCACGTTCGAGGAGGGCACGCAGGGCGCGTTCCGGCTGTTGGTCCGGGGCCTCGTCAACGGTGAGCCGGTGCTGGTGATCGACCACATCACCCGGATCGACGACACCTGCGCCCTCGACTGGCCCGTCCCGCCGGGCGGCTCGATGGGCTGTCACCAGGTCATCGTCGAGGGCGACCCCGATGTGACACTGACCCTGGAGGCCGGCGACTCGGTGGACCCGGCGCACCTCGGCGACCGCAACGTGGGCGGCATCACCCTGTCGGCCGGCCGGATCGTCCACGCCATCCCCGAGGTGATCGCCGCCCCGCCGGGGATCGTCACCGCGATGGACCTGCCGCTGGTCGACGGGCGCGGGCTCCTGCGCCGTTGACGACGATCGTCGCTGGAGGAGGCCCGGTGGCATCCGGCCCGGCCGAGGATGCGGTCGCCGCGCTCCGGGCTGCCGCCGACCCCTCCCGGGCCGCCCCGATGGCCCGCTACATGCGTGGGCGCCACCCCTTCCTCGGGGTGGCCGCCCCACGGCGGCGTGAACTGACCGCCCCGCTCCTGCGGGCGGCCCGCGCCTGGCACTCCGCGGTGACGGTGGGGGTGATCGACGACCTGTGGCGGCTCCCGGAGCGGGAGTTCCGCTACGTGGGCTGCGACGTGGCCCGGGCCGCGGCCCGCCGGTGGGACCCGGAGCGGCTGGCCGACCTGCGCCACTGGATCACCACCGACAGCTGGTGGGACACCGTCGACCCGCTGGCCGTGGCCACCGGCGACCTCGTCGAGGCCCACCCGACGCTCGTCGGGGACATGGACCGCTGGATCGGGGACGACGACATCTGGGTGGCCCGGGTGGCGCTGTTGCACCAGGTGGGCCGCAAGGACCGGAGCGACGCCGAGCGGCTCTTCTCGTACTGCGAACTCCGCCAGGACGACACCGAGTTCTTCATCCGCAAGGCCATCGGCTGGGCCCTGCGCGACCTGGCCCGGACCCGGCCCGACGAGGTGCGTCGCTTCGTGGCGGCGCACCCGGGCCTGTCGTCGTTGTCACGCCGCGAGGCCCTCAAGCACCTCGGCGGCTGAGCGGCGCTACCGTCGCCGCCCATGACCCCGCCCGCTCCCGACCCGTCACCCACCGGGCCCGCTCCGGCCGCCGGCGATCCGGACCTCGACCCGTTGGCCCCGTACGCCGGCCACGGCGGCGAGGTGGGGCGGGTCTTCGCCACCTCCGAGCCGTGGTGGCCCGAGCGGCGCCGCCCGCGCGAGGACGCCCCGAACATCGTGGTGATCATGTGCGACGACATCGGCTACTCCGACGTCGGCTGCTACGGCTCGGAGATCCCCACCCCCCACATCGACCGTCTCGCCGGGGAGGGACTCCGCTACCGCGACTACCACGCCACGCCGATGTGCTCGCCCACCCGGGCCGCGCTGATGACCGGCCTCGAGCCGCACCGGGCGGGTGTGGGTCACGTGGCGCACTCCGACCCGGGGTTCCCCGGCTACGCGATGGAGCTCACGCCGTTCGCCCCCACCCTGCCCGAACTCCTGCGCGACGCCGGGTACCAGACGCTCATGGTGGGCAAGTGGCACCTGACGAAGGACAGCCAGGTCAACGACGCCGGCGACCGGTCGTCGTGGCCGCTGCAGAAGGGCTTCGACCGCTACTACGGGTTCCTCGACGCCTTCACCAACTTCCACCACCCCCACCGGCTCGTGGAGGACAACCACGCCGTCACCGTGGACCGGTACCCCGACGGCTACTTCGTCACCGACGACCTCACCGACCGCGCCATCTCGATGATCCGGGAGTGCAGGGCGTCGGACCCGTCGAAGCCGTTCTTCCTCTACTTCGCGCAGGCCGCGGTGCACGCGCCCCTGCAGGCGCCGGCCGACGACGTCGCCCGCTTCGCCGACAGCTACCACGAGGGCTGGGACGAGGTGCGCCGCCGCCGCTACGAGCGCCAGGTGGAGCTCGGTGTGATCCCACCCGGCGCCGAGCTCGCCCCCCGGAACCACGAACCGGGCGACGAGGTGGCTGCATGGGACGACCTCGACGACGACCGCAAGGCGCTCTTCGCCCGCTACATGGCCGTGTACGCGGGTCTGATCTCGAACCTCGACCGCAACGTCGGCCGGCTCCGGGCCGCGCTCGAGGAGCTCGGCGTGTGGGAGAACACCCTCTTCGTCTTCACCTCCGACAACGGCGGGTCGCGCGAGGGCGAGGAGGACGGCACCAGCGCCTACTTCCGCACGTTGCACTACGGCCGCACCGGCCGCGAGGAACCGTTCGAGGAGGATCTGGCCCGACTCGGGGCGATGGGCGGGCCCACGACCCTGCCGCACTACCCGAGGGGCTGGGCGATGGTGTCGAACACGCCGTTCCGTCTCTACAAGATCAACGCCCACCGCGGCGGGCACTCGGTGCCGTTCGTGGTGTCGTGGCCGTCGGGTTCCCTCGGTCCAGGCGGCGAGGTGCGTGAGCAGTTCGTCCACGTCACCGACCTGCTGCCCACCTTCCTCGAGCTGGCAGGGGTGGAGCGGCCCGACACGTGGCGGGGCCGGCCGGTGCTGCCCCTGTACGGCGCGTCGGTCGCGGCCACCCTCACCGATCCCACGGCGCCGGGCCGCACGGCGGATCTCATGGTCGAGAACGAGGGCCACCGCGGTTTCCGGCGCGGCAGCTGGGAGGCGGTCACACGCCACGTGCCCCGCACCCCGTACTCCGAGGAGCACTGGGAGCTCTACGACATGGCCGCGGACCCCACCCAGCTGCGCGACCTCGCCGGGCGCAACCCGCAGCTGCTCTCGGAGATGGTGGCGGCCTGGGAGGAGTCCGCCTGGGCCAACCAGGTGTTCCCGCTCGACGAGGGCACCGGGTACCGGTACCTGCTGCGGCCGTCGTGGACCGAGGTGTACGACCGCCCGGTGGTGCTGCGGCCCGGCACCCCCACGCTCGACCGCTGGCGGTCACAACGCCTCATCCTGTGGCGCGACGTGGACGTGACCGCCCGGGTGGTGCTGGCCGAGGGGGACGCCGGGATCCTCGTGGCCCACGGCGACCAGGGCGGCGGGTACTCGCTCTACCTCGACACCACCGGCGAGCTGGTCGCGGCCCACAACGGCTACGGCCTCGAACGAGAGGTGCGGGGTCCGGTGGTGGCCCCGGGTGAGCACGACCTCGGCCTCCACATCCGCTGCCCCGGAGGTGACCGCTGGGACCTGTCGCTGTCGGTCGACGGGGTGCCCGTGGCGGCCGGGGAGGACTTCCGGCTGCTGATGGCGATGGCGCCGTTCGAGGGGATCGACGTGGGCCTCGACCGGCGCTCGCCGGTGTGCTGGGCGGTGTACGAGCGGCACGGCCCGTTCCCGTTCACGGGGGACCTCCGGTCGGTGGCCTACACGCCGGGGTCCCCGGCGCCCGACAGTCCGAACGACCTGATGGAGTTCCTCCGGGACTGGGGCCGGTCGTTCCAGTAGGGGGTCGTTCCAGGAGGGGGGGGGTCGTTCCGGCGGGCCCGTCGTGGTCCGTGGTGTTGTCCGGACCCTGACACCGCCTTCACGGAACGATCACATGGCGTGCCCAAGCTGGTGGGCACACGACGACACCGACGATGTGCCGGGGCTCGGGCTCCGGTCGGAGCACGAGGAGACGTGACGATGGGACATGGAGGCGCGACGGTGAGGGCCCGGCGACTGGTCGCCGGTGCGGCGGCGGCCGCGAGCCTGGTGGGGGTGGGCGTGGTGGCCCTCCCGGCCGGGGCCGGTGCGGCCCCGGCGGCGACGGTCACCGCCACCTCCGGCGGCGACGGTGGCTCCACCACCTCCACGGTCGCAGGTCGGGGAGAGCGGGCCGGCCGCGGCGACCGAGGCGACCGGGGTGACCGCAACGGCCGTGTCGCCAAGCTCCGCAGGTCGATCATGTCCACGTCGGCCGAGGCGATCGGGATCCCGGTGGAGGAGCTGCGCGCAGAGCTGCGCGCCGGCAGGTCGATCGCCGAGGTGGCCGGGGCGAAGGGCGTGGAGGTCGCCGAGGTGGTCGACGCCCTCGTGGCGACGGCCTCGGAGAAGATCGACGCCGCGGTCGAGTCGGGGCGGCTCACCGAGCAGCGGGCCCAGCAGGTCGAGGAGCGCCTCCGGTCCCGCTTCGAGAAGGTCGTGCAGCGCACGCGCCGGGGCTGAACCCGTCACCCTCCGGCTCTGTTGCCGTGGAACGGAGGCCAGGGCCCCGTTCCACAGCACGGGGCGTGCGGCAGCGCGGAGCAGGGGGGCCGGTAGGGTCGGCGACCGTGGCGCGTGTGGACGTGGCGGTCGTCGGCGGGGGAGCCATGGGCGCGACCGCCGCCTGGCGTCTGGCTCGCTCCGGGCGGTCGGTGGTGCTGTGCGAACGCTTCGACCCGGTGCACGACCGCGGGTCCTCCCACGGCGCCACCCGCATCTTCCGCGTGGCGTACCGGGATCCCCGCTACACGGACCTGGCGCTGCGGGCCCTCCCGCTCTGGCGTGAGCTGGAGGCGGCCACCGGGGAGGTGCTCCTCGAGCAGGTCGGCCAGCTCGACCACGGCCGTTCGGAGGCGGTGGCCGAGGTCGCGGACTCGCTCGCCGCCGCCGGTCGGCCCCACGAGGTACTGACCCCCGAGGCCGCGGCGGACCGCTGGCCCGGCATGCGGTTCGAGGGGTCGGTCGTGATGAGTCCCGACGGTGGGCGCTGCTGGGCCGAGCGCACGGTCGCCGCGGCGTGGCGGGCGGCCGGTGCCGCCGGTGCCGAACTGCGCTCCCGCACCCCGGTGGTGCGGATGGAGGTGCGGGGCGACCGCGCCGTGCTGCACCTCCCGGACGGAGAGGTGGAGGCGGACGTGGCCGTGGTGGCGGCCGGCGCCTGGGTGGGGGACCTGCTCGCCGGCCTGGTGGACCTGCCGGCGCTCACGGTCGAGGACGAGCAGCCGTCCCACTTCCGCCCACTCGACCCATCGGCGGAGTGGCCGAGCTTCCTCCACCACCGTCCACCTGCCGACGGGACGGACCGCCCGCTCGGCTTCGACGCCTACGGGCTGCTCACGCCCGGTGAAGGAGTGAAGGTGGGCGGGCACGGCACCACGGCCGCCTGCGAACCCGACCGTCGCACCGGGGTCGATCCGGGCCGTGCTGCGGCGCTGTCGGCCTATGTGGCCGAGTGGTTCCCGGGCCTCGACCCCCGTCCGGTGACCACCACCTCCTGCCTGTTCACCACCACCCCCGACGACCACTTCGTCCTCGATCGTCGTGGTCCGCTCGTGGTGTGCTCACCCTGCTCGGGTCACGGGTTCAAGTTCGTCCCGGCCGTGGCTCGGGAGGTGGAACGCCTGGTGTCCGGGGAGGCGCAGCCGGAGGCCGCGTGGCGGCTCCCCGGCTGACACCGCCCCGGCTGACGCCGCCGGGTCCCGCTCAGAACTGGGGCGTGGGGGTGATCCCGCTGACGTTCACACCCTTGGCCTCCGCCCGGTCGAGCAGCTCCTGGTAGAGGGAGTCGGGGATGAACTTCGTGCGGCTCAGGATGAACCCGCTGGAGCCGGTGGGATCGCTGACGATGGCCCAGCTGTAGTCCTCGGCGAGGTCCACGATCCAGTAGTTCCCCGGCGGGTTCGCCGAGTTCGACCCCGTGAAGCTCACGTTGAGCCGGGCGTTGGTGCCGTCCACCGGCACTGCGGAACCCACGATGCGGGACTCCGGGCCGCCGTTGAAGAAGTACTGGCCGGAGTTCTCCACCCGGATCGAACCGTCGGGGTTGAGCGAGTAGTCGGCCCTGGTGTTCACGAGGCCGACCGAGAAGAACTGCTTGACGCTGCCCACCTCGTACCAGGTGCCCACGTACCGGTTCGCGTCGACCGACGCCACCGTGGTGGTGCGGGTGGGGCCCATGGCGCACGACGCCAGGGCGACGGCCGTGAGGGCGATGACGGGCAGGAGGAGAGAACGACGCACGATACGCATGAACGGTGTTTCGTGGCCCGGCCCCGCCGCGGATGCACTGCCCCGCGGATTCCCGGCTCGTGGTTCCCTCCCCGTGGAGTCCCACCCCTGGATCCCGTTGCTCATGGATTCCCGGGGACCTGCAGCGACACGGTGACCTCCCGGACGCTCCGCCGCACCACGGCCAGCTTCGCCACGGTGCCGAGCGGGCGCCACGTGGCGCCGTCGTCGGGGGACCACTCGGCGGACCAGAGGACGGTCACGTCGCCGAGCCGGTCGCCCGCCGGGCCTGGGTCGGTGGGGGTCCGGTAGGTGACGGTGCACCGGTCGGGCAGGCGGGCCTGGCGCGCCGGGGACGGACCGAGGGTGGGGTCGAAGGGCCGCGACGGTCCCGGGCACGAGGTGAGGCGGCCCACCTCGGCGGGATCACCGGTGCGGACCTGGAACGCGACCGGCCGGGCCCGCACACGGGCGGTGGTCCCGCCGGCGGTGAGCGATCGTTCCACCGGTGCCCACGAGGACGGGTCGAACCACACGAAGACCGGCTCGCCCACCGGCACGGGCACGCCCGCGGGCGGGCTGCTGCGCACCGGCAGGGTGGGCAGCACGGTCACCATCCGGCGGGCGACCGCCGCCGTGCCCACCGGCCCGGGCACCACCCGCACCTCGCCCGTGGCCGTACCACCGACCAGGCGGACCTGCACGTCGATGTCGGCGGCCTCGGGGCCCACCCGGGCGTCGAGGGCACGCCGGAACGCAGAGTCGCCGAGGTCGGGCCGGGCGGCGAGGACCTGGAGGAGGAACCCGAGTTCGGCGTCGGTCAGGGTGACCCAGACCGACCTCGGGGCCGTGGCACCGCGGCCTGCGACCGGGGCCCTCCCGGGTCGGGCCGGCGACAGGATGCTGGTGATGATCCGGCCGTCGCGGGTGAGTCGAGAGGTGGCGCCGCCGTCGCCCACGGCGCCGGCCGGCGGCGTGGTCGGGCCGGCGGTGATCAGCACGGCGGCCAGGATCACGGTGGCCCGGACCACGGTGGCCGTTGCCCGGGTCACGGTGCGCCGGCCGGCCGCCGGGCGGGTCGGGTCCGGGGGTGTCAGCCGGCGCACGGGTCCGGGCTCCCGGGCGGCAGGTCGGTGAGTTCGGTCTGGTCGAGCGTGGCCAGGCGTGGTGCGCCGTCCACCTCCCGGACGGATCCGATCCCGCGTCCGTGGGCCACGACGTCGTCGACCACCTCGCCCGTGGTGACCGAGCGACCGATGCCGGGCGACCAGCTGCACCAGGTGAAGGTCCACCCGCGGGGGCCGGGCCGGTCGACCGGTACCACCTGGAGCGCCTGGAACCGCCAGGACGGCACGCCGGGCCGGGGTGGCACGACCAGCACGCCCTCGGCGGCCCGGGCCCGTACCCGCGCCGCCACGTCGTCGGCGAGGGCCGCTCCCGGCACCATCGAGGCAGCCCAGGCCAGCGACTCCGGGCCGTCGGGCCGGTCGAGCGAGTCCGGTCGTGCCGCGACGTCGGTCAGGGCGGCCGCGTAGCGGTCGAGCGCGGCCTGCACCTCCGCCCGGCCCGGCTCGCGGCCCGTGGCGGGTGGGGGACCCTCACCGGCGCCCGGAGAGGTCCCGCCCGGCGGGCTCGTGTCCGGGGCTGGACCGGTGTTCCGTGGCGGGGTGGTGTCGGTCGCCGGACCGGGGTCCGGCGTGGCGGCCGGTGCG
>CAIPVR010000299.1 GCA_903868545.1 uncultured Actinomycetes bacterium
ACTGGCGGGCCGGCACAGGTGTGGCGAAGCCGGACGTGAACCACGACGTACCTACCCAGGTGGCCTATGGGTACTACGACCCGACGCTCCCCGAACCGAACCAGAACCGGGTGGCGGTGATCGACGCGGGGACCGGCGTGTCTCGAACGTTCACCGATGGCGCGCCCATCGGGTTCTCGGCGGCGTGGGGCGCCGGGCCGCGGTTGTGGTTCAACCGAACGAACCGAGACGCCACCGACCCGCGGTATCAGGACCTGTACTCGGTGGAGATCCGGAACCTGTCGTCGGGCGGCGCGCTCGAGGCGGTGGACGAGAAGCAGTGGTTTGTGCCACGTGAACCGTCGCCAGCCGCCGGTTGGTGCTCGTTCGCGTGGCCGTCCGAGAGCCCGTCCGACCCGGCGCTGCTGGCCACGCACCACACGTTCGGCCCACCGACCGCGGTGGACCCGGAGTCGTGCCCGTGGCTGGTCCGGGAGGTGGAGCGCGAACCGAACAGCGGGACCGCGGTTCAGTTCCCCGCGGTCGGGGCGGTGATCCACACCCGCGACGCTGAGGCGGCTGCGATTCCTGGGGTTACGCCGTGGGTGTCGTCCGGGGAATCGAAGAAAGGCGGGGGCGCGCAGACGTGGTGGCCGATGGACGTGTCCTACCCAGACCCGGCTGCGGGTCCGCCGGTGCGCACGCTCCGCACGGACCGCGTCTACGGCCTCGCGCACCCCGACTTCTCGCCGAGCGGCCGGTACTTGGCGTTTTTCGAGCAAGAAGGCTTGACGTTGGCGGGGCCGGTCGGCGCCCGCAGCGAACGGGCCCGCACGGTGGTGTACCAGCAGTCGGCGTCCGGGGACTACCGGTCGGTGCCGGGCGTCGCGACGGACGGGCTGCCGCTCCCCGCGTGGGCGCACCTGGACCCTGAAGAGCTGCCCGGTATCGACGCGACGAGGGCCAGCGCGACGCTGCACTACATGCACAAGTACGCGCGGTTCTGCGGCGCGCCCGGCGACGCCATGTATCGGCCGAGAGGCGAGCGGTGGATGGTGGTGGCGGTGATCGGGGCGCGCAACGCGCTCGGAGGAGGCGTTGTCGCGGCTGCTGCGGAGGGCGGCGGTGCGGCCCCACAAGACAACTTCGACGACCGCATCTACGAGTTCAGCCGGGTGATGTTGGTGGACTTTCGGGATCCGTCGTCGCCGGTGTACACGGACCTGACGGCGCTGGTGGAGCAGTACGAAGGAGCGGCCCCGTGGTCGTATGGGGGAACGCAGGCGGACTGTGGTCCGTGGCTGCCACAGCCGACCGGAGGCTACACGAGGGTGACACCGCCGGGCGGGCGTGAGGTCATCGAGTGGCGGGGTGGGTCATGATCGTGCTGATTTGGCTGACCGCGTGCGGCCCCAAGCTCGAGACGGCGGTGCCCGAGCCGGAGCCCCGGGATCGGGACGGGGACGGCTACCTGGCGGCTGAGGACTGCGACGACCAGGACGCTGGGCGGAACCCTGGTATGGAGGAGCGGTGCGACCAGGTGGACGAAGATTGTGACGGCCTGATCGACGAAGACGCGACGGACCGGCAGCTCGCGTACGCCGACCGGGACGGTGACGGCCACGGCGGAGCGGCGACCGAACCGCTGTGTACGCTGCCGTCCGGGTTCGTGTGGACGGGTGGCGACTGCGACGACGGGTCGGCGGGCGTGTACCCCGGCGCGTCGGAGGTGTGCAACGGGGTGGACGACGATTGCGACGGTCGGCAGGACGACGCGGACGACAGCTTGGACACGAGCACGGGGAGCTGGTGGTCGCTGGACGGGGACGGAGACGGGTACGGCGACGGGACGAGCGGGGTGTGGGCGTGCGGTCGGCCCGAGGGATACGTAAGCAACGCGGAGGACTGCGACGACGGCGCCGCGGAGGTGCGGCCGGGGGCGGAGGAGGTGTGCAACGGGGTCGACGATGACTGCAACGGCGCGGCGGACG
>CAIPVR010000300.1 GCA_903868545.1 uncultured Actinomycetes bacterium
GGGCCCGATTCCCGACCGCTCTAGTCGGGATTTCGGCGTGGCCGCCGACGTGGCGGGTGAGCACCGGGGATGACCGCCCGGCGTCGGCCGGTCAGGCGTCGGCCGGTCAGGCGTCGGCCGGCCCGACGCCGGAGGCGTCCACCGGGAGCACCCGAACCTCGTCGCCCTCGGGCAGTCCCGCGGCGACGAGCTCGGCACCGTCCGCCCGCACCAGCGCGGCCACCGACGGACCGGAACCGGACAGCCACGCCGCCAGCACCTGGGGGCGGTCCAGCAACTGGCTCCGCACCCCGGCGCTGTCGGGCCGCTGGGCCAGCCGCACGTCCTGGTGGAGCCGGTCCTCGCAGGCATCGCGGAGCACCGAGAGGTCACCCGTGGCCAGCGCCGCCACCCACAGCGCGGCACGCCCCACGGAGAACGCGGCGTCCTCGAGATCCACCCGGGGCGGCAACCCGCGACGCGACGCGTCGGTGGACGTGCTCCGCCGCGGTGACCACACCAGCACCCGCAGGTCGCCCGGCACCTCCAGGCGCAGCACACGGTCCGCAGCGGCCACCACGAACCCGCCGTGCACCGAGGCCGCCGCGTTGTCGGCGTGGCCCTCGAGGTCGGTGGCCACCACCAGTGACCCACGGCGCGCGTCCTCGTGGCCGAGCCCGTCGCGGCGCCCGGCGAGGTACGCACCGGCCACCCTGGCCGCACCGGAGAAGCCGAGTCCCCGCCCGGGTGGGATCGGGCTGTGCCACCACAGCGCGGTGGCCGGGTCGCCACCCGCGGCCCGGAACGCCACCGCGGCGGGATGGGTCTCCTCCGCCCGGTGGAAGCTGTCCGGGCCCTCGTCGCCCCCGGCCAGGCGGAACGGCAGGTCGAGCGCGAGCGCCAGGCAGTCGAAGCCCGGACCGAGGTTGGCCGAGGACGCCGGGGCGGTGACGATCACCCGGCCAGCGTACGGCCCGGATGACCGGCACCCGGGTCGTCGGTACCCTGTGGGCGGGCGATCGAATCCGGCGGTGTGGCAACCGCCGGGTGGGAACCGAGGGGGCGAGATGGAGGTCGTGCGGGAGGCCGCTGGCATGTACGCCGCCGCCGGCGCGCGCATCGCCGGGACCGGCGGCCACCTCCCCGGTCGACCCGTCGGCAACGACGAGGTGGTCCGGCTCCTGCCGGACGGCGTGACCGACGCCGGGTGGATCGCCGAGCACACCGGCATCGAGCACCGGCACTGGGCCGCGCCCGGGGAGGCCACCAGCGACCTCGCAGCGGCCGCCGGCCGCCTCGCCCTCGAGGCCGCCCGGGTCGCTCCGGCGGAGCTCGACCACATCCTCCTCTGCTCCACCACCGCGGACTGGACCTCACCGGCCGCGGCCAGCCGCGTGCAGCACCTCCTCGGGGCGTCCTGCCCGGCGGAGGACAAGCAGGTGGCGTGCGCGAGCTGGCTGTTCGGCCTCGACCACGGGGCCCGGCTCTGTGCAACCGGGGCCCGCGCCGTGCTGGTGGTGGGGGCCGACGTGAAGTCGCGCTTCGTGTCCGACGACGACCACCGCCTCCGGCCGGTGATGGCCGACGGCGCCGGTGCGGTGGTCCTGGTGCCCGGACCCGCCGGTGACGACGGCGCCGGCCTGCGGACCGTGCACCTCTACTCCGACGGCAGCCGCGCCCGGAACATCTTCACGCCGGCGGGGGGCAGCGCGGTCCCGGCCAGCGCCGAGAGCGTGCGCGACGGCCTCCACTACGTCCGCATGGCGGTGCCCGGCGGGACGATCAAGGCGGATGCCATCGCCATCATGAGCGACGGCGTGCGGCGGGTCCTCGCCGACACCGGCTGGAGCCTCGACGACGTGGACGTGTTCATCGGCCATCAGGCGAACCTCGCCATCCTGCGGGGACTGGCGGAGGAACTCGACGTGGGGATGGAGCGGTTCCCCGTGACCATCGACCGGACGGGCAACACCGTGGCGGCCACGCTGCCCTTCACCCTCGACCACGCCGTGCGCTCGGGCCGGGTGCATCCGGGCGACCGGGTCGTGTTCACCACGGCCGGTGCCGGTTACGCCGGCGGGGCCGCCGCGTACCGGGTGCCGTCGTGAGCCCGGCCCCGCCCCTCGCCGGGCGACGGGCGCTCGTGGTGGGCGGCGGCCGCGACCTCGGCGCCGCGGTGGCCGGACGCCTCGCCGCCGACGGCGCCACGCTCCTCCTCGTGGGCCGGGACGCGCGTTCCCTCCGAGGGGTGCAGGCCCGGCTCGACGGGTCCGGCCACGACCACCTCGCCGCCGACCTCACGGACCCGGCCGACCTGTCCCGCCTGTGCGCCCACCTCCACCGGATCGCCCCGGTCGACGTGGTGGTGACCGGGCTGCGGGTCCGGGAGCCCTGGACCCGCCTCGAGCACACCGGGACCGATGCCCTCGCGGATGCCCTCGCCGACAACGTCGCCTACCTGGCCGACCTGATCCGGGCCGTGCTGCCGGGCCAGCGCCGGACGGGTTTCGGGCGCTGGGTCGTGCTCAGCTCCGCCGTCGCCGCACTGGGCGGTGAGGGGCAGGGCGCGTACGTGGCCCAGAAGGCCGCCCTCGAGGGACTCGTGCGCACTCTCGCGCTCGAGGAGGGCGCTCACGGGATCACGGCCAACGTGGTGGCCCCCGGGTTCGTGGACACCGACGCCACCCGCACCGCCTACCCACCGGAGGTGGCGCACGCGCTCGGGGCCGCCAACGCGCTCGGACGGGCGGTCCGACCGGCGGAGGTGGCCCACGCGGTGGCGGCCCTGGCGCACCCGGACGCCGGGGCGATCACCGGCACCACCCTCCCGGTCACCGGGGGGACCGAACTCGGCTGGGCGATCGGCGCCGCCGTGCGCGAGGCACGCAGGACGGCCGCCGGCGACCGCCCGGACGACGGGGAGGAGGAGCGGACCGGTGCTCGCTGAGACCCTCACGGACCTGCTCGCCCGCCGGGCCGCCATCCACCCGGAGCGGCCCGCGTTCGTGGACGCGGGCGGCGGGCCCGGCCTCGACCACGGCGGGGCGTGGGCCGCCGCGTGCCGGGCCGCCGGCGGGCTGGCCCGCCGGGGAGTGGGACCGGGCGACCGGGTGGTGGTGCTCGCGGACCAGACCGTCGACGCGTGGGTGCTCCTCCACGGGGCGATGCGCCTCGGCGCCGTGCCCGTCCTGCTCAACTGGCGGCTCACGGTGGAGGAGCTCACGGCCATCGCCACGGATGCCCGCGCCGGGCTCGTGACCTCCACCCCGGGGTGGGCGGAACCGGCTGACGAGGTGGCCCACGCACTCGGCGTCGAGCACCTCGACGTGTCCGGCGCGGCGGACGGCGAGCCGCTCGCCGGGGACCACCCGCTCCCCCGACCCGGCGACGTGGCCGTGCAGATGTACACCTCGGGCACCACTGCGCTGCCGAAGGGCGTCTGCACCACGCACGCCAACCTGCTCGCCCTCCTCGACCTGCTGACCGCGGAGCTCCCGGGGTTCGCGGCCGACACCCGGCACCTCGTGGCCGCGCCCCTGTTCCACATCGCCGGGTTCGGCTTCGGGGTCGGACCGCTCGCCGTGGGCGCCCCGGCCGTGCTGCTGGAACGGTTCGACCCCGCAGCCGTGCTCGACGCCGTCGAGCACCACGGCATCACGCACACCCTGCTCGTGCCGGCCATGCTCCAGGCCGTCTGCGCGGTGCCCGGCGCGGCGGCACGCGACACCTCCGGCCTCCGGGGCCTGCTCTACGGCGGCTCGCCCATGTCGGTGTCCCTGATGGAGACCGTGGCGCGGACCCTCGGCTGCGCCATGACCCAGGCGTACGGGATGACCGAGACCACCGGCATCGCCTCCCTGCTCCGCTTCGACGACCACGCCGCCGGGCTCGCCGCCACCGACGACGACCCGTCCCGCCACCGCCTCGCCTCGGCGGGACGCGCCGCGATCGGCACCGAACTGCGTATCGACGGGCCCGACGACACCGGCGCGGGCGAGGTGCTCGTTCGCAGCCCCATGACCATGCCCGGTTACTGGGACCGCCCCGAGGAGAACGAGGCAACCCTCGCGGAGGGCGGTTGGCTGCGTACCGGCGACGTCGGGCGCCTCGACCGCGACGGCTACCTGTACCTCGTCGACCGCAAGAAGGAC
>CAIPVR010000301.1 GCA_903868545.1 uncultured Actinomycetes bacterium
CACCGGCGGCGGGTCGGCCAGCAGGGGTGCCGACACCTCCCACAGTCGCTCGATGCCGTCGCTCGTGGTGAACAGGGTGTGGTCGCCGCCCATGGCGTCGTGGATGAGGCGCTCGTAGGCCTCGAGGACGTCCGCGTCGGGGTGCAGCGAGAACTGCAGGCTCTGCTTGTCGAGCTTCATCCCGGGCCCGGGCCGCTTGCCGTAGAAGGACAGCGACAGCTTCGAGGCGTCGGCGAGGTCGAAGGTGAGGTGGTCGGGTCCGTGGGCGCCGACGCCGGATCCCGTGGGGAACATCGACCGGGGCGGCTCCCGGAACGCGATCGAGATGATGCGGGCGCCCTCCGCCATGCGCTTGCCCGTCCGCAGGTAGAAGGGCACGCCCGCCCACCGCCAGTTGTCGATGTCGCAGCGGAGCGCCACGAACGTCTCGGTGTCGCTGTGGGGGTGCACGCCCTCCTCCCCCGCGTAGCCCTGGTACTGGCCGCGCACCACCGCAGCGGGCTCGATCGGGAGCATCGAGCGGAACACCTTGTTCTTCTCCTCGCTGATGGCGCCCGGCGTGAGGTCGGTCGGGGGTTCCATGGCCATGAACGCGAGGATCTGGAACAGGTGGGTGACCACCATGTCGCGGTAGGCGCCGGTGGACTCGTAGAACGCGGTGCGCCGGCCGAGGTCGAGCGTCTCGGGCACGTCGATCTGCACGTGGTCGATGTGCTGGCGGTTCCAGATCGGTTCGAAGAGGCCGTTGGCGAAGCGGAAGGCGAGGATGTTGAGCGCCGCCTCCTTGCCGAGGAAGTGGTCGATCCGGAAGATCTGCTCCTCCCGGAACGTGCGGTGCAACGCCGCGTTCAGCGCACGCGCCGAGGCGAGGTCGGTCCCGAACGGCTTCTCCATGATGATCCGGCTGTTGCGGACCAGGTCCGCCTCGGCGAGGAGCGCCACCACGTCGAGCGCGGCCGAGGGCGGCACGCTCAGGTAGTGCAGCCGCCGCGCTTCCGCGGCGTGCTCCCACGCCAACGCCTCCTCGGCGGCCTTCACGGTGAGGGCCAGGCCCTCGGGGCCGGTGGACCCGGGACAGAAGGTGAGGTGCCCGCAGAACCGTCGCAACTCCTCCGGGGTGGCCCGTCGGCGGCCGAACTCCCCGATGGCCTCCGTGGCGACGGCCCGGAACCCTTCGTCGTCGAGGTCGCCGAGGTCCGTGCCGACGATCCGGAACCGCTGCAGGAGGCCGGCGGCGCTCAGGTGGAAGAGCCCCGGCAGCAGCTTGCGTCGCGCCAGGTCGCCCGTGGCGCCGAACAGCACCACCACGTGCGGGTCGACGGGCGGGATCAGCCGTGTCTGGATGTCGATCGGGTCGGTGGCGTCCCGGGGTGGTGGACCCATCGCTCCAGCGTGGCGGTCGCCGGTTTCCCCGGCGTTACGGGCGCGCTGCGCTTCGGTCTCGGGGGCGGCCGACGGGCACGACGGCCGGCCGGGCCGAATCATCGGCCCTCAGATTCGGTGGAACGGACCGTGGAGGTCGCCACCATGGGTCCATGACCGACGACGCAGCGACCGAGTTCGTCATCCACCGCCGTCTGGCCTCCTACGACGGGTACGCCGTGCAGACCCCGGACGGCGCCACCGCCTGGACCGTGAAGTTCCACATGGGCCTCGGCAAGGTCACGTGGACCTTCGAGGATCCGTCCGGTGCCGCGGCCGCCACGCTGGTGCGGCCGCCGATGCACGTGCACCCGACCTTCGAGGTCGACCGGCCGGGCCGCCCGGCGGTGACGATCCGCAAGGCGAACTTCATGCCCGTGAAGGAGACGTGGCGCCTCGAGGGTACCGAGGACGGCGACCTCGACGTGACCGGCGACGTGGCCGACCACGAGTTCTCGATCGCCGACGCGCAGGGCAGGGCGGTCGCCCAGGCGTCCCGGGCCTGGGTGACGGTGCGCGAGACCTACGGCGTTCGCTGCTCGGGGATCGACCCGGTGCTGGCCGCCGCCACGGCCATCGCGATCGACGTGGTCGAGCACCAGGGTCACTGAGTTCCCGGGTGTCGCCGGGCGGGCGACCGGGGAGTGGTGCCCGGTCGGGTGCCCGGCGGGGTGTCACGGGGTGTTGCTAGAACGAACACATGTTCGATGTGCTGCCGCCCGGGGAACCCGATGGGCCCGGGGGATCCGGTGGGTCCGGGGAATCCGGGTTCGGGCAGTTCGGGAACCTCGGCGAGCTCCGTGCGCTGGCCCGGAACGCAGCCGGTACGGATCTCACGTCGTGCGCCGGTGATGATCTGATCGAGGCGTTCGCCGGGTTGGAGGCCGCGGGACGTGCGCTCGACGCCGCCCGAGCGCACGTCGCCGCGGAACTCCACCGCCGCGGGGTCACCGAACAGGTCGACGGGCTCCGCACCCCCGCTGCGATCGGATGGCGTCACGGTCTCCCGAGACCCGACACGGGCGCCCTCGTCGCTGCGGGAACGTTCCTCGACCGTCACCCCGTCATCGACCGGGCACTCGTCGACGGCGCCGTGTCCTTCGCGCACGTCCGCCTCCTCGCCCGGCTCCACACCCCCCGCACCGCCGCCACCATCGAGCTCATCCAGGAACAACTCGTCACGCTCGCCAGGGGTGTCCGCTTCGAGACCTGGGCCCGCGACGTCCGCAGCCTGCTCGCCCACGCCGACGCCGACGGCACCGAACCCCCCGCCCCCGGCGACAACCACCTCGCCGTCACCCCCACCGGCGACGGCGCCGTCGTGCTCCACGGCGAACTCGTCGGGGAATGGGCCGTCGAGTTCCGCGCCGCGCTCGACGCCGAGGCCGACCGCCTCTTCCACCGGCTCGCGTCCGACGCCACCACCACCGGCGAACCCCTCCTGCTACGCCGCCCCCAACTCCTCGCCCTCGCACTCGTCGAACTCACCCGCTCGGGCCGCGCCGCCACGTCCACCGCCGGCCCCGCACCCGCCGACGTCACCATCGTGCTCACCACCCCGGCAGAGCTCCCCGCCCACCTCGAGGGACCCGTCGCCGACGAGACCGGAGCCGGCTGGCTCACCCGCCTCACCGCCCACACCCTGGACCGCACCCACCTCCACCACAGCACGGCCGCCCTCCTCACCTGCGACGCCCGCCACCGGATCCTCGTCGAGGCCTTCACCGGCGAGACCCTCGCCCTCGGCCGCAGCCGCCGCCTCGCCACCCCCGCCCAACGCCACGCCGCCGCGGTCCGCTACGGCGGCTGCTGCTTCCCCGGGTGCGACGCCCCACCCAACTGGTGCGAACTCCACCACAGCCCCACCTGGGAATCCGGCGGCACCACCGACCTCGACCACCTCGCCCCGCTCTGCCGACACCACCACAGCACCATCCACCGCACCGGCTGGAACATCGAACCCCACTCCCACTGGGGCTTCGCCATCACCACACCCGCCGGCCGCACGCTCCCCGCCCAACAGGCCGGCCGACCACCCGACCGACCACCCGACCCGGCCTGACCGCCGGGGCACCGAGCAGGATCAGTCGTCGAGCTTCAGCACCCTGGCCGCGTTGTCGCGCAGGAACTTGGGCCAGACCTCGTCCTTGAACGGCACCGCCGGCAGTTCGGCGAAGATCCGCTCCAGGGTCAGCCCCATCGGGAAGTAGCCGCCGTACAGCACCTTGTCGGCACCACGGGTGTTGGCGTAGTCGATGATGGCCCTCGGGTAGTACTTCGGGGCGAACGCGCTCGTGGAGTAGTGGAGGTTCGGCCACTTGAGCATGAGCTTCACGGCCAGCTCCTCCCACGGCTCGGCGCCGTGGCGCATCACGATCGTGAGCTCAGGGAAGAACCAGCACACCTCGTCGAGGAGCTCCACCTTCTGGCAGGCCATCGGCACCCGAGGCCCGGGCACGCCGGTGCACATGAACACCGGGATGCCGAGCTCGCAGCAGGTGGCGTAGATCGGGTACCAGCGCTTGTCGTCGATGGGCACCTGCGGTGAGTAGCCGGCCGGGAACCCGGCGAGGGCCCGCAGGCCGTGGGTCTCGTACGCCCGACGCACCGCGTCGACGGCCTTCATGCCGTCGTTGGGGTCCACCCCGATCGACGGCAGGAACCGGTCCGGGTGCGACCGCAGCGCCCGGTCGCCGTTCTCGCCACCCGCCCCGATCAGCGCCTTCTCGATCCCGTAGTGGTCCATCAACGCCAGCGTGTGGGCCACCGGATCGCTCTCCGCTGCCGCCGCCTTGGGCACGTCCTTGAACATGTACTCCACCGGGAACTCGAACTCCTCCTGCGAGTCACGGTCCCGGAGCTGCGGCGTGAGGAACGTGTAGACCTCCTTCACATCCGCGAAGGGCAGGTCCATCATCGTGTCGATGATGCCGATGCCGGCGAAGGGCGCGTCAGACATCGGGCCAACGTACCGGCGCCACGGGACGGCGTTCACCTCGTGCGCCGGTGCACACTGGTGCCGATGAGCGAGCCGGCCCGGCGACCCAACGTCCTCCTGGTGACCCTGGACCAGTTCCGGGCCGAGTGCCTCGGCGCCGCCGGCCACCCGCTGGTCCGAACACCCACCCTCGACCGCCTCGCGGCCGACGGCGTGCGGTTCGCCAACCACTTCGCCAACTGCGCGCCGTGCGCGCCGGGCCGCGCCAGCCTGCTGACCGGGCTGTGGCAGATGAACCACCGCGTCACCTCGAACGGCGCCCCCCTCGCCGACGGGCTGCCGATGCTGAGCCGCCTGGTCCGAGCGCTCGGGTACCGGCCGACCCTGTTCGGCTACACCGACACCGCCCTCGACCCGGCGACGCTCCCGCCCGGCGACCCCCGCCACACCCACTGGGAGCAGCCCATGAGCGGGTTCGAGCTGGGGGTCCTGCTCGACGAGGGCATCGAACCGTGGATCGAGTGGCTGCGCGCCGCCGGCTACGACGTCCCCGACGACCCCCTCGACATCTACCTCCCTGCGGACGTGGAGGTGCCCGCCGGCCGGGGCGCCACATGGCCACCCGCGGTGTACCGGGCCGAGCACACCGAGTCGGCGTTCATCACCGAGGCCGCCCTCGACTGGCTGGCCGACCTGGGGCCCGACCCGGACCCGTGGTTCGCCCACCTCTCGTACCTCCGTCCGCACCCGCCCTACCTCGCACCGGCGCCGTACCACGACATGTACGACCCGGCCGACGTGCCGCCGGTGGTGCGCCACGCGACCACCGAGGCCGAGGCCGCGGCGCACCCGTTCCTCCTCGGCGCCCTCGGCGTGGTCCCCTCGCCGGCCGACGAGCTCGACCAGCGGCAGCTCCAGGCGACCTACTACGGGATGATCACCGAGGTCGACCACCAGCTCGGCCGGTTCCTCGACGGCCTCGAGCGGGCCGGCCAGGCCGACGACACCCTGGTGATCGTCACCTCCGACCACGGCGAGCAGCTCGGCGACCACTGGCTCGTGGAGAAGCTCGGCTTCTTCGACGCCAGCTACCACATCCCGCTGCTCGTGAGCTGGCCGGGTCGGGTGGCCGCACCGGGGCGGACCGTGGAGGCCTTCACCGAGAACGTCGACATCGTGCCCACCGTGCTCGACCTCTGCGGCGGCCCGGTGCCCGAGTTCTGCGACGGGGCCTCACTGCGGCCGTTCCTGGAACAGGACCTGTCGGGATGGGACGCCCCCGACCGCTGGCGCGACGCCGTGCACGTGGAGTTCGACTTCCGGGACCCGACGTCGACCTTGATCGAGCAGCTCTTCGGCCTCCGCCAGGACGAGTGCGCGATCAGCGTCCTGCGCGACCGCCACGGCAAGTACGTGCAGTTCGGCGGCGGACTCCCGTCGTTGTTCTTCGACCTCGACGACGACCCCCACGAACTCGTCGACCGGGCCACCGACCCGGCCATGGCGCCGAGGATCCTCGACTACGCCCAGCGGCTCCTCGCGCTGCGCATGGCCCACACCGATCCCCGCCTCGCGAACGTGCGCGCGTTCCCACCCGAACCGATCCACCGGGCCGACCCGCCGAGGCCCGGGATCGCCACCACCTGAGGTCGGATCGCCACGCGGAGTACCCTGCCCCGGTGGGCCGAGCGATCGTGGTCGGGGGAGGCATCCTCGGCACCCTCCATGCGGTGGAGGCGCACCGGCGCGGCTGGGACGTCGTGCAGCTCGACGTGGACCCCGAACCGCAGCTGGCCACGGTCCGCAACATCGGCGAGTTGTGGGTCTCCGGCCGGGCCCCCGGCCTCGAGCTCGACGTGGCGTTGCGGGCCCGGGAGCTCTGGCTCGACCTGGCCTCGAGGGCTCCGGGCATGGGGTTCCGCGCCGAGGGATCGATCACCGTCGCCACCCGCACCGAGCACCTCGCCGTGTTCGACGAGGTGCTCGCGCGTGACGACGCCGAGCGGCGCGGGTTCCGGTTCCTCCCCCCCGACGTCCTGGGCGAGAACTTCCCGGCGGTACGCGGCGCGACCCTCGGTGCCCTGGCGTGCTCGCAGGACGCGGTGGTGGAGCCGCGGCTGACACTCCCCGCGCTGCGCTCCATGGTGGGCTCGAGCGGCACCTACGAGTTCCTCGGCGGACGCCAGGTGTGGGAGGTGGGGCCCGGCCAGGTGGTCGACACCACCGGCAAGGTGCACCGGGGCGACATCGTGCTCGTCTGCCCGGGCGCCCGGCCCTCCACCCTGGCCTCGATGGTCCTCGGCCGGGCACCGCTGCGGCGGGTGCGCCTGCAGATGCTGCAGACCGCCCCCCTCCCCGAACGGCTCGGGGCGATCCTCACCGACGCGGAGGCCCTGCGTTGGAACCCCGGTTACGACGTGCCGGCACGCGCCCTCCTGCCCCCCGCCCCGCCCGTGGTCGAGGAGTTCCAGATCCACCTCCGCTGCGCGCAACGCTCGTCCGGCGCACTCACGGTCGGCGAGACACGCGAGTTCGAGGAGCCGTTCGGCTTCGACCTGAGCGAGCGTCCGTTCCGGCACCTCACCGAGACGCTCGCCGCCCTGCTGGGCGGGCCGCTGCCGCCCATCACCCGTCGCTGGGACGGCGTGCACCACGAGTGCACCGACGGCCGGCTCTGGTACCGCGAGGCCGTCGACGAGGGCGTGTTCGTGGTCACCGGCGGCGGCAGCCGCGGCCTCACCCTGGCCCCCGCGATCGCGGAGGACACCTTCGCCTGGATCGAGGAGGGGATCGAGTGCGGCGGTGCCCGGGTGCCACCCGCGACCTGACCGCGACGGCCCGGTAGGGTGCCGCCGGGCCACCACCGAGGGACCTGACGACGCCGGGGGTACGTCATGCCGAGCAGCACCGGGTTCGACCCGCAGGCCCTGAAGGGTCGGCTGGAGGACTGGTTGTCGTCGCGCCTCGGGAGCGACACCCCGGTGCGCGTGACCGACCTCGACGCCCCCGAGGCCACCGGCCACTCCTCGGAGACCGTCATGTTCGACGCGACCCGGACCCGGAACGGCACCACCGAGGTGGAGCACCTCGTGCTGCGCACCGCACCGGGCGGCCACACGGTGTTCCCCACCTACGATCTCGGCCTGCAGTACGAGGTGATGCTCCGGGTTGGCGCCGCGTCCGGCGTGCCGCTCCCGCCGCTGCGGTGGTACGAGTCGGACCCGTCCTGGATCGGCAACGAGTTCTTCGTGATGGGCCGCGTGGAGGGCAGGGTGCCGCCCGACCGACTCCCCTACACGATGCAGGGGTGGCTGCTCGAGGAGTCCTCGCCGGAACAGCAGCGCACGCTGCAGCTGTCGGGGGTGGAGGTGCTCGCGGAGCTGCACGCGATCGACTGGCGCGCCGCCGGCCTCGACCTCCTCGACCAGCGGCGCCACGGCGCCACCGGCCTCGACCAGCAGCTCGGGTTCTACGAGGCGTTCCTCGAGTGGGGCCGGGGCGAGCACCCGCACCCCCGACTTCACGCCACGGCCCGCTGGCTCCGCGAGCACCGACCCGACCCGGAGCCGGAACCGGTGCTCAACTGGGGTGACGCCCGCATCGGCAACATGATGTTCGTCGACCACCGGCCCGTGGCCGTCCTCGACTGGGAGATGGCCACCCTCGGCCCACCCCAGGTCGACCTCGCCTGGTGGTGCCTGTTCGAGCGCTTCTTCTCCGCCGAGCTCGACACCCCGAACCTGCCGGGGTTCCTCCCGATGGAGGACGTCGTTGCCCACTACGAGCAGGTGTCGGGCCGCACCGTGGGCGACCTCGGCTGGTACACGGTGTGGGCCGCCCACCGCTACGCCGTGGTGATGATGCGCATCTGCCAGGCCGACGCCCTCCGCGGTGAGGCCATGTTCCCCGAGGACGACAACGTCGCCACCGCCATGCTCGACCGCGTGCTCGCCGAGGTGGACGGCTGAGCCGGGCCACCCCGGCCGCCCGGAAGAAGATGGACCCGTGCCCCGCGACCTCCCCACCCCCCTGCGGTGGCCCCTCGACCTGGGCCGTCGACTGGTCGACCTCCTCGGTCCGACCGGTGGCGCCGCGCGCCAGAGCATGGTGGCCCTGGTCCTCAACTCCACGACCAGCTTCATCGCCGGGGCCACGCTCGGCTCCCTCACCGGCACCCTGGAGGCGCTCCCCGGCCTGCTGGTGATGGTCCCGGCGGCCATCGGCCTGCGCGGCAACATCTTCGGGACCCTGGGCAACCGGCTGTCCACCAGCATCCACACCGGCACCTTCCGGGTGTCGTTCCGCCGGGAGTCGGTGATGGGGCAGAACGTGCTGGCCGCCACCGTGCTCACCTTCGTGCTCAGCCTCGGCCTGGCCGTGGTGGCCCGGGTGGTGGCCGCCGGCTTCGGGGTCGAGAACACCATCTCCGTGCTCGACCTGGCGCTGATCTCGGTCGCCGGTGGCCTGCTGGCCAGCGTCGTGCTGCTCGGCGCCACTCTCCTGCTGAGCGTGGGCGCGGTACGCCGCGGATGGGACCTCGACAACCTCGTCGCCCCGTCCACCGCGACGCTGGGCGACGTCATCACCATCCCCTCGTTGTTCCTGGCCACGTGGCTGATCGGCCGGGGGTCGGTGTCCACCGTCCTGGCATGGGTGATGGTGGCGCTCACGGTCGCCGTGTTCGTGGGGACGCTCCGATCGCGCCTCGCCGAGCTGCGGCGCATCGTGTGGGAGTCACTGCCGGTGCTGAGCGCCGCGGTGGTCCTGAGCACCCTGGCCGGTGTGGCCGTCCAGAAGCAGCTGTCGATCTTCGCGGCGTTGCCCGCGCTCCTGGTGCTCGAACCCGCCTTCGTGAGCTCCGCCGGCGCGCTGGGCGGCATCCTGTCGAGCCGGGTCTCGACCAACCTGCATCTCGGCCTGGTGGAACCCACGCTGCGGCCCGGCCGGGAGGTACGGCGCGACGCGTCGGTGGTGGCGCTGCTCGGCCTGCCGGTGTTCCTGTTCAACGGGGTGGGGGCCCACTACGTGGCCCTGGCACTGGGCGAGGCCAGCCCGGGCCTCGGATGGATGGTGGCCTGCTCGCTCATCGGCGGAGCGGCGGCGGTGGCGTTCGTGATCGGCCTCGCGTACTACGGCACCATCGCCGCGTGGTCGGCCGACCTCGACCCCGACACGTACGGCATCCCGGTGGTCACCGCATCGGTGGACTTCGTGGGTGCGGTGGCCCTGATCGTGGTGATCCTGGCCCTCGGCATCACCTGAGGCCGCGGTCGCCGCGGGCGCCGCGGTCGCTCAGCCCGCGTCGAGCAGGTCGCTCACCAGGGCGGCCACCGCACTGCGCTCGGAACGGGTGAGGCTCACGTGGCCGAACAGCGGGTTGCCCCGGAGCACGCCCACCACCGACGCGATGCCGTCGCGGCGGCCCACCCGGAGGTTGTCGCGCTGGGCCACGTCGTGGGTGAGCACCACCCGGCTGCCCTCACCGAGGCGGCTGAGCGCGGTGAGCAGCACCATCCGCTCGAGGTTCTGTGCCTCGTCGACGATCACGAAGGTGTCGGTGAGCGTGCGGCCCCGGATGTGGGTGAGCGGCAGCACCTCCACGAGGCCGCGCTCCACCACCTCCTCGATCACCTCCGGACCGGCGATCGCCTCCAGCGCGTCGGTCACCGCGGCGGCCCACGGGCTCATCTTCTCGGCCTCGCTGCCGGGCAGGTAGCCCAGCTCCTGGCCGCCCACCGCGTACAGCGGCCGGAACACGATGACCTTCCGTTGGGCGCGGCGCTCGAGCACCGCCTCGAGGCCGGCGGCCAGCGCCAGGACCGACTTGCCGGTGCCGGCCGGGCCGCCGAGCGACACGATGCCCACCGTCGGGTCGTCGAGCAGGTCCATCGCCACGCGCTGCTCGGCGGACCGGCCGCGCACGTCGAAGAGCTGACGGTCGCCGTCCACGAGGTGCACCCGGCCGTCCGCCCGGAGCCGGCCCAGGGCCGAGCCGCCGGTGGCGGAGCGCAGCACCAGCCCGGCGTTGACCGGGACCGCGGCGGACTCCGCCAGCCGGAGGGAGCGGTCGGCGTAGAGCCGGTCCACCACCTCCGCGACCACGTCGAGGTGCACGAGCCCCGACCAGCCGTCGGCGTCGGTCAGTTCGTGGCGGTACTCCTCGGCCTCGAGTCCCACCACCGAGGCCTTGAGGCGCAGGGGGAGGTCCTTGGTGACGAGCACCGCGTCGGTGCCCTTGTCGGCCAGGTTCCGGGCGACGGCCAGGATCCGGTGGTCGTTCACGCCGGACGCGAACACCTCGGGCAACGACGACGTGTCCACGTGGTTCAGCTCCACCCGGACCGTGCCACCCCGGTCGTTGACCGGCAGCCGCTCGGTGAGGGTGCCGTGACGTTCGCGGAGCGCCTCGAGGGCCCGGAGCGCCTCACGGGCGGACCACCCGAGCTCCGGATGGTGGCGTTTCGCCTCCAGCTCCGTGAGGACCACGAGTGGGATCACCACGTCGTGCTCCTCGAACTTCCCCAGTGCCGCCGGGTCCGCCAGCAGCACCGACGTGTCGAGGACGTAGGTGCGCGTGTCGATCGGGCGAACGTACCCCCACGGAGTCCGGTGCATGTGGCAATCCGGGCCGACGTTCGGTGAACTCCTCGTGACGCCGGCGTCGGTACCATCGGGGCCGCCCGAACCGGGGAGCACCATGAGCGACGACCAGACCCAGCCGGGCGGCCCACCGTCCTTCCCGCCGCCGGCACCCCCGCC
>CAIPVR010000302.1 GCA_903868545.1 uncultured Actinomycetes bacterium
GGCGACGGCGGCGGCGCGGGCGCAGGCAGCGAGGGCGCCGGCGCGGGAGCGGTCGGGAAGGGCGCCGGCGCAGGTGCAGCGGCGGAGGGAGCCGGGCCGGGACCGGGGACCACTGGCGGACGGGGCTCGAACGGCGACACGGGCCGGGGGGCGACAGTGGGCGGCAGGGCTCCGGCCGCATCTGCCGCCCCCGCCGGCGGTTCCGGGGCTGCCCCTGCGAGCCTGACCAGCACGGCGAGCACGTCGTCGACGAAGGACTCGGGCCAGTCGGCGGCGATGACACGCCCGTCGTCGAGCGAGATCTCCACCACCTGTCGGTGGTCGTGCGGATCACCGATGGCGTCGAGGTTCACGACGTCCTGGAGGTCGATCCACACGGGCGGACCCACCGTGGTGGCGTGGCCGATGCCGAGCTGGTCGTTCGCCAGCACGAACACGGAGTCGTCACGCGGCTGGCCCTGCGGCGCCACCCAGCCCGAGGCGAACGCCTCCGGCTCGGCCCCGTGCACCAGGTTTCCCGTCTCGCCAGCTCCAGCCACGTGTCGCGGACCTCCGGTGCCGACCCCGGACCGTCCGGTGGTTCGGCCTGCGAACCCCCTACCGTACCGGCGCACGGACCCCGGGCCGGGAACCTCCGCCGGCGATCACCGACCGGTCAGCCGGGACGGAGGAAGCCGTCCTCCGCCACGGCCCCGTCGGACGGGCCGTCGCCGACCGTGCCGAGGGCGGCGGCGATCGCCTCCGCCGCCTTGGGGCTGAGGCGTGCCATCTGGCGGAGGACCTCATCGGTCCCGTCCTCCGCGGACCCCGCCCCGGGAACGGTGTGACCGGGAACCACCTCGTCGGGGGTGGTGTGGTCGGTGACGGAGCCATCCGCCGGGAACCCGGGGGCCTCCCCGCTGACGAACGGCGACACCGCAGGGGCTACGTCGTGGAAGGCCGCCGACGGCTGCACCGCCGGCGCAGGCGTGAAGGCCGCGACGGCCGGATCGGCGGCACCGTCCACCTCGGACCAGCTCGGTGCGGCGTCCCAGACCGGTTCGTCGGCGACGTCACCGAAGTCCGGGACCCCGGCGGCGTCGGCGCCCTCGGTGTCGTCCACCAGGGCATCCCACTCGCTGTGCCGGTCACCCCAGTCGCCGTCGGCCCAGCCCCCGTCGGCGAAGGTGGACGACGGGGCCGCCGGGGCCTGCCCGTCCTGCAACTCGTCGGACCACGCCTCCGACGCTCCGTCGTCCTCCGCCACGAGGTCGTCGATCGGGAAGTGGTCGGGGAACGGGGTGTCGACAGGTGCGTCGAGCACCTCGAAGGGGGCGGCCGCCACGTGTGCGCCACTCCCCCGGCCGTCGCCCGGGTCGGCCGCGACATCGGGCTCGGTGGACCTCCGGTCCGACCCCTGCTCGGCGGGGAGGGATGGCTCGTGGACCTCCAGCAGCCCCCGACCGACCAGTTCGACCGCCCGGCGTCCTGCGGCCAGCTCGCCGAGGCCGAGACGGGCACCGAGCTCCTGCAGCGACGGCACGTCGGTGGACGCGAGCACGGTGCCCCAGTCCTCGGGACCGAGGACCACCTCGTCCTCGATGGCCGGCACGGGTCCCACCCGGTGCTGCGGGCTCGGCACCACCGCGAGGACCGCCTCCCACTCGGCGAGCACCCCGGCGGCCTCCTCGAGCAGCTCCGCCACCGGGCGCGGCCGTGCATCCTCCGGAAGGACCAGCTCGTCGACGTCGAAGACGAAGGACCCGTCGGCGAACCGCAGCGCCGCGACGACGAGATCGATCGGTGACAGCGGCGTGCCGTCGAGGTCGCCGCCGGCCACCAGGCCCTCGTGGACCGCGACCATCGCCCGACCCCGGTCGCCGTCCAGCACCAGCCGCCCGGTCCGCGAGGACGAGGCGAGGAGCTGGAGCACGTCGGCCAACGGGAGGATGTCGATCGTTCCCTGCAGCGCCACGGTTGAAGTCCTCTCGACGGCGTCAACCTGCTATCGGCAGGCATGTGCGCCGGGTTCAGGAATTCCCACGACGGAGCGGGACCGGGGCGGTGTGCTCCGCCGGCGACCTCAGCCGACGGCGGAGCGGGCGGCCCGCTCCATCGCCGGCAGCGGTGCCGCGTCGCCCGTCCACCGGGTGAAGGCCGCCGCCGCCTGGTGCACCAGCATCGAGAGGCCGTTGGAGGTGGCCGCGCCCCTCGCCCGTGCGGCACCGAGGAGTTCCGTGTCGAGCGGGTGGTACACGAGGTCGACCACGGCGTGGCCCGGTCCGAGCAGGGCCGGGTCCATCGGGACACCGGGGTGACCGGCCATGCCCACCGGGGTGGCGTTGACCACCAACGAGGCGCCCGCCACCGCCGACGCCAGCCCGTCGGCCGGCACC
>CAIPVR010000303.1 GCA_903868545.1 uncultured Actinomycetes bacterium
CGGCCCGACGGGCCCACGCGGACTCCCGCGCCGGCCTCGGCGCCGCCCCGCTGCTCGACCGCGCGGCACGGGAGGAGTGGGAGGACGCGGTGCTCGCCCCCGGCGCCACCCGGGCCCGTGGGGCGGGCCGCCGTGCGGTGGAGGAGGCGGCGGACCCGCTTCGCACCTGCTTCGAGCGCGACCGGGACCGCATCGTGCACGGCGCGGCGTTCCGCCGACTCGCGGGAAAGACCCAGGTGTTCGTGTTCCCCGAGGACCACCAGCGCACCCGCCTCACCCACGCGCTGGAGGTGGCGCAGGTCGCGGTGGCCATCGCCCGGGCGGTCGGCGCCAACGTGGCGCTCACCGAGGCGATCGCGCTCGGCCACGACTGCGGCCACGGTCCGGGTGGCCACGCGTCGGAGGACGCCTTCGCCCCGTACGTCGCCGGCGGGTACGACCACGCGGTCTGGGGTGCCGACGTGGTGCTCGCACCCCTGAACCTCTGCCACGAGACGCTCGACGGGATCCGCAACCACTCCTGGTCCCGGCCCGCCCCGTCCACCCCGGAGGGCGAGATCGTGTCGTGGGCCGACCGCATCGCCTACGTGTGCCACGACTTCGAGGACGCCGTGCACGTGGGCATCACCACGCCGGACCTGCTCCCCCCGGTGGTGCGAGAGCGCTGCGGCGACCGGCGCAGCCGCCAGCTGCACGCCTTCATCGACGGCGTGGTGAGGGCCACCCGGGAGGAGGGAGCGGTGGGCATGGAGGACGCGCTCGCGGAGGCCCTCGCCGAGTTCCGCCGCTTCAACTACGACCACATCTACATGCGGCCGGCGTCGGTGGAGCAGTCCCGCTCCGTCATCCGGGTGCTGCAGGCCCTCGTGGAGCACTTCGCCGACCGCCCCAACGTGCTCCCCCGGGCCGCCACCGCCCACGGCGGGGTGGATCCGGGCAGCACGGCGGCGCTGCGGGAGGCCGTCACCTACGTGGGCGGCATGACCGACCGGTTCGCGTTCGCCCAGGCCCGGGCCCGGCTGGGCTGGGAGTCCCGCGATCTGCCCGTCGGCATCGCCTGAGGCCGGCGGGAGGTCCGGTCCGGACGGGGTGGTGTGCTCAGCCCTCGACGGGCAGCACGTTCACGATCTTGCGGTTCCGGCGGGAGCCGAACTTCACCCGGCCGTCGGCCAGGGCGAACAGCGTGTCGTCGCCCCCGATCCCCACGTTCTCACCGGGATGGATGCGGGTACCGCGCTGACGGACGATGATCGAACCGGCGGTGACCACACCGCCGTCGTACACCTTCACGCCGAGGCGCTTGCTCTGGGAGTCACGGCCGTTCCTCGTGGAGCCGCCGCCCTTGGTCTTCGACATGTCGTGCCTTCTCTCGAACTCGTGGACCGGGCCGTCAGCCGACGGAGATGCCGGTGATCTCCACCACGGCGTAGGTCTGGCGGTGGCCCCAGCGCCTGCGGACGTTGGCCTTCGCCTTGTAGTCGAACCCGTTGATCTTGGGACCCTTGGTCTCCTCCACCACACGGCCCGACACGGTGGCACCGGCGAGTTGCGCAGGCGTGGCCAGCACGTTGGCGCCGTCCACGACCATCACCGGGGTCAGCTCGACCTGCGAACCGGGCTCGCCGAGACGCTCCAGACGGACGCGCTGGCCCTGCTCGACCCGGTACTGCTTGCCGCCGCTCTTCACCACTGCATACATACGGCTGACCACGCTACCGGACGGGCCCACCCCGGCGCACGTCGTGGGCGGAGGCACCCGTCACCCCAGGAGTTCCTCCGGCACGACGAGGCCGCGGCCGTCGCAGGTGTCGCAGCGGTGCGCGACCGATTCGAGCAGGCCCTCGCCGATCCGCTTCCGCGTCATCTCCACGAGCCCCAGCTCCGAGATGTTGAAGACCTGGGTGCGGGTCTTGTCGCGGGCGAGCGCCTCGCGGAAGGCCTTGACGACCTTGTCGCGGTTCTCCTTGATCTCCATGTCGACGAAGTCGATCACGATGATCCCGCCGATGTCGCGGAGACGGAGCTGGCGTGCGATCTCCTCCGCAGCCTCGAGGTTGTTGCGGAACACGGTC
>CAIPVR010000304.1 GCA_903868545.1 uncultured Actinomycetes bacterium
CCGACGACGCGGTGGCGGCCGCCACGGACGACGCGGCCCGGAGGTGCCGGGCCGAGGTGGGTGCGCAGGTGCGGGACCTGCTCTCGACCGACGTGGACGACCAGGTCGGCACGCCGCTCACCCTCCTGCGCGGTGCCGTGCGGTATCCCACCGAGGTGTTGCGCGCCGCGGGGGTGCCGCCGGTGCGCAGGGACGAGTTCTCACGCGGGTCGTTCCCGGACGACGACTACGACCTGACCCCTGCGTCGTTCGCCGACGTGGACCCGGCGCTGCACGAGCCGGGGCTGGTGTGGGGGGCGGCGAAGGCCCACGTGCACCTGGCGCGGCGGCGGGCCGAGGGCCGCGCCTGAGCCGGCGGGGCCCGGGAGCGTCAGTCCGGCTCGGGGGCGCGGGACCAGCCGGCGTCGGTGATCGACCTCGGCTCGAAGAACAGGCAGCCCTCCGGGCACGCGAACGGCGCGAGTTCGGCGGCGTCCACGCGGCAGCGCTGGACCACGTCGCCGGAGGCCACGGTGCGGCTGGAGTAGTGGCGGCAGTCGTCGCGGATCGCCATGGGTCCCCAGCGTAGGGGCCGAGGCCCCCGTTCACGGAGAGTCCCGCCTGCCGAAACACTGCCGAAACACGTCGTCCTTAGGTTCGCCGCCCGAGGGGCACTCGGGTCGTGTCCCCTGACTGAAAGGGCCAACACTCCATGGAACCTGGCGACATCGCGTGGGTTCTGGTCTCTGCAGCCCTGGTGCTCTTCATGACACCGGGTCTGGCGCTGTTCTACGGCGGTATGGACCGGAGCCGGAACGTGCTCAACATGTTGATGATGAACTTCTGGTGCCTGCTGATCGTGCCCATCGTGTGGGTGATCGCGGGCTTCTCGCTGGCCTACAGCGGCTCGGGATCGTTCATCGGCAACCTCGACTGGACACTGCTCAGCGATCTGGGGATCGCCGCCGAGGACGCCGGGGGTGACGGTGGGAAGCTGATCCTCGCCGCGATCTTCCTCGGGATGTTCGCGGTGATCACCCCGGCGCTCATCTCCGGTGCGGTCGCCGACCGCATGAAGTTCTCGGCCTGGGCGATCTTCGTCCCGGCCTGGATCCTCCTCGTGTACTGCCCCGTGTCCTTCTGGATCTACGGCGGCGTCTGGGGCGACGGGCTCACCGGCTGGCTCGGTGTGCGCGGTTCGCTCGACTTCGCCGGCGGCACGGTCATCCACGTGAACGCCGGTATCGCGGCGCTCGCCGCGGTCCTGTTGCTCGGCAAGCGCAAGGGCTGGCCCCGTGAGGGGCACCCGCCCCACTCGATGCCGCTCGTGATGCTGGGCACCGGCATCCTCTGGTTCGGCTGGTTCGGGTTCAACGCCGGCTCCGCCTTCGCCGCCAACGGCACCGCCATCCAGGCCTTCATGAACACCTTCCTGGCGGCTGCGGCCGGTGGCCTGGTGTGGGGCGTGGTCGAGCGGATCAAGGACGGCCACTTCACCAACCTGGGCGTGGCCTCCGGCATCGTCGCCGGTCTCGTGGCCATCACCCCCGGGGCGGGCTACGTCAGCGGGATGTCGCCCATCTGGATCGGTGCGGCCGCCGGGCTCATCTGCGCCTTCGCCGTGCGCCTGAAGTTCAAGGCCGGCTACGACGACGCCCTCGACGTGGTGGGCGTGCACTTCGTGGGTGGCCTGATCGGCTCCCTGCTCATCGGCCTCTTCGCCGACCCCGAGTTCTTCGGGGCCGAGTTCGAGGCCGGCCTCCTCAACGGTGGTGGGATCGGGCTGCTCGTCGAGCAGTTCATCGCCAACGCCGTGACCATCGTGTTCTCCTTCATCGTCACCGCCCTGATCCTCCTCGCCATCAAGGCGGCCATCGGGATCCGGGTGAGCGACGAGGAGGAGGACAGCGGGCTGGACGTCTCCCAGCACGCCGAGACGGCGTACAACGTCGGTGAAGTCACCATGGGCCGGGGCTGAAGGCCGCGGACGGACAGAAAGGACAGCGACATGAAGCTGGTCACCGCAGTCATCAAGCCCTTCAAGCTCGATGATGTGAAGACAGGACTGAAGGACATCGGCGTGGTCGGCATGACCGTCACCGAGGTCCGCGGGTTCGGCCGCCAGGGCGGCCACACCGAGACCTACCGCGGCACGGAGTACCAGGTGGACTTCCTGCCGAAGGTCAAGGTGGAGGCCATCGTCGAGGACGGCGACGTCGAGGGCGTGGTCGAGGCCCTCGTGGCCGCGGCCCGCACCGACAAGATCGGCGACGGCAAGGTGTGGGTCACCTCCGTCGACGAGCTGGTCCGCATCCGTACCGGGGAACGCGGCGCCGACGCCGTCTGACCCCGGGTACCCGGTTCCCCGACCCACGGGGCGCCCCTCCGGTCAGGACAGGCCCGACCTGGCCGGGGGGGCATCGGGGTCGTACTCCGCCC
>CAIPVR010000305.1 GCA_903868545.1 uncultured Actinomycetes bacterium
AGGCGCCGGCGAAGACGAAGGCGCCGGCGAAGAAGAAGGCCGCCAAGAAGAAGTCGCCGGCGAAGAAGGCCCCGGCCACGGCCCCCGACGGTGACTGACACGCCGGTCGACGTGTCCGGCCCGCCCGGCGACCAGGGCTGGATCGAACGGGTCTTCGGCACGCGGCGGTTCTTCGCCCTCTTCAACGTCCAGGTCATCTCCGCCCTCGGCGACTGGGTGGGCTTCTTCGCCATCACGTCGCTGGCGGCCACCATCTCCAGCCAGCCGGAGGCGGCGATCGCGCTGGTGACCACTGCCCGGGTGGCCCCCGGTCTCTTCCTGGCGCCGTTCGTGGGGGTGCTCGTCGACCGGGTCAACCGGCGCACGATCATGATCACGGCCGACGTCGCCCGCGCCGTGGTGTTCCTCCTGCTGCCGCTGGTCCGCACGGTGCCCGGCCTGATCTTCGCCAGCCTGATCCTCGAGGTGTTCACCCTCATGTGGTCCGCCGCGAAGGAGGCCACCGTGCCGTCGGTGGTGCCGGAGGAGAAGCTCACCACGGCGAACTCGCTGTCGCTGGTGGCCGCCTACGCCACGATGCCGGTGGCCGGGCCGATCCAGTTCGGCCTCAAGGAGCTCAACGACCGGCTCGCCGCCATGTCGTTCCTCGGCTTCCTCGGGCTGAACCGGAACCTCGGTGACACGCAGACGCTCGCGTTCTACTTCGACGCCTTCAGCTTCCTCGCCTCCGCGTTGATCCTCGGTCGGTTCGTGTTCCGGGGGATGCCCACCGCCGCGCCCGTCGACCGGGCCGCGGCGCGGCGCGCCGACCTGCGGACGGACGGGGCGGAGGCCATGGAGGCCGAGCGCTCCTACATCCGCCGTACCTTCGACGAGATCCGCGAGGGGTGGGAGTTCATCTACGTGAACCCCATCGTGCGGGGCGTCATCCTGGGCCTGGCCTGCGGCCTGATGGGCGGCGCCATGCTCGTGCCGCTCGGGCCCACCTTCGCCCGCTTCGTCATCGGCAACACCAACACCTTCCCGCTGTTCATCACCGCCCTGGGTGTGGGGGTGGCCACCGGCGTGGTGCTGCTGTCGGTGCTGCAGAACCGGATCAACAAGGAGGTCGCGTTCCCGTTCCTCGTGATGGGTGCGGGCGTGTCGATGTTCTTCGGCGTGTCGATGTCGACCTTCTGGTTGGCCGCGCTGGGTGTCTTCGGTCTGGGCCTGTTCGCGGGCGCGGTGTACGTCCTCGGCTTCACCCTCCTGCAGGCCCACACCGACGACGAGCTCCGCGGCCGCATCTTCGCCACGATGCTCACGCTCGTGCGGCTCTGCGTGCTGCTCGCGCTCCTGGTGGGCCCGTTCCTCGCCACGATCTTCAACGGCTTCGCCCGCGCCGCCACCGGCGACCCGGAGCCGGAGGTGCCCACGATGAGCCTCTTCGGCTTCGACCTGGCGGTGCCGGGTGTGCGGCTCACCCTGTGGCTGGCCGCACTCATCCTGATCGGTGCGGGCGTCCTCGCCGGGCGGTCGATGCGGTTGGGGCTGCGCAGCGGGATCCGCCAGGCGGTGGAGACGATCGGACCCGGCGCGGCCCAGGCCAGGGCCCGGGCGCACCACCCCACTGCCACCGGCCCCGAGGGGGTGGAGGACACCGCCGGTGATCCCGACGGGCAGGCGCAACCGGAACTACCGGAGGCGCCCGGAGGGTCGTCCACCGCAGAGCAGGCGCTGCTCGACGTGGCCGCCGAACTCGCGGGCGGGCTGGGCATCGAGGGCACCGGTGGTGACACCGCCCCTCCGGCCCGTCGTCCCGCGTCGGAGGACGGCACCCCCACCAGCGAGGACGAACGGTGAGCGCGGCCCGGTTCGTGGTGTTCGAGGGCGGCGAGGGCTGCGGCAAGTCCACCCAGTCGGCGTTGCTCGCCGAGCGGATCGACGCCGTGCTCACCCGCCAGCCCGGGGGCACACCGCTCGGCCGGGGGCTGCGGTCGTTGCTGCTCGCCGACCGTGACGACGCGGCGGGTGGTGCCGCCATGGCACCGCGGGCGGAGGCGCTGCTGATGGCGGCCGACCGGGCCCAGCACGAGGCCGAGGTGATCGGCCCGGCGCTGGCCGCCGGTCGCCACGTGGTGTGCGACCGCTACATCGGATCCTCCGTGGCCTACCAGGGCCACGGCCGCGGGCTGGACCCCGACGAGGTGTCCCGAATCTCGCGCTGGGCGGTGGAGGGTCGCCGGCCCGACCTCGTGGTGCTCCTGGAGGTGGGCCCGGCGGAGGCCGAGCGGCGCCGGGGGGCGCCGTCGGACCGGATCGAGGCGGCCGGAGCGGAGTTCCACCGGCGCGTGGCCGAGGGATTCCGGGCCCAGGCCGAGGCGGACCCGTCGGGCTGGGTGGTCGTCGACGGGTCGGGGTCGGTGGAGGAGGTGGCGGCCCGGGTGGCCGCGGTGGTGCACGATCGGCTCGGGCTGTGAGCGGGCCGCCGGACCCCGACGACCTGTGGTCCGAGGTGGTCGGCCAGGAGCAGGCCGTGGCCGATCTCCGGGCCGCTGCCGAGCATCCGGTGCACGCGTACCTGCTCGTGGGCCCGGAGGGCTCGGGTAAGCGGGCCGCGGCGCGGGCGTTCGCCGCCGAACTGCTGGAACGCGCCGCGGGCGACGATCCCGCCGCCCGGGCGCGGTCCCGGCATCTGGTGGCCGCGGGCCGGCACCCTGCGCTCATCGAGGTGGAACGGGAGGGCGCCTCGATCTCCGTCAAGCACGCTCGGCACGCGGTGGATCTGGCCGGGATGAGCCCGCCCGAGGGCACCCTGCAGGTGCTGGTCCTCCACGACTTCCATTGGGTGAGCAGGGAGGCGGGGGCGGCGCTGTTGAAGGCGATCGAGGAACCGCACGCCCAGACGGCGTTCCTGGTGCTGGCCGAGGAGGTCACGCCCGACCTCGTCACCATCGCCAGCCGTTGCGTGAACGTCGAGTTCACCACCGTGGCCGAGTCCGCCATCCGGGAACGTCTGGTGCAGGAGGGTGCGGATCCCGAGATCGCCGCCGCTGCATCGGCCTCGGCCGGGGGGAGTCTCACCCGTGCCCGGCTGCTCGTGAACGACCCGGGTGTGCTCGCCCGACGCGACCTGTGGTGGGGGGTGCCGGGCCGCCTCGACGGGACGGGCACCACGGCGTGTTCGCTGGTCGACGAGGTGCTCGCCGCCGTGGCGGAGGTCCAGGAGCCGCTGGCGGCCCGCCAGGCTGCGGAGGAGGCGACGCTCGACGCGCTCGAGGAGCAGATGGGCGAGCGCCGCGCCGGCGATCGTGCCGCGATGGAGGCGCGCCACAAGCGGGAACTGCGCCGGGTGCTGACCGACGAGCTCCGGGCCGGGCTCGCCACACTGCTGGCGTGCTACCGGGCCGGGGTGGTCGACGGCGCGGACGGGGCGGTGGAACGCTTCACCACGGCGGCCGAACTGGTCCAGGACCTGCTCGACGGGTGGGCGTTCAACCCCAACGAGGCCGTGCAACTGCGGGCGATGTTCCTCCGCCTTCCCCGAGCTCCGCGTTGAGTCCCTGCGGTCAGGCCGGTGACAGACGGAAGACGCGCAGGTCGCGGCCGCTGCGCGACGCGTAGTCGTCGAACGGCGGCCACATCGCGGTGAGCCGCGGCCACACCTCGGCCTTCTCGGCCGGGTCGAGGAGGTGGGCCGTCACCGGGTAGGTCCGGCGGCGGAACTCCACGGTGGCGTCCGGGTGGGCGAGCAGGTTCGTCGACCATGCCGGGTGCTGCTGCTGGCCGAAGTTCGAACCCACCACGTAGAGGTCCCGGCCCACGGGCGCGGTGGCCAGGGTGACCGTGCGGGGGCGGCCCGATCGGGCACCGGTGGTGGTGAGGATGGCGACGGGCAGGACCAGTTCGGTGACCGTCCACCGCCCGCCGGTCAGGCGGTGCACCACCTGGTCCGTCGCGGGGGCGAGCCGCCGGCCGATGCGCACGAACCGCGGTGAGCCGGCGACCCGCTGGACCGCTCGGGCGACGGGGTGGTCGGGGCGCACGGCGCCGAACCTAGCGGTGCCCACATCGGCTGTGGATGTCGCTTGTCCCGCTCGGTGCGACGACCTGGAGCCCGCGGAGGTGTGCCGGTGCGTCCTGGGGAGGCCGTGATGGGGAGCAGTCGGGTGAGGTGGGTGGTCACCGCCGTGACGGCGCTGGCCGTGGCGGCCCTGGTGCTGGCGGTGAACCCGGTGGAGGGGATCGCGGCCGCGGCCACGGGGCCCCAGTACCCGGACATCCAGACGATCATCCCCACCACCGCGTTCTCGATCGTGGGCACCGGCGCGGCGAGGGAGTTCCGCTACACGCACCTCGTGTACGACGCGGGGCCCGGCCCGCTGGAGATCCAGCCGTCCTACAACCCGTACTCGGGCGACTTCGAGGGCGCCCAACAGGTGTACGGCGTCGATGCGTCGGGCAACTGGTCGCTGGCGTCGGAGACGCCGGTGCCCGACCACTTCGTGTTCCACGCCGAGCACGGGCACTTCCACTTCCCGCTC
>CAIPVR010000306.1 GCA_903868545.1 uncultured Actinomycetes bacterium
ACTCGTGTTTCGCGTCGTCGGTGACCTTCTCGCTCGACGCCCTCGGCCTCGCCCCGGACGACACCCGGGCCCCGTTCACCGTGACCGGCGGCCTTCCCTACGCCGGTGGGCCCGGGTCCGGCTACGGCCTGGCGTCCACGGCGGCGATGGCCGACGTGCTGGTGGCGGACCCGGGCTCGCTGGGGCTGGTCACCGGGGTCGGCATGCACCTGTCGAAGCACGCCGCGGTGGTGCTGTCGACCGCGCCGGGTCCGCACCGCGAGCGGCCCGTACCCACCCCGTCGGTGCGGCGGCCGGTGCTCGACACGGTGGACGGGCCGGCTGTCGTGGCGGGCTACACCGTGCACCACGACCGCGACGGGTCGGCCACCGATGCGCTCCTGGTCTGCGACGTGGGCGGGGACGGAACCGGCGGCGGGCGCTGCTACGCACGCGCCGACGAACCGGGCCTGCTGGCGTCGCTCGAGACCGAGGAGTGGGTGGGCCGGCGGGTCACCCTCGTGCCGGAGGACGGGGTGAACCTCGTCCGTTGAGCCGGGCCGGGAATCACCCGGGCCGGGGTAGCCAGGTGGCGTCGTCGGCGCCGACGGCGGGTGCGCCGTGGGGAGGGCGGCCGGGCCGATCCTCGAACCGCCCCAGCGGTCCGGACGCGATGTGTCCGTCGTCGGTGGTGACCACCGTGCCCCGCTCGCGGAAGTGGGGGTGGGCCAGCATGCCGTCGCGGTCGAGCACCGGGGAGACCGGCACGTCGTGGGCCGCCAGTCGTTCGAGCGCCTCGGTCCCGGTGAGGCCCGCGAGCACGTCGCCGATCCGTTCGTTGAGTTCGCCGACGCGGCGGGTGCGCTCGGCGTGATCGAGGTGCTCGCAGTCCCCGAGGCCGAGCGCCCGGCACAGGCCCGCCCAGAAGTGGTCCTCGTTCATGATGCCGAGGGCGATGCACCCGCCGTCCGCCGTGGTGAAGGTGCCGTAGCCGGGCAGTCCCCGCAGCGGCGCGTCCACCCCGACCATCTCCACCGGCCCGACCGGCCCCACCCAGGTGGCGAGCACGTCGGCCACGGACACGTCCACCCGCTCGCCCCGGCCGTGGCGCAGCGCGCCGAGGAACGCGGTGGTGATCGCGAAGGCGCCGGCCACGCCGCCGGCGAGGTCCGACACGGGGATCGTCGGGTGCACCGGTGGGCCTCCCCGGGGCCGCAGCGTGCCGGACTGGGCGAGGTAGTTCACGTCGTGGCCGGGTCGTCCGGCGAGGGGCCCGACGGCGCCAAACCCACTGATCGAGGCATAGACGATGCGGGGGTTCCGGGCCGACACGGCCCCGTGACCCATGCCCAACCGGTCGGCCACCCCCGGCCGGTACGACTCCACGAACACGTCCGCGTCCGCCGCCAGTTCGAGACACCGGGCGCGGTCCTCATCCTGCTTGAGGTCGAGCACGATGCTGCGCTTCCCGGCGCCGAGGATGTCGAACAGGTCGGGCATCGACCGCATCGGGTCGCCTCCCGGGGGCTCCACCTTGAGCACGTCGGCGCCCTGCTCGGCGAGCAGCTGTGTGGCGTAGGGCCCCGGCCGCCAGATGGTCAGGTCGAGGACGCGGACGCCCTCGAGATGGCCGGGCATCAGCCCGCCGACCGCTCCAGGATGTGGACGGCGCAGGCCGAGCCGAGCCCGATCACGTGGGTGAGCCCGACGCGGGCACCCTCGATCTGGCGGTCGCCGGCCTCGCCGCGCAGATGGGTGGCCACCTCGTAGATGTTGGCCACGCCGGTCGCCCCGATGGGGTGGCCCTTGGAGATGAGCCCACCGCTCACGTTGACCGGGATCTCCCCGTCGCGCCACGGGCCGCGGCGGTCGATCCATTCGCCCGCTCCGCCCGGCTCGCACAGGCGGAGGTTGTCGTAGTGCACGAGCTCGGCGGTGGCGAAGCAGTCGTGCAGCTCCACGAGGTCGAGGTCGCGGGGGTCCACGCCGGCCTGCTCGTACGCCGCGTCGGCGGCGAGGCGGGTGAGGGTGTTCACGTCGGGGTGGGCGAGGCCGCTGGGGTCGTAGGGGTCGCTCGTCATCACCGACGCCGAGATCTTCACCGCCCGTCGGCGGACGTCCGGGTCGAGGGTGCGCAGCCGGGCGTCGGAGACCAGCACCACTGCGGCCGCGCCGTCGCCGGTGGGGCAGCACATCGGCAGGGTGTTCGGGTAGGCCAGCATCTCGGCCTGCATGATCTCCTCGAGGCTGTACGGCCGCTGGTACTGCGCGAGGGGATTGAGGGTCGAGTGGGCGTGGTTCTTCTCGGCGACCCGGGCGAACTGCTCGAAGCCCACGCCGTCGTGCCGCCGGGCGTAGTCGGTGCCGGTCTGGGCGAACACCCCGTACATCTGGCCGGTTCCGAGGACGCCCTCGGTCGGCAGCACGTGGCCGTCGCGGCCGTCGGGCTCGAACACGTTGCGGTCCTTCGGCCGGGTGGACCGGTAGGGGGGCGAGCCGGCCGTCATCTGCTCGACGCCGAGGGCCAGGCCCATGTCGGTCTCGCCGGCCCGGATCTCCATGAGCACCGACCGCACGGCGGTGGCGCCGGTCGCGCACGCGTTGTGCACGTTGTAGACGGGGATGCCCGTCTGGCCGATCTGCTTCTGCACCTGCTGGCCGAAGGTGTACGGCTCGAACTGGGTACCGACGGCGAGCACCCCCATGTCCTGGATCGTGGCCGACGCGTCGTCGAGCGCACCCAGGGCGGCGTCGGCCGCGAGGTCGAGCACGTCGCGGTCGAGGTGCCGGCGGATCGGCGTCATCGCCGCCCCGATGATCCAGACGTCGTCACTCATCGGTCGTCTCCCTCGTTCCCGTGCTGGTCGTCCCGGGTCCGGTCGTCGCCGGACGCGTAGGCGAAGCCGAAGGCGACCGCCTCCGTCCCGTCGTCGTCGGTGCCCGCCGGGTAGGTCACCAGGTGCACCGGCTCGTCGGTGTCCACCGCCGAGGCCTCGGGCGGGACCCCGACGAGGTTGGCCTTCACGTACGTGCCGTCGTCGAGCCGCACCAGGACCGACACGAACGGGCCGATGTGCTTCGGTGCGCCGCGGTGCAGGACGGTGAACGACTCGATCCGGCCGGTGGTGGGCAGGGGGGTGGAGGTGAAGGCCCGCCCGCCGCAGGCGGGGCAGGCGTTGTGGCGGTCGAGGTGGGTGGCTCCGCAGGCGTCGCAGCGGTGGCCCACCAGGTGGGGGTCGCCGTCGCCGAGCGCGAGGTAGTCGACCACCGGGACGCGGGTGACGGACGAACTCATCGGGCGAGTGTAGGCAGGAACATGACGTGGCTGTCAGGTCGACGGTGGCGCCGCCCGGGCCGGGGCCGGCTCGGGCCGTTCAGGACCGGTGGAGCAGGTTCATGGTCGAGGTGACCACGGGGTCGCCGGCGTCGTCGGTGTAGGTCGTCTCGATGACCATGAAGGTCATGGTGCGGTCGCCCGACTGCTTCGTGTAGATGTCCTTCACCACGCCGCGCTGGTGGAGCTTGTCGCCCACCACGACGTCACGGTGGAAGGTGAACTCCTGCTCGCCGTGCAGGATGAGTCCACCCGTCGCGAGCAGTGTGCCCATCACCTCTGCCATGGGGTTGGAGCCGCCGGTCGGGTCCGGGGGCTGCTCCTCCTCCCACTGGCCCCAGTTCTGGGCGGCCGAGAAGAAGTAGGTGGGCGGGGCGGGGAGGTCACGGAAGCCGGCGGCGACGGCTGCGTCCCGGTTGCGGTACAGCGGGCTGTCGTCGAGCACGGACGCGGCGAACGCGGTGACGGTGGCCCGCTCCACGGTCACCACCCCCTCACTGGTCGGCCGGCCGATCCGGGAGTTGAGGTCGAGTTCGGTCATGGGTGGTGGTCCCCCTGTGGCGCTGCGGCCGAGGTGGCGGTGGGTGGTGAACCCGGCCCCGGGGCGGCCGGTATCTGACATCCGTGTCATGTTACGCTGCCGGCCATGGGCGTGACATCCGATGCGATCGCAGCGGCCGGGGAGTACCGCCTCGAGCTGCGCAACTGGCTCGGGGAACACCTCACCGATCGGTACCGCGGGCTGGCGTTCGACGGGGCACCCACCCAGGACTGGCTCACCCGGATGCGGGAGTGGAACCTCCTGCTCGCCGAGGCGGGCTACGCGGCACCGGCGTGGCCCCGCCGGTGGGGTGGCCGGGAGGCCGGCGTGCTCGAGCAGCTGGCGCACGCCGAGGAGATGGCCGCGGCCGACGCTCCGGGACCGATCAACGTGCTCGGGATCCCGAACATCGCGCCGGCGATCATGACCTTCGGCACCACCGAGCAGCAGGAGCGCCTCCTCGGCCCACTCCTGCGGGGCGAGGAGATCTGGTGCCAGGGCTTCTCCGAGCCGGAGGCCGGCTCGGACCTGGCCTCGTTGCGGTGCTCGGCCAAGGAGGACGACGACCTCTACATCGTGAGCGGGCAGAAGGTCTGGACCACGCTGGCCTCGGAGGCCGACTGGTGCGAGCTCATCGTGCGCACCGACCCCGACCCGGCGAAGAAGCACGGTGGGATCTCCGCACTCCTGGTGGACATGCGGCTCCCCGGCATCGAGGTGCGCCCGCTGCGCAACATGACCGGCTCCGCGGAGTTCTGCGAGGTCTTCTTCGACGACGTGCGGGTGCCCGTGTCGGCCCGCCTCGGGGCGGAGAACGAGGGATGGCGGGTGGCCACCGCCACCCTGGCCAGCGAGCGCGGCGGCGTGGCCTCGCTGCACCTGTCGGTCCGCAAGCGCATCGCGGCCCTGCTCGACGACGCCCGGGCCGCGGGCCGCACGCAGGACCCGCTCGTCCGTGAGCGCCTCGCGGGGCTCTGGGCACAGGGGGAGCTGCTGCGGCTGCTCGCGGACCGGGCCATCACCCGCGCCGCGGCGGGCGACCCGCCCGGGCCCGAGTCGAGCATCATCAAGATCGCATGGGCCAACACCGCCCAGCTGGTGCCCGAGGTGGCCCTCGAGGTGCTGGGGATCGGGGCGCTCGACGGTCAGTGGGGCGACGCGCTCACCGCGGCCCGGGCCGTGTCGATCGCGGGTGGCACCACGGAGGTCAACCGCAACATCGTGGCCGAGCGGGTACTCGGCCTGCCCCGGCGCTGATCGCGCCGGGCCCCGCACTGCGCCGTCAGCTCGCGACCCCGACCGCGGAACCGGCCACCTTCACCTCGCCGTCGCCGTTGACCACCTCGCAGGCGAGGTCGACCAGCTTCTCGCCGTCCTCGACGCGCTTGCCGGTCACGGTGACCTTGGTGGTGAGCACCTCGCCGGGCCAGGTCTGCCGGGTGAAGCGCACCCGGTACGAACGCAGGTTCCCGATGCCGACGTAGTCGGTCACGGCGGTGGCCAGCAGACCGGCGGTGAACATCCCGTGCCCGAACACGCCGGGGAGGCCGGCCTCCCTGGCGGCCACGTCGTCGGTGTGCATCGGGTTGAAGTCGCCGGAGGCCCCCGAGTACCGCACCAGGTCGGTGCGGGTGAGCGTGTGGCTCCGCGGCTCCGCCGCGTCACCCTCGGCGACGTCGTCGAAGTTCAGTGCGTCCTCGGCCATGACCGGCATTCCCCCTGCCTCGATCGTGTGCCCGGGATCGTACCTGACACGCGTGTCAGATCGCAGCCCATCGGCGTCGGTGGCTGGGCGGTGGGTCGGCGCCGGGTCGCCGGTGCCGGCCGGCCGGTGAGGGGGAGGGCTCAGCGGGACCCGGCGAAGCGCGGGAGCCACGCCGAGGTGGCCTCGAGCATCTCGTCAGCCATGCGGACGAGGGTGTCGTGGTCCGAGCGCCCCGCCAGCGGGTCGAGGAACAGCGCGTCGAGCACCAGTGCCCGGTCGCCGCTGATCGCCGCCTCCACCACGAGTTCCTGCTCGGCGCTGATCCGCCGGACCTGCTCGGCCAGCACGGTGGGCAGCGCCGCCACGTCGCGTCCGCGCACGCCGTCGGCGTCGACGGTCACCATGCTCTCCACCACCACCTCCCCGGGGAGGTCGGGCACCTGGCCGTGGTTGGCGATGTTGAGCGGGAGATCCCGCGGGTGGTCGCGCAGGCGGCTGTCGATCAACTCGGCCACGAGTTCGCCGCTGGGGTCGGCGGGGAGGTCCTCGGCGGCGGCCAGCCGCTCGAACTCCGCGGTGAAGGCGGCGAGCCAGTCGCGGCGGTCGTCGATGGTGGTGAGGTGGACGTTCCAGCGCTCGCCCCAGCCCGACTCCTCGGTGAGGAAGCCGGGGAAGAACTCCACGAGGTGGCGGTCACCGGCTGCGGGGAGCACCCCGAAACGGGCGAAGAGTTCGAGCTTCACCTTGTTCGACTCGAGCAGTGAGCCGAGGGTGAAGGCGCCGCCCAGGCTCACGGCCTCGTGGCCGGTGATGCCGGGGATCACCAGCGGCTGGGCCAGCGCGTCCTCGTCGGCGAGCAGCTCCCGGAGCCGGGCGAGCCCGTCCTCGCCGTCGAGGTCGAGCTCGGTGATGAACGGCAGGTGGTTGACCCCCGCCACCGTCGGGCGCAGGTCGCCGCGGTCGCAGCCGAACAGCATCGCGAGTGCGTGCAGGGTGATGGTCACCTCGTGGCACATGCCGATGGCCTGCACCGGCGTCTCCCGCAGCACCGCCCGGGTGAGTGTGGTCATCGGGTTCGTCAGGTTGAGCATCCACGCGTCGGGGCAGAGCTCCTCCATGTCGCGCGCGATGTCGAGCATCACCGGGATGTTGCGCAGCCCCCGCAGGATCCCGCCCGGTCCCACGGTGTCGCCCACGGACTGGCGGATGCCGTGGCGTTCGGGGACCGAGAGGTCGTGGTGCATGGAGTCGAGCGCGCCGGTGGAGATGCACACGACCACGTGGTCGGCACCGTCGAGCGCCGCCCGCTGGTCGGTCGTGCCCACGGCGGTGAGGCCGATGCCGCGCACCTCCGCCACGTGGTGCACGAAGTCGACCATCCGCGGGATCGGGTGGGGGTCGATGTCCTCGATGACGATCTCGGCGTCGGCCAGGGACGGCGTCCCGGCGATGTCGAGCAGCAGCTTGGGGATCCACTGGTAGGACCCGCCGCCGATGAACACGATCCGGGGGGACATGACACGGATGTTAGTTCCGGCCGAGGTGGGCCGTCAGGAACGCCCCCACCCGTTCGCCGTGCCAGCGGTGGTCGCCGTCGAACACGTCGTGCACCACCAGGTCCGGCGGCGCGCCGAGCGCCCGGTACGCGTCGCGGAGCCGGGCCACGGTGGCGCGGGCGGCCGATACCGGGAAGAGGATGTCCTCGGTGCCCGACTCCACGAGCAGCGGCCGCGGCGCCACGAGCGACGCCACGTCCAGGTGCTCCAGGTGGCCGAGCTGGCCGGGCAGGACCTGCGAGCCGCACATGTTCCACGGAACCCGGTGCGCGGCCCGCCAGCTCGACAGGTAGCCCGAGACGACCGCGGCGCGCACCCGGGTGTCGGTGGCGGCCAGGAACAACGACATCGTCGCCCCGTAGGACAGGCCGGCGACGGCGATCCGGTCGGGGTCCACCAGCGGGTGGCCGGCCAGCACGTCGACGCTGCGCTGGAGGTCCCAGAGGTTCTGGGCCAGGGGGACCCGGCCGGCCATCGTGGCGGCCACCAGGTTCCAGTCGCAGTCGTACTTGGGGTGCGTCGGATCCCACTGTGGATCCTGGCGCTCGCCGAAGCAGCGCAGGTCGGGTGCGAGCACCACGTGCCCCAGGCGCACCAGGTCGAGGGCGTAGTGCTCGTGCGGTGGCCCGGTGAGGCCACAGATCATCTCCTTGCCGGGCCCGTGGCCGTGCACGGCCAGCACCGCCGTCCCCGGCGGGCCGGCCACCCGCCCGGTGGGTACCAGCAGGTACGCCGGGACCGACATCGTGGGGTCGACGTCGAAGACGATCCGGTGGCGCACGTGGTCGTCGGCCTCGACGGTGTGGGTCACCTCCGTGTCGGGCGGCACCCGGGCCGGTGGCTCGCCGAGGAGGTCGTGGACGCGGGCGCGGACCCGCTCGCGCCACGGTCCGACCGCCGCCGGGTGGTCGGGGCACGGGTCGTCGTCGACCACGTCGTCGAGTTGAAGGACCCACGACGCCCACGGCGACAGGTTGCGGTGGCGCCGGCCCGGGTGAGCGGACGGCGGGGGCCAGGCGGCGGGATCCGCCGCCGGCGCGGTCACAGCGTGATCCCCTCGGTCCACGGCACGAACTCGTCGAGGCCGTAGCCGAGGAGCTCCGAGCTCGTGGGCCGCCCCGAGGCCGTGTCCACCACGGCCCGGAGGATCCGTTCGCCCACCTCGGCGGTGGTCTCCGTGCCGCTGAGCACCGTCCCGCAGTCCACGTCGATGTCGTCGGGCAGGCGGCGGGCGAGGTCGGTGGTGGTGGAGAGCTTCAGCGCCGGTGCCGGCACGGAACCGAAGCACGAACCCCGCCCGGTGGTGAAGCACACCACCTGGGCGCCCGCCGCGATCTGGCCGGTGGCCGACACGGGGTCGTAGCCGGGGGAGTCCATGACCACGAGGCCACGGGCGGTGGGTCGCTCGGCGTAGGGCACCACCTCCACCACCGGGCCGGTGCCGCCCTTGGCGGCCGCGCCGATCGACTTCTCGACGATCGTGGTGATCCCGCCGGCGAGGTTGCCGGGAGACGGGTTGGCGTCGAGCGTGGTGCCGTGGGCGGCCGCATGGGCCGTCCACCAGTCCGCCCGTTCCCGCAGCGCCCGCGCCACCCGCTCGTCGGCCGCCCGGGTCGCGAGCTCCTCGACGGCGCCGATCAGCTCGGGCGTCTCCGAGAGCAGGACGGTCCCGCCCGCCGCCACCAGCAGGTCGGCGGCCGCGCCCAGGGCGGGGTTGGCGCTGATGGCGGAGAAGCCGTCGGAGCCACCGCACTGGAGCCCGACGACGAGCCCGGACAGCGGCACGGGGGAGCGCCGGTCGGCGGCGGCCACCTCGGCCAGTTCCGCGAGCGACCGGACGCCGTCGTCGACGGCGGCCCGGGTGCCGCCCGCGTCCTGGATCCCGAGCGTCCGCAACCGCTCGGCGGGGAGGCCGTCCACGAGTTCGTCGAGCTGGTTCACCTCGCACCCGAGGCCCACCACGAGCACACCCCCGGTGTTGGGGTGGGTGGCGTAGCCGCGCAGGGTGGTCCGGAGCCGGCGGAGGTCGGCGCCGTCGCCGGCCATGCCGCACCCGCCGGTGTGGGTGAGGGCCCAGACGCCGTCGAGCCCCTCGGGCAGCCGGGGCCGGAACGCGTCGGCGACGGCACGCGCCACGGTGGCCGAACAGTTGACCGAGCACAGCACGAGCAGGTGGTTCCGGGTGCCGACCCGTCCGTCGGGCCGGTGGAAGCCGTCGAAGGTGGCGCCGGCCCACGTGCTCGCCGCGGTGGTGCCGGTGCGGCGGGGGCCGGCGGTGTGGGCCACCGGCCCCGTGGCCCGCAGGTTGTGGGTGTGGACGTGGTCGCCGGGGGCGATGTCGCGGGTCGCGGTGCCGATGACGTGGCCGCTCTTGCGGACCGGGTCGCCCTCGGTGACCGCCCGCACGGCGACCTTGTGGCCCGCGGGGACCGGCTCGAGGACCCTCGTCCCGTCGGGGAGCCCGCGACCCGGATCGAGCGCCGTCATGGCGACGACGACGTCGTCGTCGGGGTGCAGCCGGACGGCGGGTGCGTCGGCGGCGGGACCGTCCACGGCCGAACCGTACTAGTTTCTAACACCATGGTCATGTTTACGGGGGCGGGCGCCGGTGAGGGTCCGGCCACGGGACCGGGGGCCGGGCCGGGGGCCGGACCGATGGCCGGACCGATGGCACTGGAACTGCACCCCGACCGTCTCTTCCCGGCCGAGCCGTCGGTGCGGGCGATCGCCCGGGAACTCCACGGTCACGTGGCCGAGCTGCCGATCGTGTCGCCCCACGGCCACACCGACCCGGCGTGGTTCGCGCTCGACGAGCCGTTCTCCGACCCCACCCGGCTGCTGGTGACGCCCGACCACTACCTGACCCGGATGCTGCACAGCCAGGGCGTGGCGCTCGAGGACCTCGGCGTGCAACCGCTCGACGGGTCCCCGGTGGCAGATCCTCGCTCGGCGTGGCGGACGTTCGCGTCCCACGTCCACCTCTTCCGGGGCACGCCGTCGGGCCTCTGGCTCGACCAAACCTTCGCCACCGTGTTCGGCCTCGAGCAGCGGCTCGGGCCCGCCACCGCCGACCTCTACTACGACCGGATCGCCGAGGCGCTGGCCACCGACGCCTTCCGGCCGCGGGCGCTCCTCGACCGCTTCGGGATCGAGGTGCTGGCCACCACCGAGTCGCCGCTCGACGACCTCGCCCACCACGACCGGCTCATCGCGGAGGGGTGGGGCGGCCGGGTGATCACCACGTTCCGGCCCGACCCGGTGGTGGACCCCGACTTCGAGGACTACGGCGCCAACGTGGCCCGTCTGGGCGAGCTCACCGGCTGCGACGTGACCCGCTGGGACGGGTACCTCGAGGCCCTCCGGGTGCGGCGTGCGGACTTCCGGGCCCGCGGCGCCACCGCCACCGACCACGGCCACCCCAGCGCCGTGACGGCGGACCACGACCGGGCGACCTGCCAGCGCCTGCTCGACGCCGCCCTCGCCGGCACCCTCGACCCTGGTGGTGCCGAGCAGCTGCGGGGCCAGGTGCTGGTGGAGATGGCGGCCATGAGCCTCGAGGACGGCATGGTGCTGCAGCTGCACCCCGGGTCGCGCCGCAACCACAGTCCCCGGGTGCTCGAACGGTTCGGCCGTGACAAGGGCGCCGACATCCCGGGCCGCACCGACTACGTGGACGCCCTCCGTCCGCTCCTCGACCGGTTCGGCCTGGAGCGGGACCTGCGGATCATCCTGTTCACGCTCGACGAGTCCACCTACGCCCGCGAGCTGGCGCCCCTCGCGGGCTTCTACCCGTGCCTCACGCTCGGACCGCCGTGGTGGTTCTTCGACAGCGTCGAGGGCATGTGGCGCCACCGTCGTGCCGTCACCGAGACGGCCGGCTTCGCCAACACCGCCGGCTTCAACGACGACACCCGGGCCCTGCTGTCCATCCCGGCCCGCCACGACGTGGCCCGCCGTGTGGACTGCGCCCACCTGGCCACGCTCGTGGCCGAGCACCGGCTGTCGCTCGACGACGCCGCCGACCTCGCCGAGGACTGCGCGGTGCGCCTCGCCCGCCGCGCGTACCGCCTGTGAACGACAGTCCGCCCGTGAACGACAGTCCGCCCGTGAACGACAGTCCGCCCGTGAACGACAGTCCGACGGTGGAGCCGCTCCGCTACGACCGGTCGACCCTGCGGACGACGGTGGTGCACCTCGGCCTCGGGGCGTTCAGCCGGGCCCACGTGTTCACCTACCTCGACGACCTGGCCGCCGCCGGGGTCACCGGCGTGGGCGTGCTCGGCGCCTCGCTCGTGTCGGAGCGGACCCCGGCCGCGCTCACCCCGCAGGGCTGCTGCTACACGCTGGTGGAGGCCTCGGCGCGACGCCGTCGCCTCCGCGAGATCGGCGTGCTCACCGCCGCGGTGGGACCGTCACGCCGCGACGAGGTCCGGGCCGCACTCGCGGACCCGTCCACCGCCCTGGTGACGGTCACGGTGACCGAGAAGGCGTACGGCTTCGACCCCGTCGGCGGGCACCTCGACACCTCCCACGAGGCGGTCGCCCACGACCTGGCCCACCCGGGCGAACCGGTCGGGGTGGTGGGCACCCTCGTGGCCGGGCTGGTGCGACGGCGGGCCGCGGGCGCCGGGCCGCTCACCGTGGCCTCGTGCGACAACGTCGCCGGCAACGGGCGGATGCTGGCGACGCTCGTGCAGGAGTTCGCCGAGCGGGTGGACCCGGCCGCAGCTCGCTGGATCGCCGCCGAGGTGTCGTTCCCGTCCTCCATGGTGGACCGCATCGTCCCGGCCACCACCGACGAGCTGCGGGCCGAGGTGGCGGCGGCCGGGGTGCGCGACGCCTGGCCGGTCATCGGCGAGCCGTTCCGGCAGTGGGTGCTCGAGGACCGGCTCGGGCCGGGGGTCCCTCCGCTGGTCGCCGCCGGGGTGCAACTGACCGACGACGTGGCGGCGTGGGAACGGATGAAGCTGCGGGTGCTGAACGGGATGCACTCGGCCACCGCCTACCTCGGGCTCCGGCTCGGCCACGGGACGATCGCCGAGGTGGTGGCCGACCCGGCCACCGTGCCGCTGCTCGACGAACTCCAGTCGGAGATCCTCGCCGTGCTGGAACCGCCCCGGGGCGAGGACGCCGCCGCCTACGCGGCCTCGGTCCGGGAACGCTTCGCCAACCCGGCGGTGGGCCACCGGTGCCTCCAGATCGCCATGGACGGCTCGGCGAAGCTGCCCCAGCGGATCCTGCCGACCGTGGTGGACGCGCTCGACGGCGGGAGCCCGGTGCGGGCGCTCGCCCGGGTGCTGGCCTGGTGGGTGGCCCACCTCCGTCGTTGCGCGCCGGGCGCGCCGGCCGACCCGAGGGCCGCGGAGCTCGCGGCCCTCGTGGCCTCGTGCCCCGACGGCCCGTCGCTCGCCGGGTCGCTGATGGACCTGCCCGGGTTCGCACCCCCGCGCCTGCGCGACGATCCCTCATGGCTCGCGGCGCTCGCCGCGGCGATCGACGAGGAGGGTGCACCGTGATCGTCCCACTGCCCGACGGGGCGCTGGCCGCCCGGCTGCTCCCCCTCGTGGACCATCCCGACCCGGAGGTGGTCGTGGCCTGCGTGCGGGCCGCCGAGCTGGCGGGTGCCCCGTGCGCCGAGGTGGGCCTGCGCCACCCGGCCAGTCTCGAGGCGCTGCGCGCCGCCGTGTCGGCCGCGTCGATCCCGGTGGGGGCCGGCACCGTGACCACGCCGGCCGACGTCGACGCCGCACTCGACGCCGGGGCGCGGTTCCTCGTGAGCCCGGGGGTCACCCCCTCCCTCACCGCTGCCGTCACCTCGGCCGGCGCGCCGTGGCTCCCGGGAGCGGCCACCCCGAGCGAGGTGATGGCCCTCGCGGATGCCGGTGCCGCGACGGTGAAGCTGTTCCCGGTAGGTCCACTGGGTGGGATCGCCGCCGTGCGGTCCGTCGCCGCGGTGGCCGACGTGGGGCTGGTCCCGACCGGCGGGGTCGGTCCCCGCGACGTGGCCGACCTGCTGGCCGTCGACGCGGTGGTGGCGGTGGGCGGCACCTGGATGTTCGCGGATGCGACCTCCCCGGATGCGACCTCCCCGGATGCGACCTCCCCGGATACGGCCTCCCCGGATACGGCCTCCCCGGACGTGCTGGCAGCCCGGGTGCGGGAGGCGCTGGCGCTCGCCCGCCGGCCATGAGCAGCCCACCGTCGGTCCTCGTGGTCGGCGAACCGCTCGCAGAGCTGCGTCCACGGCCGGACGGAGCGCTCGACCTGTCGTACTCCGGTGACGCGCTGAACGTGGCGGTGCGGCTCGCCCGCGGCGGCGCCCGGGTCTCGCTGGCCACCGCCGTCGGCGCCGACCGGTTCAGCGAGGGCCTGCTCCGCCGCCTCGCCGACGAGGGCGTGTCGGACCGATGGGTGCACCGCTCGGGGGGCGGCGTACTGGGTCTCTACCTGGTGGAACTCGACGGTGCGGAGCGGCGCTTCACCTACTGGCGGGCCACCAGCGAGGCCCGCCACCTGGTCGACGCCCTCGGCCCCGACCGGATCGCGGCCGCCGCCGGTGACCACGACGCGGTGGTGGTGAGCGGGATCACCCTCGCCGTGCTCGATCCGCCCCAGCGTGGCGCCCTGCTGGATGCCCTGGCCGCCGCGACCCGCGGTGGGACCCGGGTGGTCCTCGACCCGAACGTGCGGCCCGCGCTGTGGGAGTCGCCCGACGAGGCGCGCCGGTGGGTGGCGGGGTTGGTGTCGCTCGGCCCCACGGTGCTGGCCTCCGTGGAGGACCTCGACCTGCTCGGCGCCGACGCCGCCGAGTGGGCCGCTCAGGTGCCGGAGTTGGTGGTGACCGCCGGCGACGGCCCGACGCGCTGGTGGCACGGGGGTCGCTCCGGGAAGGTGGAGGTCGGACGGGTCACGGCGTCCGACACCACCGGGGCGGGTGACGCGTTCGACGCGGCCTACGTGTTGGCCCGGGGGGAGGGTGCGCCGGTCCCCGACGCCGTCGCCCGCGGCCACACCGCGGCGGCCGACGCCGTGTCGCATCCGGGCGGGCTGCGCTGGGCCGGTGGCCCGGACCCGGGCGGTCCCGGCGAGTCCGGGCGGGGATAGGGTCCGGACGATGAGCACCTGGAACCACGTGGGCCACCACGTCGCGGACCTCGACCGGGCGGTGACGTTCTACCGGGAGGTGTTCGGCTTCGAGGAGCTCCACCGCCTGCAGGTGCCCGACGCCGCCTCGTCGCGCCTGCTGCGGGTCCCCGAACCGGTCGGCCTCACCGCCGTGTACCTGGGTCTCGGCGGTGCGGTGCTGGAACTGCTCCACCTGGACCGTCCCGGCAACCTGCCACCACGGGAGCGCCCGTTCACCGAGCCCGGACTCACGCACCTGTCCTTCACCGTCGAGGACCTGTCGGCCACCTGCGCTGCGGTGCGGGCGCACGGCGGCGAGGTGCTCGAGGACACGGACATGGGCGGCTTCGCCGTCCTCGTGCGCGACCCCGACGGGCAGGTGCTCGAACTGCTCCCGCCGGGTGCGCTGCCTACCGCCCCGGCAGCTCCCGCTTGACCACCTTGCCGGTCGGGTTCCGGGGCAACTCGGTGAGGAACGTCCAGCGCCGCGGCACCTTGTAGTCGGACAGGCGGCCTGCGCAGAACTCCCGGAGCTCCGCCTCGGTGACCGTGGCACCGGGGTTGAGCACCACCCAGGCGCCGATGTCCTCGCCGAGCACGTCGTGGGGGACCGCGGCCACGGCGGCCTCCCGCACGTCGGGGTGCTCGTAGAGGACCGACTCCACGTCGGCCGCGTGCACGTTGTTGCCGCCGCGGATGATCACGTCCTTGGCCCGGCCGCGGAGGTACAGGTAGCCGTCCTCGTCGAGCTCGGCGAGGTCGCCGGTGTGGAGCCAGCCGTCCTGCCAGGTGCGGGCCGTGGCCTCCTCGTCGCGGAAGTACTCGCGCTCGCGGCCGGGGTTCCGGACCAGCAGCTCGCCCACCGTTCGGGGCGGCAGCTCCGTCCCGCTCGCGTCGACGATCCGGAACTCCGTCGGGGGCACGGGCCGGCCCACCGATCCCACCCGCTTGTCGATCTCGTCGGAGGGCATGCTGCAGTACGCAGGGCCCGCCTCGGTCATGCCCCACGAGTTCGACACCATCGCACCGGGGAGCCGGCGCCGGAGGGTGTCGAAGGTGGCGGGGGCGAGCGGGGCGCTGCCGAGCGGGCACAGGGTGATCGAGCTGAGGTCCGCGTCGGCGAAGCGGTCGCTGGCGATCAGCAGCTCGGCCATGGCCGGCACGAGGAAGGTGGCGGACGGGCGGTGGTGCTCCACCGCGTCGAACCAGGCGTCGACGTCGAAGCGGGGCAGGTACAGCAAGCGCATGCCGAGCTTCATCGGGTTGTAGACGGACGCGATGCCGGCGAACGTGAACATCGGCGACGCGTGCAGCCACCCCGCGCCGGTCCAGTTGGGCAGGCCGTTGGGGATCATCGCCACGTTGCCGTGGCGGACCACCACGCCCTTCGGGCGGCCCGTGGTGCCGGAGGTGTACATGATGTCGGCGATGTCGTCGGCGTCGAGCGCCACCTGGAACCCGGAGCCGTCGTCGTCGGCGGCGTCGGCCCAGTCGACCAGTTCGGGCGGGTCGTCCCCGGTCGCCACGCGCTCCTCCGGCGGGGCCGTCGTGACCACGGTGCGGAGGCCGGGGAGGTCCATGGTCGCGCCGAGGAGTGCCGGGAGTGTCGAGCGGCCCGTGACGGCCACCGCCGCGCCCGCGTGGTCGAGCACGAACGCCAGTTCCCGGGCGACGAGGCGGGTGCTCGTGGGCACCGCCGCGCCGCCGGCCTTGTGGATGGCCGCGTAGGCGACGAGGAACCGGTCGGGCTCCTCCGGCGGCACGTGCAGCGCCACCCGGTCACCCCTCCCCACCCCGCGTGCCACCAGCCAGCGGGCCAGCCGGTTGGAGCGTTCCTCCCACCCGGCGAACGTGAGCGTGGTGCCGCCGGCGACGTCGAGGAACGCCACCTCGTCGGGGTGGTGGCCGGCCATGAGCCGCAGCTGGTCGGTGAGGAGCTGGGCCACGGTCTCAGCCCGCCGGCTCGGGGTCGCGCGGCAGTCCGAGCAGCCGCTCACCGATCACGTTCCGCTGGATCTCCGACGTGCCCCCGGCGATCGTGAGGCAGCGGTTGGCGAGGAAACCGAAGGTCCACTGGCCGGGTGGCCCGGGCTCGGTGCCCGCCCCGTCGGGGCCCAGCAGCGACAGGCCGGCCTCCTGGGTGCGCTGGTCGTGCTCCACGCCGAGCAGCTTGCGGACGCTGGCCTCCGGGCCGGGCTGCGCGCCCGACAGCGACCGTGCCGCGGTGCGGAGCCCCATCACGGCCAGCGCGTGCGACTCGGCCACCAGCGCGCCCAGCTCGTCGAGCACGAGCGGGTCGTCGCCGTCGACGGCGCCGGCGTCGATCCGGTCCCTGACGAGGTCCACGAGGGCCTCGATGCCGCCGCCGAAGGACGACCCGCTGCCCATCGAGACCCGCTCGTTGGCCAGGGTGGTGCGGGCCAGTGGCCATCCGCCGTCCACCTCGCCGATCACGCAGTCGTCGGGCACGAACACGTCGTCGAGGAACACCTCGTTGAACATCTCCAGTCCGGTGAGCTCGCGCAGGGGCCGGATGTCGAGCCCGGCCGAGCCCATGTCCACGATGAAGTAGGTGATGCCCCGGTGCTTCGGGGCGTCGGGGTTGGTGCGGGCGAGACAGATACCCCAGTCGGCGTCGCGGGCCATGGTGGTCCAGACCTTCTGGCCGTTCAGCAGCCAGCCGCCGTCGGTGCGGATCGCCGCGGTGGTCAGCGCGGCGAGGTCGGAGCCGGCCTCCGGCTCGCTGAACAGCTGGCACCACGAGATGGTGCCGTGCAGCGTGGGTCGCACCCAGCGCTCCTGCTGTTCCGGTGTGCCGTGGGCGGCGATCGTGGGGGCCGCCCACGCCCCCACCTGGAGGTGGGGGGCGCGCACCTTCGCCCTCCGCAGTTCCTCGTCGATCACCACCTGCTCCACCGCTCCGGCCCCGCGGCCCCACGGCTCGGGCCAGTGCGGCACCACCAGGCCCGCGTCCGCGAGCGGTGCCCGGCGCTCCTCCTTGGGGAGGGACGCGATCTCGTCCACCACGACGGCGATGCGGGCGCGGACCTCCTCGGCCTCGGGCGGGAGGTCGAGGGTGAGGTGCCGGCGCGTGCCCCGGAGCGCGGCCCGTGCCAGCTCGGTCCGCCGGTGCCGCCGGTCGCCGAGGAGTTGCCGGAGGGCCACCGCCCTGCGGAGGTAGAGGTGGGCGTCGTGCTCCCAGGTGAAGCCGATGCCGCCGAGGACCTGGATGGCGTCCTTGGCGTCGTCGACGAAGGCGTCGAGCGCGAGCGCTCCCGCCGTTCCGACCGCCACTCCGGCCGACGGGCCCCACGGCTCGTCGCCGTCGAGGGCGCCGGCGGCGTCCCACACCGCGGCCCGGGCCGCCTCCAGCCGCACGAGCATGTCGGCGCAGCGGTGCTTCACCGCCTGGAACTGGCCGATCGGGCGTCCGAACTGGCGGCGCTGGCGGGCCCAGTCCGCCGCGGTGTCCACGCACCACGAGGCGCCGCCCACGGCCTCGGCCGCGGCGAGCACGGTGCCGATGGCCCGCACCTGTTCCCCGGTGACGCCGGGGAGGGGGATGCCGTCGACCGGGTGGGCGGGGGACCGGAGCGTGGCGAGGTCCACGGTCCCGTCGAGCGCAGGGGTCGGGCCGAGGTCGAGGCCGGCAGCGGGCGCCGCCACCCAGGTGTCGTCGTCGCCCACCCGGAGCACCACGACCTCCGCGGTGGCGCCACCCGGGACGGGGCCGTCGCCCACCGCCACTGCCGCGGGACCGGTGAGGTCCACCCCGGCGGTCCTCGCCACCGCCCTGGCCCATGCGGACGGCAGGATCGGCCCGGGCGCGACCGCCCGGCCCAGGCCCTCGAGCACCACCGCGAGCTCGGAGAAGCCGAGGCCGTCGTCGGGGGACAGGCCGAGCCAGCCGAGCTGGTCGAGTTCCTTCCAGAACGGGGGCAACTCGTCGGCCGGCGCGTCCATCGCCGCGCGCGCAGTGTCGGGTCCGCACCGCTCCTCGGCGAACCGCGCCACCGCCGCGGCCAGCAGTTCGTGGTCGTCACCGATGGCCAGGCCCACGGAGTCGCTCCCTCGTCGTTCGATCCCGGTCCGATCCCGGTTCCATCACGGCCCGGTCCCGGCCCGCCGGTCCGGCGGACCGATCTAACGTCCGTGTCACCCTAGCGGTCGGCCCGCGGCGCCGGAAGCCGGCCACCGCCGTCGCCGGGCCCCTCGCCGCCGCAGCCCGTTGGTCGTCCGCCGCGGGGCGCCCTAAGGTGACGCCACTGTCAGAAACCGAGGGGAGTGCGTCGATGGCCGGGTTGTGCGAGGGCAGGGTGGCGATCGTGACCGGAGCGGGTCGCGGCATCGGGCGGGAGCACGCCCTGATGCTGGCCGCCGAGGGGGCCGCGGTGGTGGTCAACGACCTCGGCGCCCAGCCCGACGGCAGCGGTGCCGACGCCGGCCCGGCCAACGAGGTGGTCGCCGAGATCGAGGCGATGGGCGGTGCCGCCGTGGTCAACGGCTCCGACGTGACCGACTTCGCCGAGGCCGAGGCGATGGTCGCCCAGGCCGTGGAGACCTTCGGTCGTCTCGACATCCTCGTGAACAACGCCGGGATCCTGCGCGACCGGATGCTGTTCTCCATGGACGAGGCCGACTGGGACGATGTCCTCAACGTGCACCTCAAGGGCCACTCCTGTCCGACCCGGCACGCGGCCGCCCACTGGCGGGCCCGCGCCAAGGCCGGCGAGGAGGTCGACGCCCGGATCATCAACACCGCGTCGCCCTCCGGCCTCTACGGCAACGTGGGTCAGGGCAACTACGGCGCCGCCAAGGCGGGCATCGCCAGCCTCACGCTCGTCGCCGCCCTGGAGCTGGGCCGCATCGGGGTGACGGCCAACTGCCTGGCCCCGACCGCCGTGACCCGCCTCGTGGCACCGCTGATGGGCGGTGAGGAGAACATCCCCGACGACGTGCGGGAACGGCTCTCACCGCGGTGGGTGGCGACGGTGGCCACGTGGTTGGCCAGCCCTGCGGCCCGTCACGTGACCGGGCGGGTGTTCGACGTGCGGGGCGACACGATCGCCGTGGCCGAGGGCTGGCACCGCGGACCGGAGGGCACCAACCCCGGCCACCCGGCCGGTGCCGGCGAGGTCATCGAGGAGCTGCTGCGCGAGGCGCGGCCCAACGGCGACCTCGACGGGCGTGACGACCCGGAACGGTTCTGAGTCGATGGCGCCGGAGCCCGAGCCCGGGCCGCGGGCGGAGGACCTGTCGGGGGCCCGGATCCTCCTGACCGGCGCGTCCGCGGGCATCGGGGCGGCGCTCGCCCCGCTGCTCGCCGGCCGGGGTGCCACCCTGGCGCTCTGCGGGCGCGACCCCGGCAAGCTCGACGCAGTGGCGGCGCGGTGCCGTGAGCTGGGTGCAGAGGTCACCACCCACGCTGTGGACCTGGCCGACCCGGCGGCCGCCGAGGAGCTGGCCCGGTCCGTCGAGCGGGCGGGCGGCGGGCTCGACGTGATCGTCAACAACGCGGGTGCCCCGATGCGCCGGCGCGTGCCCGGGCTCACCGTCGACGAACTCCGGCGCACGATGGCCACGAACTTCGAGTCGCCCGCCCGCATGACCATGGCGGTCCTCCCGGGGATGCTCGCCCGTGACCGCGGGGTGGTGGTGAACGTGTCGAGCTTCGGGGGCCGGGCCGCCATCCCGGCCGAGGCCGCCTATTGCGCCTCGAAGTTCGCGCTCTGCGGGTGGAGCGAGTCGTTGGCCATGGACCTGTGGCACAGCGGCGTGCGGGTCCACCTGGTGGTGCCGGGGGCCATCGCCACCGACATCTGGGACCGCCCCGGCAACGACCCGGCCCACTTCAGCGGGGAGCTCGAGCCGCCCGGCACCGTGGCCGGGGCGATCGTCGCCCTCGTGGACGGGACCGACGGCCGCTTCGAGGTGTACGTGCCGGACCTGTCGTCGATCGCCGAGTTCAAGACCGCGGCGATCGAGGACTTCCTCGCGGGGGCGGTGGCGTTCGCCGATGCGGCCGAGGCCGAGGCGGGCGGCGCCGGGACCGGCGGGACCGGCTGACGTTCAGCAGCGGTAGATGCGTTCGGCGTTGGCGGCGAAGAGGCGGTCAACGTCGTCGGCATCGAGGTCCGAGGTGACCGCGGCGTAGGCGGACCACAACGCGTCGAGCCGCCCGTGCAGGCCGTCGACCGGGAAGTTGCTCGCGAACAGGCACCGCCGGGTGCCGAACGCCTCGATCGCCGGTTCCAGCCAGGGTCGGAACACCTCGGCGTCGAGGGACCCGAGCGGCATCGCCAGCCCCGACAGCTTGCAGTGCACGTGGTCGCCGGCGGCCGCGAGTGCGGCGATGCCCTCGCTCCAGAGCGCGCGCTCCTCCTCGTCGGTGGCGCGGGGCCACCCGGTGTGCTCCACCACCACCGTCAGGCCGGGGTGGGCGGCCAGTCGCCGGGCCGCGTCGACCAGCTGGTCGGGGTGCGCCATCAGCTCGAACACCAGCCCGCGCTCGGCGAGGGCGCGGAGCACGTCGTCGTGGGGGACCGGCGGCCCACCGGGTGCCATCGGTCGTACCCCCCGGAACCGTGCCGCGGCCATCTGCTCGTCGATCAGGCCGACGGCCTCGGCCACCGACTCCGTGGCCGGCAGGCCACCCACCACCGCGGCCGGTCCGTCGCCGGCGTCGGCCCGGCGGTCCAGCTCGAGGGTCTCGGCCACCGAGTGGCGGCCGGTGGCCGCGGCCACGTTGACCAGCTTCACCACGTTCCAGTCGCCGGCCTCGGCGGCGTAGGTGGTGGGGTCGAACCGACGGGCCATGCCCGACACGTCGCCCATCCCGAGCTCCCGGCCCCCGCCGAGGTACGGGTACCAGTCGGTGCGCGCCGGGTCCCACAGGTGCACGTGGGCGTCGACGATGCGGTCGGGTCGGGTCACGGGTGCAACTCCTCGAGGACGTCGTCGAACCAGGGCGGGAGCGGGCCGCCGCCGACCACCACGCTGCCCGTGGGCCGGGGGTGGCTGCGGAGCCCCGTCCAGCCGGCGCCGACCGCCAACTCGGCGCCCGACAGGCCGGTGGCGTCGGGCGCGGTGACGAGTCGTTCCACCAGCGCCGCGGTGGTGGCGTCGTCGGGCGCCTCGGCGGCCACCACGACCGCGACGAGACGCTCCTCGGTGGCGGTGCGGGCGGCCCGGGCGAGCTGTGCGAGCGCCTGGGCCCGGCTGCGACCGCCGGGGCCGCGGGCGTCGACGACGTGGACCAGGCGGAGCGGTGCGCCCCGCTCCGCGACGTGCTCGGTGGCGGCCCGGGCCCATCCGGCGTCGGTGCGGAGCCGATCGGCGAGGCCGGCGTGGCCCGCGAGGACGGCCTGCCAGTCGGTGGGGGCGTCGGCCGGGTCGGACGGGGACGACACGACGACCACGGCGTCGGGGCCCCCGGCGAGGGTGGCGGCATCGCGGAGGACCGTCCGCGCCCGCTCGAAGCCCGCTCCGTCGGTCCGGGCGCCGACGATCCGCACGTCGAGCCCCGCCGCCCGCAACCGCGCGGCGACGGCGGCCACCGTGGCGGTGGCGTCAGGGCCGTCGTCCACCACCACTGCGGAGCGGGTCGGTCCGGGTCCCGGCGCGCCGCGCCCGGTGCCCGTCCCGCCGTCGGTGCCGTCGTCGGTGCTGTCGTCGGTGCCGTCGGCCGGGGCGAACACGGCGCCGAAGCGGGGGTTGGAGCCGCCGGTGGTGGCCTGCGCGGCCTCGGCGGCCACGAGGGCCGGCAGCACCGCGTCGAGGACCGCGTCGAGCGGCGCGGTGCCGTCGGTGCGCACCGTCTCGAGCAGCCTCGGCGGGGCCACCAACGCCACCTCGGACCCCCCGGCGAAGAGCACCTGGCCCCGCAGCCGGCCGGGACCGTGTCCCGTGAGGTGCGCACCCAGCGGTGCGAGCTGTTCCGGTTCGGGCATGGACGCGAGCGACAGGCCGCCGGTGGCCGCGGCCCGGCCCCCGTTGCCCGCCGCCGGTGCGCGGCGCCCGAGGGCGGCGGTCACCATGCGGGTCATCGCGATCGGTGAGATCGCGTTGAGCGCCACCCCGGCGGGCGCGACCCGGCCGAGCTGCCACGTGAGCGAGGCGACGGCCCGCTTGGCGCAGCTGTAGGCGCCGGCATCGGCCGGACGCCACCCCGACCCGGAGGTCACGCCGAGCACATGGCCCCGCCCGGCCGCCGCCATGACCGGCAGTGCGGCGCCGAGCATGTTGCAGTAGCCGTCGAGGTGCACCGCGAGCACCGCGGCCCAGTCCTCCTCGGTGCCCCGGGCGATGCCGGTGGGTCGGGTGATGCCGGCCACGTTGACCAGGCCATCCACGCGCCCGTGGGTGTCGAGCAGCTCGGCGAACAGGGCGTTCACGGCCTCCCGGTCGGTCACGGAGGTGTTCGAGGCCACCGCACTACCGCCCGCGGCGACGATCCGGCCGGCGGTCGTGTGCTCGGGCGCGGGAAGTTCCTCGGTGCCGTCCACCGACACCATCGGGTCCACGGTGACCACGTGGTCACCTCGCCGGCCGAGCTCCATGGCGATCGCGGCACCGATGCCGCTGCCGCCACCGGTGACCACCACCACCCGCCGCTCCGCGGCCGGGGCCGTCATCGCAGCTCGAGCCCGTCGAGGTGGCCGGCGTCGAGCCAGGCCCGCAGCAGGTCCCGGTAGGCGAAGTAGTCGCCCAGTCCGCGGCCGAAGTTCCCGTTGCGCGGGTTGAGCAGCTCCGGACGGCCCTCGTTGTTGATCCTCGACGGTGTGCACGCCGCCATGACGGAACTGGCGTCGACGAACGAACCGACGATCCGGTCGGTCCAGTCCTGCTCCGCCTCGGCCGACACCTCGAAGACCCGTGCGCCCCGTTCGACGAGCGTGGCGATGGTGCGGCCGACGAACTCCGCACCGAGCACCGCGAGCTGTGTGTAGTTGACCGTGACCACGGCCTGCTGGCCGGGTGCGGGCATCGCGAAGAGGTTGGGGCACCCGCGGACCATCATCCCGAAGAGGCTGGCGGCCCCGTCGGCCCACCGTTCCGCCAGGGTGACCCCGTCCACGCCCACGATCGGGTGGCCGACCCGGCGGTACAGCGGTGTGAGTTCGGCCTCGAAGCCGGTGGCGTAGACGATGCAGTCCACGTCGTACTGGTGGCCGTCGACCACCGGGCCCCGCGCCGTGATCCGGTCGATGCCGCCGGGGCAGTCCACGAGCGTGACGTTCGGTCGGTTGAACGCCGTCAGGTACTCGTCGTGGAAGCAGGGCCGCTTGCACAGGTAGCGGTACCAGGGCTTGAGGTGCTCGGCGGTCCCGGGATCGGCCACCAGTTCCTCGACCCGGCGCCGGTGCGCCTCCATGATCCCGTAGTCGATGGCCTCGGCCCGCCGGAGGTAGTCGGCGAAGCTCTCGTCGGGCGCCTTGCGCGGCGGGTTCTGCACGGCGGCGTAGTCGTGGGTCCAGCCGTCGTCGGTGAGGTCCTCGTCGACCGGGCGGCCCAGCATGACCGCCTGGAAGTTGTCCATGCGGCGTGCCTGCCACCCGGGCTCGAGGTGCTCGGCGAAGGAGGGGTCGGTGGACCGGTTGCCCCGCTCGCCGATCGCGGAGGGCGTGCGCTGGAACACCAGCACCTGCCGGGCCGCCTCGGCGAGCGGCTCGACGCACTGGATCCCCGTCGCACCGGTTCCCAGCACGGCCACGGTCCGGTCGCCGAGCTCCGTCATGGGGCGCCCCGGTCCGCCGCCGGTGTAGTCGTAGTCCCAGCGGGCGGAGTGGAACGAGTGGCCGGCGAAGTCCTCCATCCCGTCGATGGTCGGCAGCTTGAGCAGGTTCAGGATCCCGGCCGCCAGCACGTAGTAGCGGCTGGAGATCCGGTCGCCACGGTCGGTCTCGACGAGCCACCGCTGCCGTTCCTCGTCCCAGGTCGCCCGGGTCACGCCGGTGTGGAACAGGGCGTCGCGTGCGAGGTCGTGGCGGTCGGCGACGGCCTGGAGGTGGGCGAGGATCTCCTCACCCGACGCGTACCGCCGCGTGGGCACGTAGCCCATCTCCTCGAGGAGCGGGAGATAGATGTAGGACTCGACGTCGCACATCACCCCCGGGTACCGGTTCCAGTACCACGTGCCACCCACGCCCCCGGCCCGGTCGACGATGCGGAACCGGTCGATGCCCGCCCTGCGCAGCTCGACACCGACGAGCAGGCCGGCGATGCCGCCACCGAGGATCACCACGTCGGTGTCGTCGACGACCGGGTCCCGGTCCTGCAACGGGGTGAACGGATCGTCGCGGTAGCGGGCGAAGCGGTCGTCGTGGTCGAGGTCGCGGATGTCGGCGCGGCCCTCCACGAGGCGCTTGTCGCGCTCGGCGAGGTACCTGGCCCGCACGGCCTCGGGGTCGAACTCGTCCGTCGGCGCCGCTGCGGCGCCCTCCTCTGGTTCCCGGCCCGTCACGCCCTACAGCTTCTTGGTCAGGGGGATCCGGTACAAGCGCTCCCAGTTGGTGCCGCAGATCTTCGCCTTCGACGCCTCGGGGATGTCGAGCTCGTCGAAGGTGTCGACCGCGTGGGGGAACTGGGAGTCACCGTGCGGGTAGTCGGTGGAGAACACGAGGTTGTCGTCGCCGAACCAGTCGAGGAACTGGGTGCCGGTGCGCTCCTCGGCCTCGATGCTCAGGAAGCACTGGCGGCGGAAGTAGTCCGACGGCTTCATGGAGAGCTCGGCCCCCTCGAACCAGCCCACCCACTCGTGGTGCTCGTCGAGGCGGTCGAGCACCCACGGCGCCCAGGAGCAGTTCCCCTCGAGCAGGCCCACCCGCAGCTCGGGGAAGCGCTCGAGCACGCCGCCACCACAGAGCGACACGGTGGTGAACTGGATCGCCAGCGGCTGGTTGAACGTGTGCCACAGCATCAGTTCGTCGAGCCCGTGCCGGGCGAAGTCGGGGGTCAGCTGGGTCTGCCCGCCGCCGTGGAAGGTGAGCGCCACACCGAGTCGCTGGACCTCCTCCCACAGCGGGTCGTAGGCCGGGTGGTGCCAGGGGCGGCGGTTGACCACGTTGGGGGAGAGGTACACGGCCCGGAAGCCGAGTTCCTCCACGCACCGCCGGGCCTCGAGCACCGCGCCGTCCACGTCGTGGGGTGCCAGCATCGCGGCGGCGTACAGGCGGTCGGGTGCGGAGGACACGAAGTCGGCGAGCCAGTCGTTGTAGGCCCGGGCGATGGCGGTGGCGAAGGCGGGCTCGAGCCCGTCGGGGCCCACGTGGTCGCTCGAGTCGAGGCCGAGCACGAACAGGCCACGCGACGGGAAGAGCACCGCCATGTCGAGGCCCTCCTTGTCCATCGCCCGCACCTGCGAGGCCGGGTCCCAGCCGTTCGCCTCCGCCTCGGCGTAGACCTCCTCGTGCTCGTCACGCCAGCCGGTCTTGCGTCCGTCGATGTACTGCGGGCGCACCGCCCCCAGGCGGAGCAGCACGTTGTTCTTCACCCGCACCCTCATGTCGCGCTTCAGTTCGGTGAGGCCGACGGGTGCGGCATGGCGGTACTCCGGGGCGATGTAGCGCTCCCAGAGGTCCGCCGGTTCCATCACGTGCAGGTCGCTGTCGGCGATCGGGTGGTCCCTCAGTGCCATGGTGACTCCTCTGCGGGTCGTGGCGTCGGGCCGGGCCCCCGCCGGCCGACGGTGTGTCGTTCCCGTAATCTAACAGACACGTCATGTTGGGGCGTCGTCGGGTCAGCCCTGCCCCGGCACCGTCCCCGGCGACGGGCGAGGCCCCGGGACCGACCCGGTCGGGTCGTGCAGTTCGGCGAGCGCCTCGAGGCACTCGAGGTAGTGCGCGAGCGAGTGGTGGGCGAACCGCGGGTAGGCGATCGTGGCCCCGCACCCGGCCGTCGCGGCCAGGGCCTCGCGGGTCGGGTCGGGGTCGCCGAGCGGGTCGAGGGTGGCGACGGTCGGGAGGACCACGTCGAAGTCGGCGGGTGGCTCCACCCGGTCGAGCCAGGTGCGCACCTGCTCGCCGGTGACCGCGAACGGGTTCCATCCGTCGGCCAGCGCCACCGCCCGCCGCAGCGAGCGCAGGGTGCGGCCCCCGACCCAGATCGGTACCCGGTCCTGCACGGCGGTGGGATCGATGACGAGACCCTCGAATCGCAGGTGTTCCCCCCGGAAGGACGGCTCGGGCTCGGACATGGCGGCGCGGAGCGCCCGGAGCGCCTCGTCCGCGCGGGGCCCGCGGTCGTCGAAGGGGGCGCCGAGCAGGTCGAACTCCTCGCGCAGGCTCCCGACGCCGACACCCAGCACGAGCCGGCCCCCGCTGACGACGTCGAGCGTGCCGTAGCGCTTCGCGATCGCGAGCGGGTGGTGGTACCCGAGCACGAGCACGTGGGTGGCGAGCCGGATGCGGGTGGTGCGCGCCGCCACGTAGCCGAAGGTGGGCAGCGGGTCCCAGTACCGGGCCCCGCGCCGGCCGACCTCGGCGGCGGGGATCCCGACGTGCTCGCTGCAGGTGAGGTGGTGGTAGCCGAGGCGGTCCGCCGTCACGGCCACGGCGGCGAGGTCGTCGATCGTGGCGTCGCGTTCCCATTCGCCGTGGGTCGCGGGGTGGAACGTCACCACCGGTGAGAGCACGGCGAGCTTCACGGCCACACCTCCCAGCTGACCATCGATCGGAGCGGTCCCGCGAACAGCGGCCGCACCGCACCGGTGCCCCAGCGCTCCTCGAGGAGCCCGGTGGCGCGGCCGGTGGTCGCCGCCGGGTCGTCGTCGAGGTACACGACCGTGACGACGGCGTCGTCGCGGTCGACCCGGTCCGGGAGCCGCCACAGGTCGTTGCTGCGGTAGAGGCCCGCGCCGGCCACCCCGTCCACCTCGAGCAGGGCGGGCAGGTGCTCCCGGTGGAGCCATTGGAGCCAGGACGCGATGCCGTCGCCGGGTTCCTCGACCAGGAACAGCACCCCCCGGTGGGGTCGGAACGCAACCACCTCCGGGGCCACCAGGGCGCTCGGCGCGGCGTACCAGCGGAGATGGGCCAGCATCCGCACCCCCAGCGAGGGGCGCCGCTCGGGGAAGCGGCCGAGTCCGGCGAGGCGGCGACCGAGCTGCATGAACTCGGCGAAGGTCGGTTCCACCGGGTCCGTCACGTAGTACTGCACCAGGTTGGCGGTGTCGCCGAGCGGCCCGTCGCCGACGATCCGTGCCCGGCGGAGCCCGTCGTCCGCGATCCACCGGTGGGCGAGCACCACCCCGGGGATCCCGTACTGCTCCGGCATGTGGTCGAGCAGGTGCCAGCGCAGGTAGCCGCCGTCGTCGTCGGCCGGTGCGGGGGGAGTCAGGCTGAAGATGCCGGCGCGGACGGGCTGCACGCTGCGGCCGCCCTCACCCGACGCCGAACACGTCGGCGGCCACCTTGAGGGCGTCGTTCGCCGCCGGCACCCCGGCGTAGACCGCGGTCTGCATCAGCACCTCGACCAGTTCCTCCTCGGTGATCCCCAGGTTCAGCGCGCCGCGGAGGTGGGCCCGCAGCTCGTCGGTCCGGCCGAGCGCCGCGAGCTGGGCGACGGTGACCAGGCTCCGGTCGCGCAGCTCGAGGCCGGGCCGGTCCCACAACATCCCGAACGCGCTCGCGGCCACGTAGCGGTAGAAGTCGGGGGCGAGTCTTGCGGCCGGGAACTGTCCGGTGGGCCCGCCGGCCACCTGCGGCCAGAGCCGTGCCTGGACGGCCCGGCCCCGCGCCAGCAGTTCCTCGTCGGGCCGGGCGCCGTCGCGCCGTGCGCCGTCGGGTCGCTCGTCGTCGCTCATGTCGCCTCCGTGGTTCGAGGGGTCACCGGCCGCTGCCCTGCTCAGTCGGTCTCGAACAGGTTCACCGTGCACACGCTGCCGCCACCGACCAGGTGCGCGAGCCCCCGCCGGGCGCCGTGCACCTGTCGGTCGCCCGCCTCGCCGCGCAGCTGCGTGACCACCTCGTGCACCATGGCCAGGCCGGTCGGGCCCCCCGGATGGCCGCGGGCGATCAGGCCGCCGTCGGTGTTGAACGGGATGCGACCCCCGAGGGCGGTGTCGCCGGCGTCCAGGAGCCGTTCCCCCTCGCCCTCGCCGCAGAAGCCGAGGAGTTCGTAGTACTCGAGCTCCTCGTTGGCGAACGCGTCGTGGCACAGGGCCAGGTCCATGTCGTCGGGGCCGAGACCGGCCTCCTCGTAGGCCTGCAGCGCCGTGGTGCGGGTCATGGTGGCGGGGCCGACCACCGGACCGAGGAAGGTGTGGCCGGGCGAGTAGGCCTCCGACTGCAGCGCCGAGGCGACGGGGCGCACCACCCGGCGGTCGGGTTGGTGGCGGCGGACCCAGTCGGTGCTCGCCACGATCGCGCAGGCCGCGCCGTCGTCGGCGGGGCACGCCATCATGGCGGTGAGCGGCTCGGCCACGAGCTGGCTCGCCAGGACCTCCTCCACCGTGACCGTGTGGTCGGGCCGGCGGTGGCTGAGCGGGTTGAGCGCCCCGTGGTTCCAGTTCTTCGCGGCGATCGCCGCGAAGTGCTCCGGTCGGGTGCCGTGGTCGTGCATCCGGCGCTGCGCCCACAACGCGAAGTACGCGGCCGGCAGGATCGTGGAATCGAGCTGGTCGCGGCCCGTCCCCCGGCTCGGGGCGTTGCGGGCCATGTCGGTCATCTTGTCGAAGGCGATGGCCATGGCCACCTCGGCCCGGCCCGACGCCACCGCCCACGCGGCCTCCCGGAAGGCGACGAGCCCGGTCGCCGACGCGTTCTCGATGTGGGTGACCGGGAGGCCGGTCAGGCCCAGCTCCTTCATCGCCTTGATGCCGATCATCGCCGCCGGCTGGATGTAGCCCACGAACGCCTCGTCGACCTCGGCCAGGGTGATGCCGGCGTCGCGCAGGGCGAGCAGGCCGGCGTCGCGGGCGAGGTGCGCCCCGCTCCGGTCGGGGTAGCGGTCGAAGCGCACCATCCCGATCCCGGCCACCGCCGCGCCCTCGATCCTCACGGTCGTTCCCCTCCCTCGTGGGCGCCGGCGGCGCGGTGCGGCGAGAACCGCATGATCACGACGTCGTTGCCGTCGTCGTCGGTGCGCAGCGTCTCGAGGTCGAGCACCATCTCCATGCCGATCTCGAAATCGTCGGGGCCGCCCACGAGGAGTGCCTGCACCCGGGGCCCCTCCGGCAGGTCGACCTGACCCACCCCGTAGGCGGAGACCTTCGCGTTCTTCTTGGCGAACAGGGGCACGTGCACGTAGGTCCACGTCCACAACCGGCCGGTGGGGCCGAGTTCCACGTCGTCGCAGCCGTCGTGCAGGCAGCGGGCGCAGACCTGGCGTCGCGGGAAGAAGTGCTCGCCGCAGGCGCCGCAGCGGCTGCCCAGCAGGCGGGGCGCCTCGGCCGGGTCGTCGGGCACCGTGAAGTACCCCTCCTCGATCGCCACCCGGGCCATCAGCGTTCCTCCCCGGCTCCGCCGGCCGGGGCCGGCTCCATGCGCAGCGGTCGACCCGAGCGCTGCTCGGCCGCGACCACCAGGTCGCTCCAGTCCCGCGGGCCCAGTCCGCGCCCGACGGCGTCGCCGAGCACCTGGGCCAGCGCCGAGGCCACCGGTGCGGGCACGTCGCTGTCGTCCGCGAGCGCCTCCATCAGGCGGGCGTCCTTCGCGGCGAGGTCCAGCGCGAACTGCACCGGCCGGTCACGCACGTCGATGCCGTCGACCACCCGGTCGATGTAGAAGTTCGAGGCGCCGCCCGTGCGGACCACCTCCACCGCCGTGCGCAGGTCGATCCCACCGGCGGCGGCCAACGACAGCGCCTCGAGCGAACTCCACGTGGCGGCGAAGGCCAGCAGGCTGTTCGCCAGCTTCATCGTGGTGCCCGCGCCGACGGGTCCGAGGTGGAACGTGGCCCGGCCGAGGCGGTCCAGCACCGGCCTGACGAGGGCGACGGCGTCGTCGTCGCCGCCGACCATGAACACCAGCGACCGGTTCCGGGCACCGACGGCACCGCCGGTCAGCGGGGCCTCCACGAACCGGTGGCCGCTGCCCGCGAGGCGCTCGGCGAGGAGGCGGTTGCCGCCGGGCAGGTTGGTGGAGAGATCCACCAGCACCGCGCCGACCGGTGCGGCGGCGGCCCACTCGTCCGCCACGGCGTCGACGACCTCGGGGGTGGGCAGGGAGGTGATCGTCACGTCGGCCGACGCGGCCAGTTCGGCCACGGACGCGGCGGGCCGGGCGCCCGCCACGGCGGCGACCCGCTGCGGGTCGGCGTCGACCACGACGGGCTCGAGCCCGTCCTCGGCGAGGTTGGCGGCGATCGCACCGCCGATGTTGCCCAGCCCCACCACGCCGACGGTGCCGGACCCGCCGGCGGCGTCGCTCACGCGGCGATGCCGAGGAACTCGTGCACGTTGTCGAGCATCACCGCCCGCGTCTCGGCCTCGTCGAAGTCGGGGATGTCCTTCACGAACGCCAGCGGGTCGGCGAGGCCCTCGGTGTGGGGGAAGTCGGAGCCGAACATGAGCCGTTCGATGCCCACGGCGTCCCGCAGGCGGGTCATGTCGTCCTCGTAGTAGGGCGAGATCCACACCTGGCGGCGGAACTGCTCCACCGGGTGGTCCTTGAACGCGAACGGCATCTTCCCGTAGGCGTCGGAGAGGTTGCGGAGCAGGTCGGGCACCCACATGGCGCCGTTCTCCACCGACGCGACGCGCAGCGCCGGGAACCGTTCCAGCAGCCCGTGGCACACCATCGACGCGAGCGTGTCGGAGATGCCGCGGTCGGCGAAGGCCACCAGCGGGAACGACGAGTGCTTGAAGCCCTCGAACCCGCCGCCGCCGCCCTCACCGGGCGACGTGGTCCGCCAGAAGCGGCCGTAGTGGCTCACGCCGCTGAGCCCGGCGTGCAGCACCATCGGCACGCCGGCCTCGGCGAGCAGTCCCCAGACCCGGTCGAAGCGCGGGTGGGCCGGGGAGACGTAGCCGTCGTCGCCGTCGGGCACCGGACCGGGGATCGTGACCAGCACCCGGGCGCCCAGCCCGAGCACCCTCGACACCTCGGCCTCGGCGAGCGCCGGATCGGCCAGGGTGATCATCGGCGCGGCGTAGAGCCGTCCGTCGCCCCGGTCGAAGCCCCAGTCCTCGTCGAGCCAGGTGTTGAACGCCGAGAACGCGGCGTGCAGCGCGGGCAGGTCGCGGCGGAGCGCCTCCTGCATCCCGACGCCCAGGGTGGGGAACAGGAGCGCACCGGACAGGCCCTGCTCGTCGAGCTGGCGCACCCGTGCCGCCCGGTCGCGGTACTCGGGGTGCTGCTCGATCGGGTCGAGGTCGCCGAACATCGTCTTGAGGTCGAGGCCCTCGGTGTTGCGGCCCCGGAAGTAGTCCTCGAGGCTGCCGGGCGCGGCGATCGGGTCGAAGGTGGGGTTCGGGATGAACTTGTTGACCTTGCCGCCGACGAGGAGCCGCCGCTTCCCGCCGATGTCGGCCCACTGCATGCAGCGCTTCGCCATCTTCGGGTCGATGTGGCGGGTGAAGGCGTCCGTGGCCTCGTAGTAGTGGTGGTCGGCGTCGAACGGTCGGAACCCGAGTTCGGTCATGGCCACAGCCTATGCCTCATCTAACGCCCGTGTCAGCTAGCGTCCGGTGCATGTCCGATGCGGTGGTGATCGATGCCTGGGTGAACATCTTCCCGGAGGCCTTCGCCTCCCGGTGGGCGGCCAAGGACGAGCAACAGGGCGTGGTGCAGCTGTTCGGCCCCGACCTCGCCAAGGGGCCCACCGTGGAGAGCCTGGTCGAGGCCATGGACGCGGCGGGCATCCGCACCGGGATCCTCACCGCCGGCCTCAGCGACCCGGAGCGGGCGCACCGCCGGGGTGGCTTCGCGGCCGAGGACTTCCTGGCGATCGCCGAGCAGTACCCCGGTCGGTTCCTGGTGTCGGCCGCCGTGGACAAGGCCGCGAAGCCGTCGGTCAACGTCCGGCGGTTGCGGGAACTGGCCCAGCACCCGGCGTTCGTGCTGGGCCGCGTCACGCCGTTGGTGGAGCAGTACGAACTGAACCACCGCCTCTACTACCCCGTGTACGCCACCGCGGAGGAGCTCGGCATCCCGGTCTCGATCAACATCGGCATCCCCGGGCCACAGGTCCGCTCCCGCTGCCAGGACCCGGTGCTGCTCGAGGACGTGCTGATCGACTTCCCGAAGCTCACCGTGATCGGCGCCCACATGGGCCACCCGTACGAGGCGCTGCTGATCCAGTACATGCTGAAGTGGCCGCAGCTGCACCTCATGACCTCGGCCTACCTCGCCACCTACATGGATCCGGCGATGGTGCGCTTCATGGATTCCTCACGGGGTCGCGGCCGGCTCCTGTTCGCGTCCGACCACCCCGTGATCCCCGCCGCCAAGGCGCTCGACGCGGCCCGGGCGCTGCCGCTGTCGGAGGAGGGCATGGCCGAGTTCCTCGGCGGCGCCGCGGCGCGCCTGTTCGGCGACGTCAGCGCCCCGGCGGGCTGAACGGTGCCCGTCCACGAGGCCGGTGAGCACCTCGCGGCGCGGGCCCGCCTCACGCCGGACAAGCCGGCGGTGGTGATGGCGCCCGGCGGTGAGGTCCGCACCTTCGGCCGGCTGGAGGACACCTCGGTGCGCCTGGCCCGGCTGCTGCGGGACCGGGGGCTGCGGACCGGTGACCACCTCGCCGTGCTCGTCGACAACGAGCCGGCGTTCTTCGACGCGGTGTGGGCGGCGATGCGCACCGGTCTCTACGTGACGCCGATCAACTGGCACCTCACCGCGGCGGAGGCCGGCTACATCGTGGGCGACTGCGACGCCACCGCGCTCGTGGTGTCGGCCCGGCTGGCCCCGGTGGTGGAGGCCATGGCGCCCGCCGACCTCGCCGGGGTCAGCACCCGCCTGTGCGTCGGCGGCGACATCGCCGGGTTCGAGCGGATGGAGGACCTGCTGGCCGGGGTGGAGCCCGGCGAGGTGCCCGACGAGCACGACGGCGGCTGGATGTTCTACTCGTCGGGGACCACGGGCCGTCCGAAGGGCATCCTCCCGCCGATGTCGCCCGAACCGCTCGGCGCGCCGTCGTTCCTCGGCCGGATGCTCACGGGGTTGTTCGGCTTCGACGCCGACTCCGTCTACCTGAGCCCGGCGCCGCTGTACCACGCGGCGCCCGCCGGCTGGACGGTCGGCACCCAGCGCCTGGGTGGTACCGCCGTGGTGATGGAGCGCTTCGACCCGCTCGAACTCCTCGCGGCCGTGGAGGCCCACCGGGTCACCCACGTGCAGCTCGTGCCCACCCACATGATCCGGCTGCTCGACCTGCCGGCGGCGGAGCGGGACCGCTTCGACCTCGGGTCGCTGCGCTACGTCATCCACGCGGCGGCCCCGTGCCCGGTGGAGGTGAAGCGTCGCTTCATCGACTGGGTCGGGCCGATCGTGCACGAGTTCTACAGCGGTTCGGAGGGGGCCGGCTTCTGCTACATCGGTCCCGAGGAGTGGCTGGCGCATCCCGGGTCGGTCGGCCGGTCGATGACGGGGGCGATCCACGTCCTCGACGCCGGTGGGAACGAACTGCCGGTGGGCGAGGAGGGCGAGGTGTGGTTCGAGACCAACCGGCCGTTCGAGTACCACAAGGACCCGGGGACGACCCGCTCGGTCTGGAACGACCGCGGCTGGAGCTGGATGGGCGACGTGGGCCGCGTCGACGCCGACGGCTACCTCTACCTGACCGACCGGGCGAGCCACATGATCATCAGCGGCGGGGTGAACATCTACCCCCGGGAGGCCGAGGACGTGCTCATCGGGCACCCGGCCGTGGCCGACGTCGGTGTGCTGGGGGTGCCGGACCCCGAGATGGGGGAGCGGGTGTGCGCCTTCGTGCAGCTCGCGCCGGGCGCGGAACTGGCCGCCGACGACGCAGGTGCCGCCGAACTGGTCGCGTGGTGCCGCGACCGGCTCAGCCACTACAAGTGCCCGCGGGAGGTGCGCTTCGTCGACGAGTTGCCCCGCCTGCCCACCGGCAAGCTGCTCAAGCGCCTGCTCGTGGTCTGAGCCGCCGCGTCGCCGGCCGCCACCGGCCCGTGCCCGCCGTCAGTCCTCCGGGCGGAGCCGCTCGGACCACCCGGCGTACTCCGGCGTGTCGTGCGAGCCGCTCTCGGTGGCGAGTCCGTAGCCGAGCGCCCGCACCGCGTTGGCGCGCAGGTGCTGGTTCAGCACGGCCTTGGTCTCCTGCACGGCCTGCGGCGGCTGGTCGGCCAGTCGGTGGGCGAAGGCGAGGGCTTCGTCGAGCAGCCGCTCCGCAGGGACCACGAAGTTCGCGAGGCCGATCCCGACGGCCTCCTCCGCGCCGAGCCGGTCGCCGGTGAGCAGGTACTGCTTGGCCCGCAGCAGCGACGTGTGGGCGGGCCAGGTGACCGCGCCGCCGTCGCCCGCCACCAGCGCCACCGACACGTGGGTGTCGGCCATCCAGGCGGTGTCGGCCATGAAGACGATGTCGCACAGGGTGGCCACGGTGCAGCCCAGCCCGACGGCGGGGCCGTTGACCGCGGCCACCACGGGGACCGCCACCTCGATCATCTCGTCGGCCAGCCGCCGGGCGAGGCGGAGGCTGAGGCGTCGCCGCGCCGGGTCGACGCGACGGCCCTCGAAGTCCTCGTAGCTGCCGCCGGCGCTGAAGGTGCGGCCGGCGCCGGTGAGCACCACGGCGCGGCACCCCTCGTCGAGCTCCACGTCGGCCCACAGGGCGACGAACTGCTCGTGCAGGTCCTCGGTGAACGCATTGAGCGTGTCGGGCTGGTTCAGGGTGACGACCCTCACGGGCCCGTCGGCCCGGACGTCGATCCCCGGCTGTTCGTACCGGGCCGTTGTGGACAACGTAGGTTCCCCCCTCGTGGACGAACGCAGGGTAGTGATCGTGACCGGGGGCAGCAGCGGAATCGGCCTCGAGGTCGGCCGGCAACTCGCGGCGGCCGGCCACGACGTGGTCCTCTCGGCCCGTCGTGAGGGGCCGTTGCGGGCGGCGGCGGAGGCCGTGGGCGCGCGCTGCGCGGTGGGCGACGTGGGCGATCCCGACTCGTTCGCCGCCGTGGTGGCCGACGCCGCGGCCCCCACGGGCCGGGTGGACCTCGTGGTGCACGCGGCCGGGACGATGGGTGGCACGTTCGTCCGGAAGGAGGCCTTCGACGAGTTCGAGCGCATCCTGCGCACGAACCTGTCGTCCGCGTTCGTGGTGGCGAACGCCGCGCTGCCCGCCATGGGCCCCGGCGGCCGGTTCGTGTTCGTGTCGTCGAGCTCCGCGCACTCGCCCCAGCCGGGCCGCTCCGCCTACTCGGCGTCCAAGGCGGGGCTGAACGCCTTCGCCGCGGCCATGGCCGCCGAGGTGGAGCGTGACGGCATCTCGGTGCACCTGCTCACGGTGGGACCGGTCGAGACCCCGATGCTCGACGACGTCCGGTTCCCGATGCGCACCCTCGGCGTGGAGGAGGTGGGCGCGGCGGTCCGGTGGCTGGACTCGCTGCCCGCCAACGTCCGGCTCCCGGAGGTGCGGCTGTCGTCGGTGGAGGACGGCCCGTTCGCCCCGGAGCCCTACGTGCCCGAGGCCGCGCGCCGGCTCGGCCGGACCGGCTGACGCCCGGGCCGGACGGCCGGCGCCGGCGGCCGTCCGGTCACTGCGAGGCCACGATCGCCTCGGCCTCCGCCTCGGGGTCGACCACGGGGTCGCCCGGGACGTCGATGTCGACGTGGTGCAACGTGGCGGTGAACGGGAACCGGCCCCGGTAGTCCTCGGCCGCCGGTGAGAAGTCGGGCGACCACCCGGCGGTGAGGCCGGCGCCGGTCAGCGAGAAGCGGGCCCACACCGTGCGGCGGACCTCGCCGCGGCCGACCTCCTCGCCGTCGACGGTGAGGACCAGTTCGGGTGGCTCGAACGAGAACCCCAGCAGGTGCTCGCCCGCCGACAGGGGTGGGATCCGCGCTTCCACCCGGTAGCGGCGCCACCCGGCCAGGTTGTGCAGGTAGACGAGGCGCCCCCGTCCGTCGGGTCCGGCCAGCAGGTGGAAGGACCAGCCGCCCAGGACCGAGCCCTGCGCGACGAGCACCCCCTCGACCGGCCCGTGGTGGTCGTCCGGCACCGTCACGTGCGCGGTCACCGTGTGGGGCCGGGCCCGGACGTTGGCGGCCACGGACTCGGGCACCGGTGCCCGGCCCGGGTGGTAGCGGTAGCGCCGGCGTGGCGGGACCGTCGGCTCGCGCTGGAACACCAACTCCGAGAACGGCCGGTTGTCGAGGGGCAGCACCTGGTTCCGTTCCGCCTCCTGCCACCACCGTTCCACCATGGACGCGAGCCGTTCCGGTTCGGCCGCGGCCAGGTCCCGGGTCTCGGACGGGTCGGCCCGGAGGTCGTAGAGCTCCCACGGCGCCCGGTCGAGGCCCGGCTCCTCGGCCTGGACCTCGTGGTACGAGACCGCCTTCCACCCGTCCTCGTAGAGCGCCCGGCAGCCGAGCATCTCGGAGTACTGCACGGTGTGCACCTCGGGCACGTCGTCGGAGGCGAACGTCGGCGCGAAGCTCACGCCGTCGAGCGGCACCTGCGGCACACCGGCCACCACCTCCGGCGGGTCGACGCCGATGAGGTCGAGCAGGGTGGGGAGGATGTCGACCGCGTGCACGTACTGGTGGCGCACCCCGCCGCGCAGCTCCGTCGGGATGCCGGCGGGCCAGTGCACGATCAGCGGGTCGGCCACGCCGCCCTCGTGGGTCTCCCGCTTCCAGCGGCGGAACGGCGTGTTGCCCGCCACCGTCCAGCCCCACGGGTAGTTGTTGTGCATGAGCGGGCCGCCGATGTCGTCGAGGGCCTCGTCGGCCTCCTCGACCGTGCGGGGCAGCGCGTTCCACACCCGGGCGTCGTTCACCGAGCCCACCGGCCCGCCCTCCGACGAGGCGCCGTTGTCCGACAGCACCACCACGACGGTGTCGTCGAGCTCGCCGAGTTCCCGGAGGCGGTCGACGAGGCGGCCCACCTCGTGGTCCGCGTGGGAGAGGAAGCCGGCGAAGGCCTCCATGTAGCGGGCGTGGACCCGGCGGTCGACCTCGTCGAGGTCGTCCCAGGCGGGCACCCACTCGGGCCGCTCCGACAGCACCGTGTGCCCGGGCAGCAGCCCCTCGGCCTTCTGGCGCGCCAGTGCCCGCTCCCGCCACTCGTCCCAGCCCCGGTCGAAGCGGCCCCGGTAACGCTCGATCCACTCCCGGGGGGCGTGGTGCGGTGAGTGGCACGCTCCGAGTGCCAGGTACAGGAACCACGGCTTGTCGACGTCGACGTTGCGGAGGTCCTCGACGTACTCCACCGCCCGGTCCACCAGGTCGGTGCTCAGGTGGTAGCCGTCCTCGTAGGAGGTCGGCGGCTGGACGGCGTGGCTGTCGTGCCACAACGACGGCGCGAACTGGTGGGTCTCACCGCCGAAGAACCCGTACCACCGCTCGAAGCCCTTGCCGAGCGGCCACCGGACCCGGGTGGCGCCGAGGTGCTCCTCGTCCTCCGGGGTGAGGTGCCACTTGCCCACCGCCCAGGCGGCGTAGCCGTGGGGCGTGAGCATGGCCGGTGCCATCGCACACGACGCCGGGATGCGACCGTCGTAGCCGGGGAAGCCCGTGGCCAGGTCGACGATGCGGCCCATGCCCACCCGGTGGTGGTTGCGTCCGGTCAGCACGCTGGCCCGCGTGGGGGAGCACAACGCGGTGGTGTGGAAGTTGGCGTAGCGGAGGCCGTCGGCGGCGAGCCGGTCGAAGGTGGGCGTGTCGATGTCGGAACCGAAACAGCCGAGCTGCGCGTAGCCCACGTCGTCGAGCACCACCACCAGCACGTTCGGCGCGCCCGCCGGCGGGCGCGGCTCCGGCGGCCACCAGGCCTCGCTCTCCCAGTGGTAGCGGCCGATGCGGCCACGGAACTCGTCGGCCTCCACGCTGCGCCTCCCCGGTGGTGGCGGTCGCCGCCCGGCGACCCGGGCGGCAGCGTAGCGAGCGGGGGCTACGGTGAGCCCCGATGGACCTGGGCCTGGAGGGGCGTGTCGCGATCGTGACCGGCGCGAGCCGGGGCATCGGCCTCGCCGTGGTCGAACGGCTGGCCGCGGAGGGGTGCGAGGTGGTGGCCGTCAGTCGCTCGGGTGCCGACGGGCCCGGTCACCCCGTCGCTGCCGACGTGACGGATCCGGCTGCCGCGGGCCGGGTCGTCGGGGAGTGCCTCGACCGGTTCGGGCGTCTGGACGTGCTCGTGAACAACGCAGGCGGCGCGGAGCCGGCGGCGCTCGAGCGGCTCACCGACGCCGACTGGCAGCGGGCGTTCGAGTTCAACTTCTTCGCGGCGGTCCGTTTCGCCGCCGCCTGCGCACCCGTGATGCGCGAACGCCGCTGGGGCCGCATGGTCCACGTCGCCTCGGTGAGCGGCCGTGAGCCCGACCAACGGTTCGCTCCCTACTCGGCGGCCAAGGCGGCCCTGCTCAACTTCTCGACGTCGTTGTCGCAGGCCTATGCCGCCGACGGAGTCCTCAGTTCGTGCGTGGTGCCGGGGATCACGCTCACCGAGCTGGTGGCGGCCAACGCGGCCGGGACCGCGGCACGTACCGGGAGCTCGCCCGACGAGGTCATGGCCCGCCAGCTGGAGCACCACCGGGTGGCGGCCGGCCGCTTCGGGGAACCCGGCGAGGTGGCTGCGGCGGTGGCGTTCCTGGCCGGCGAGCCGGCGGCCTGGATCACCGGCGCCACGCTCGAGGTCGATGGGGGCACCCTCCGCTCGGTCTGAGTTCGGCAGCAAGGTGAGATGAAGGGAGCAGATGCAGGAGGTGTCCCTGATCGCAGGCTCAGTGACAGTCGACGGCAACCGAGAGGGCCGGGTCCTGCGAGGTCGGGTCCTACGAGGCCGGGCCCGGGTCCTGCAGGCGGTCCGCGAGCCCGGTCCGCACGATCTTGCCCATGGCGTTGCGGGGTAGGGCGGCGACCACCGCGATGGACTCCGGCACCTTGTAGCGGGCGAGGTGCTCGGCGAGGTGCGCCCGCAACGCGTCCACGTCGAGGTCCACCCCGGAGCGGGGCTCCACCAGCGCGCCCACCCGTTCGCCCAGGCGCTCGTCGGGCAGCCCGACCACCGCGCCGGCCGCGACGCCCGGGAACTCCGAGATCACCCGTTCGACCTCCGCCGGGTAGACGTTCGCCCCACCCCGGATGATCACCAGGCTCAGTCGGTCCTTCAGGTGCAGGTAGCCGTCCTCGTCGAGCAGCCCCACATCGCCGGTGCGCAGTTCACCGTCCACCAGGGCGGCGGCCGTGGCCTCCGGCCGGTTCCAGTAGCCCAGCATCGGCCGGTAGCGGTCGTCGGCCGCGGAGATGCACACCTGCCCGGCGGTGCCCGCCGGTACCGAGGCGCCGTCGGCGTCGGCGACACGGATCCGCAGATGGGGGAGTGGCCGGCCGGAGGCCCCGGGCCGGTGGTCCGTCGCCCCGCCCCGCCCCTCGGGCCTCGCGTCGATCGACACCACCGTCGGCGCCTCGCTCAGCCCGTAGGTCGCGAGGACCGGCACCCCGAACTTCTCCGCGAAGCCCCGCCGGATCGACTCGGGGCAGTCGGCCCCGCCGGTCCAGACCTCGTCGAGCGAGGCCAGGTCGGCGGCCGTGACCGTGGGGCTCGTCACCAGGCTGTGCAGCAGCGCCGGCGGGCCGTTCCAGGTGGTGACGGCCTCGGTGCGGATCCACTCGGCCACCCCGTCGGCGTCGATCCGGTCCATCACGATCGACGTGCCACCGGCCTGCGACACGAGCAGCGTGGTGAGCACCGCCATGTTCAGCACGGTGAAGGGGAAGCAGTCACCCTTGCGGAGATCGGGTCCGTAGCGCCGGGTCCCGACCAGCACGGCGCCGGGCAGCAGGAGGTTGTGCTGGCTGTGCACCGCGCCCTTCGGGTGGCCGGTCGTGCCGCTCGTGTAGGCGAGACCGGCCGGAGCGAACGGGTCGGGGTCGGGCCCGCTCCACGGGCCCGCGGGTGCCGCGTCCACCGCCGCACGCCACGCGGTCGGGTCGATCGTGGGGACGCCGAGGTCGGCGGAGCCGTCGTCGGTCAGCAGCAGGCGGGAGCCGCTGTCGTCGAGCAGGTACCGCTTCTCCGGTGCGGCGAGGGCGCGGTTCACGCCCACCCACACCGCCCCGAGGCGCATGGCGCCGTGGAACGCCACCACCACGTCCGCGTCGTTGGGGAGGCTCGCCGCCACCCGGTCCCCGGGCGCGACGCCGAGGTCGTGGAGGGCGTGGGCGGCCCGGTGGGCCTCGGCGTCGAGCTCCGCGTAGGTGAGCCGCCGGGTCCGGGTCACCAGCGCCTCACGGTCGGGGTCGGTGGCGAGGGCGTGGTCGAGGACCCGGGCCACGTTCGTGGGCACTGCTCCCATGGCCCGGCACCGTACCCCCGCGACTAACATCGGCGTCAGGTATCCGGGAGGCGTGCTGGATGGATTTCGATCTGGGGGCGGGAGCGGCAGAGCTCCGAACCCGTCTGCGGACGCTCATCGAGCAGCACTTCGACCCGGGGTTCCTGGGGGCGTTCACCGACGATCCCGCCGACCTCGAGGCCACCCAGGCCTTCTGCCGGTTGCTCGCGGGGGAGGGCCTGCTCACCCTGGCGTGGCCCACCGAGTACGGCGGCGGTGGTGGGTCGCTCTGGGACCAGACGGTGGTGCGCGAGGAGATGTGGGCGCACCACGAACCCCGCGGCGCCCAGTACATGGGCCTCAACTGGGTGGGCCCGGCGATCATGGCCCACGGCACGGCGGAGCAGAAGGCCCTCCACCTCCCCCCGATCGCGGCGGGGGAGGTGATCTGGTGCCAGGGATTCAGCGAGCCGGAGGCGGGCTCGGACCTGGCCGCGCTGCGGACCCGGGCCGAGCCGGTGGGGGACCCGGCGCGACCCGACGGGTGGCGCGTCACCGGCCAGAAGATCTGGACCTCGTACGCCGGCATGGCCCAGTGGTGCATCATCGCCGCCCGCGTCGGTGCCGGTGAGCGCCACGAGGGCATCACCATGTTCCTCGTGCCGATGGACGCACCGGGCATCGAGGTGCGCCCCATCCGCTCGATGCTCGGACCCCACCACCTCAACGAGGTGTTCTTCGACGAGGTGCCGGCCGGGCCCGACGCGGTGCTCGGCGCCGTCGGCGGGGGCTGGTCGGTGATCCGTACGGCGCTCGCCCACGAGCGCGTGGGCATTGCCCGCTACGCGCGTTGCGAACGTCTCCTCTCGGAGATGGGTCGGGTGCTCGCCCCCCACTGGGACGAACTGCCGCCGTCGCTCGAGGTGGCCTGGGCCCGGGCGCTCGTCCAGGTCCGGGTGGCGCGGCTGCTCGCGTACCGCACCGTGCGGGCCCAGGAGAACGGTGAGGTCCCCGACGTGGCCGCGTCCTCGGCCCGCATCGCGGTGACCCAGTGCGACCAGGCCGTGGCCGAGGTGCTGTTCTCCGCCGCGGAACACCGAAGTCTGGAGGCAGGACCGGACGCGCCGGTGCACGGGGCGCTGGAGGACCACTGGCGCTACGCACAGGCGGCCACCGTGTCGAGCGGCACGATCGAGGTGCAGCGGATCATCGTGGCGAAGTCGCTCGTGAAGGGGGCCTCCGCGTGAACCCGGAGCTCCCCGCCGAGGCGGTGGAACTCGCGGACGCGGCCGCCCGCGCGTTCGCCGCACTGGGCGACGTCGACCTGGCCCGCCGGGCCGAGGTCGACCCGTCGATCCGCGCCACCGAGGTGGCTCCGGTGCTGGACCGGCTGGGGGTGGCCGACCTCGATCCCCGCGACGACGACGTGACGCTCGCCGCGGCCGCCGCGTTGTGCGAGGCGGCGGGACGTGTCGCCCTGCCCTACCCGTTGGCGGCCGCGCTCGTCCGCGATCCCGACGGCCGCCCCACCGCCGCGGTGCCCGCCGGTGCGGCCCGCGTCGACCACGCCGAGCTCTTCCCTGAGTGGCGGGTGGGCCCGCTCGACGGCTCCGCCGCCGGAGTGGCGTCGTCGACGGGCGCCGCCCTGCACACCCGGCTCGGTCCCTTCGTCGGCGACCTCACGCCGGCCGCCGGCGACGGGACGGCGGCGCCGTACGACCTGCTGGTCCAGCAGTGTCTGGTCGCCTGGACCGTGCTGGGCGCGCTCGACCGGGCCGTCGCGCTGGCCACCGGACACGTCACCGGGCGCGTGCAGTTCGGCCGGCCGCTCGCCGAGTTCCAGGCCGTCCAGTTCCAGCTCGCCGACGCCGCGGTGGCGGTGGCCGGCCTGCGGGAGCTCGCCGGATTCACCCTCTGGCGGCTCCGTGCCGAACCGACCGGGGCGCGGGCCGACGTGCTGGCCCTCCGGCTCCACGCCCTCGAGGCGGCCCGGGCCGTGCTGCGCTCGGCCCAGCAGCTCCACGGTGCCGCGGGCGTGTGCGACGAGTACGACGTGTCGGTGATCACCCGGATGGTCCAGCCCGCCCTGCGGCTGCCGATGGGCGCCGAGCGCACCGCCACCGAGCTGGCGCGTGCCATCGCGTCCGACGGGTTCGCCGGGCTCTTCCCGCACGGGGCCGACCTCCGGGCCACGGGGGAGCCGGGCCGGTGACGGCCGCGGTGGCCACCACCTTCACGGGACCGCCGCTGGAGGAGGCCGAGGGCCTCGGCGCGCTCACCCTGCCGGGGTTCCTGGCCGAGGTGGTGGAACGGTCCGGTCCGGAGGAGGCGGTGGTCCTCGACGACCCCCTGCGCGACGGTGCGACGGTCCGCTGGAGCTACGACGACCTCGGGCGCGAGGCCCGGCGGATCGCTCGGGCGCTCGCGGCCACGGGCATCGGGCCCGGCCGGACGGTGGCGGTCCTCATGGGCAACCGGCCGGAGGCCCTGGCCGCCATCTTCGGGGCGACGATGGCGGGGGCGGTCGCCGCCCCGGTGTCGACCTTCGCCCCACGACCCGAGCTCGGCGGCCTCCTCGTCGCCTGCTCCGCGGACATGGTGCTCACCCAGCACCGGCTGCTCGCCCGGCGTCCCGACGAGGACGTGGCCGCGGCGGCGGAGGCCCTGGCCCGGGCCGGCCGGGTGGTGTCGCTCGGCACCGACGGGTGGGACGCCTTCCTGGCCGCCGGTGACGACGACCACCTCGACGCCGTCGTCGACCGGCGAGCCGCGGAGCTCACCCCCGACGACCCGGCACTGGTGATCCTGAGCTCCGGCACGACGGCGGCCCCCAAGGCCGTGCTCCACGCCCACCGGTCGCCGTCGCTGCAGTTCTGGGTGCAGGCCCGGCTCTTCGGCCGCCACCCGGGGACCCGGATGTTCTCGGCCCTGCCGATCTTCTGGACCGCGGGCCTCAACACCGCGGTGGGCTCCACCCTGGCCGCCGGCGGGTGCTGGGTGGCGCAGGAGACCTTCGAGGCCGGCTCGGCGCTGGCGCTGCTCGAGCGGGAACGGGTGACCGAGCCCTACACCCTTCCCCACCAGACCGCGGCCATGGCCGAGCGCCCCGACTGGGCCTCCACCGACCTCTCCGCGGTCCGTTGCGCCTACGGGAAGGGCGCGTACGCCCGGCACCCGTCGGTGCACCCCGATCCGGGCTGGATCATGCCGGTGGGCTACGGGCTCTCGGAGACGTGCGCGTTCGTGGCGGGCTACCGGAGTGACGACTCCCGCGAGCAGGTGAAGGTGGGCCACGGCCGCCTCCTCCCCGGCACGCGCCTGCGGGTGGTCGACCCCGACTCCGGCCGGGTGCTCGGCCCCGGGCAGGAGGGGGAGCTGGCGGTGGCCGGGGCCACGCTGATGCTCGGCTACCTCGGGCGGGACCCGGCCTCCTGCTTCGACGGCGACGGCTTCTTCCACACCGGCGACTCCGGCCACGTCGACGGCGACGGCATCGTGCACTACACGGGCCGTCGCACCGAGATGATCAAGACCGGCGGGGCCAACGTCTCCCCGGCCGAGATCGAGGTCGCCCTCCGGGCCTGCCCCCCCGTGAAGCTCAGCCGTGTCCTCGGCGTGCCCGACGAGCGCCTCGACCAGCTGGTGGTCGCCTGCATCGTGTGCCGGGAGGGCATGACGGCGACCGAGGACGAGGTGACGGCCTTCCTCCGGGAGCGGGTCGCCGCCTACAAGGTGCCGAAGCGGGTGCTCTTCCTCGCCGAGGAGGAGGTGCCGATGACCGCCGGTGGGACCAAGGTGCGCGACGAGGAGTTGCGGCCGATCGTCCTCGCACGCCTCGGCCTCGCCGACGGCCCTGCCACCGGGAACGCCGCCGGCCCTGCCACCGGGAACGCCGGCACGGCCCCCACCCCGACCACCACCCGACCGATGCAGCCAGAACGGGAGACCACGTGACCACGGACGACGCCACCGGCGAACTCGACGTGTCCGACCTGGACCGCCACATGGGCGTCCCGATGGAGCCGGGACTCCTGAAGGAGCCGGTGGCCACCAACGACATCCGCCGTTGGGTCCAGGCGATGCACTACCCGAACCCGCTCCACTACGACGACCGCTGGGCCGCCGCGAGCCGCTTCAGCGGGATCGTGGCCCCCCAGTCGTTCACCGTGGCCTGCGACACGAGCCACGGCTGTTCGCCGGCCCAGGTGGGCCGGATCCCCGAGTCGCACCTGATCTTCGGCGGTGACGACTGGTGGTTCTTCGGACCCCGGGTGTGGCCCGGCGACCACCTGATCTGCCACCGGATGCCCTACGACTACCGGGTCACCGAGACCAAGTTCGCCGGGCCGACGTGCTTCCAGCGGGGCGACACCCTCTACGTGAACCAACGTGGCGAACGGGTGGCGCTCCAGCGCTCCACCGCCATCCGCTACCGGCCCCGGCGGGCCAAGGAGAAGCAGCTGTTCTCCGAGCCGCAGGAGCCGTCGTGGACCGACGGCCAGCTGGCGGAACTCGAGGAGCGCAAGCTCGCCTTCATCGACCAGATCCAGGCGCTCGGTCACGACCCCCGCCCGTGGGGGTCGGTGTCGGCGGGCGACCGGCTGGCCGAGCACGTGCTCGGGCCCCACAGCCTCGCCAGCTTCACCACCGAGTGGCGCGCCTACCCGATGACCACGTGGGGGGCCACCCGCAAGGGGCCGACCTCCCTCTCGGCCGAGGAGCTCGGCTACACGAAGGAGATGGCCGGCCTCGAGGGGGACCGGGAGGTGGAACGGGTGAACCCCGAGCTCACCGACGGCGCCTACCACGGGCCCTCCCGCGGTCACCTCCAGCCCCGGTGGGCCGAGCACGTGGGCATGCCCCGCGGCTACGGGTACGGGGCCTCGATGGGGGCGTGGGTGCTCGACTACGTGTCCGGCTGGGCGGGCGAGTGGGGGATGGTGACCCACTCCGAGGCGCAGTACCGCAACCCGGCGTTCACCGGCGACGCCACCTTCCTCAGCGGGGTGGTGGCCGAGACCTGGGTGGACCGCCGTGGTCGTCATCTCGTGAGGGTGGACGTGGACATGCGCAACCAGGACGACGCCGTCCTGGCCCGGGCGAAGGTGGAGGTGGCCCTCCCCGACGAGGCCGCCCTCGCCGCCGGCCGGGTGAACGACGGACAGGAACGAGGGTCGATCCGATGACCGGGCACCGCATCTTCTCCACGGCGCCGCTGCGCGGCGAGGGACTGGAGCGCCTCCGTGCGCTGGGGGAGGTGGTGGTCGACCCGTGGATCGACCACGACCCCCTGCGCCTCTACGACAGTGCCGCCCTCGCCGAACGGGCCGCGGCGGAGGGGGCCACGGTCCTCATCTGCGAGGCCGACTCCTGCAAGGGGCCGGTGTTCGACCTCCCGCTGGTGGCCATCGGGTCCACCCGCGGCGACCCGACCAACGTCGACCTCGCCGGCGCCACCGCAGCGGGCATCCCCGTCCTGCGGGCCCCGGGCCGCAACGCCGACGGCGTGGCCGAACTGGCCGTCGCGCTCGCGTTGGCCGCCACCCGGGGCCTGGTCGCCGCCGACCGTGACGTCCGCGAGGGCCAGGTGTACCGGGGTGGCTCCATCCCGTACCAGCGCTTCCGCGGGTGGCAGCTCGCCGGCCGGACCGCCGGCATCGTCGGCTACGGCGCAGTGGGCCGGGCCGCGGCCTGGCGTTTCGAGGGGCTGGGCATGCGGGTGATCAGCTCGGACCCGTTCGCCGCCGACGCCACCCACGACCTCGATGACCTCCTCGCCGAGGCGGACCTGGTGTCGATGCACGCCGCGGTCACCCCCGACACGGTCGGGCTGATCTCCGCCGAACGGCTCGCGCTCATGCGGCCCGGCTCGGTGTACGTCAACACCGCCCGGGCCGCCCTGCACGACCTCGACGCCCTCACCGCGGCGCTGGCCGACGGACGCCTGGCCGCTGCGGGGCTCGACCACTTCGAGGGCGAGAACCTCGCCGTGGACCACCCGCTCGTGGGCATGGCGAACGTGGTGCTGACCCCCCACATCGGCGGCGCCACCTACGACACCGAGGCCAACCACACCGCGCTGATGGCCTCGGGCCTCGAGGCCCTGCTGCGCGGCGAGACCCCGTCCAACCTCGCCAACCCGGAGGTCATGTCCCGTGACTGAGACCACGTCACCCACCACCAGCTCGCCCACCACCACGCCGGAGGCGGTGCTCGCCGCGGCGAGGACGATGCTCGAGCTCGGCCTCGTGGAGGGCACGTCGGGCAACATCTCGGGCCGGCTGGAGGGTGGCCTGGTGTGCCTCACGCCCTCCTCGGTCGCCTACGACACGATGACCCTGGAGGACCTCGTCGTGGTGGACCTCGAGGGGGAGGTGGTGTCCGGCACCCGCTCGCCGACCACCGAGAAGGACCTCCACCTGTCGGTGCTGCGCCGCTATCCGGAGCTGGGCTCGGTGATCCACACCCACGCGGTGTACGCCACGATGTTCGCCCTGGCCCACGAACCGATCCCCGCGGTGATCGAGGAGGTCGTGGTGTACGTGGGCGGCGACGTGCCGTGCTGTGAGTACAAGGGGACCGGTTCCCGCGAACTCGGCGAGGAGGTGGCGTCGCACCTCGCCGACCGCGGCGCGGCGCTGCTCGCCAACCACGGCCTCGTCACGTGCGCGGCCACGCCGGAGACGGCGCTGCACCACGCGGGCCTCGTGGAACGGACCGCCAAGATCATCTGGGGGGCGCGGTCGATGGGGGCCACGATCCACCCGTTGCCGGAGAAGGTGAACCGCGACATGGCCGGTGTGTACCGCTTCGTGCGGGAGAACCCGTGACGATCGGCGACCCGGCCTGGCGCGCCGCGGTGGCCGAGGCGCTCGACGCCGCGGTGCCCGGCTCGGTGGAGCTGGGCGCCCTCGACTACGTGGAGCAACTGCTCGGCGCGCTCGACCACGACCCGCCCCGGATCTGGGCGGCGCCGGGCAGCTGGGACGGCGCCGGGGGTGATCGCCCGGCCGGGGCCCCGTCGTGGCTGGAACTGGGCCCGTGGGAGCGACAGGCCTGGGAACGGCGCATCGAGGGATGGCGCGAGGCCTACGAGCGCGTGGCCGCGGGCCGCGCCGAGGAGGACGACCTCCGGACGGTGCACGTGCACGCCTGCGAGGGCACCTACGGCGATCCGGCCTACGGGGGTAACCGCGACGGGGGTGGTTGGGCGCGCATCGGGTTCCCCGAGCCGCTGCACCCGCCGGCCCGGGAGGTGGCCGGGTGAGCACCTGGGACTGCGACGCGGTGGTCATCGGGTCGGGGCCGGGGGGCTCCACCGCGGCCGAGGTGCTCTGCGCGGCCGGCTGGTCGGTGGTGGTGCTCGAGAAGGGCCGCAACCACCTGATCGACACCGAGCCGCCGCACGATCCGCTGCGGCACTTCGCGAACGACGAACTCGCTGCGCACCGCCGTCACCTCCTCGGGCCGGACCCGCTGCTCGAGCCCCGCAGCTACCGGCGTTCGGCCGAGGACGGCGATCGCCTGGTGGTGGGGGAGGTCAACAACCTGCCCTCCACGGTCGGCGGCGGAGGCGTCCACGCCGACGCGAAGCTCCCCCGGTTCCGGGAGGAGGACTTCCGGCTCCGGAGCGAGCGCGGACCGGTCGACGACGCGTCGGTGGAGGACTGGCCCCTCTCCTACGACGACCTCGAACCGCACTACGCGGCGGTCGAGGAACTCTTCGGGGTCGCCGGCGAGGCCGGCGCCAACCCCTTCGCCGCGCCCCGCAGCTCGCCCTACCCGCTCCCGCCGGGCGACGACATGCCGATGGCCGTGGTCACCGCGGCGGCCGCCGCCCGCGCCGGCCTCCATCCGTACCGGGCCCCCACCGGGGTCAACAGCGTCCCGAACGACGGGCGGCCCGCCTGCACCGACTGCGGCTTCTGCGGCGGGTACGGCTGTCCGGTCCAGGCCAAGAGCGACCCGGTGAGCGCCCTGCAGCGGGCGCTGCGGTCCGGGCGCTGCGACCTGCGACCGGAGTGCTACGCCACCGAGCTGGTTCTCGACGCCACCGGCCGGCGGGCCACCGGGGTGCGGTACCTCGACCTGCGGGAGCACCCGGAACCGGCGACCCGGGAGGTCCGGGCCCGCCACGCCGTGATCCTGGCGGGCGGGGCGTTCGAGACGCCCCGGTTCCTGCTGCGCCAGGGCCTCGGCGGGGACCTCGTCGGACGGTTCCTCACGTACCACTACCAGACCTTCACCGTCGGCATGTTCCCCCGGGATCGCTTCCCGGACGGCACGGGCGGGGAGCGGGGCCGCAGCGTGACCCACCTCCACGACGACCTGATGGTCGACACGCCGGAACTGCGCCGGGCGGCGGCCGGGGCGGGCCTGCCGTGGGTGCGCGGCGGGGTGGTGGAGCACGGCGCCGGACAGATGCCGGTGGAGGAGGCCGTCACCTACGGTGCGGGGCCGCACCACCTCGACTCGATGCGCGACAGCGCGCTCCGTCGCCGGATGTGGGTGTTCACCATGCAGGGCGAGGACCTCCCGCAGGGCTCCAACCGGGTCGACCTCGACCCGTCGGTGCGCGACGTGTGGGGGCTCCCCGCCGGCCGGGTGACCTACGCCCCGCACCCCCACGAGCTGGTGGCCTCGGCGTTCGCGGGGCCCCTCCACGAGGCGGTGCTCACCGATGCCGGGGCCGAGGTGGCCTTCAGCGCCACCTCGCCGCCGCAGGGTGACCTCGACGTGCACCTCGCCGCCAACCCGCTGGGGGTGGCACCCGCGTCGCGCCACGTCATGGGGACGGCACGCATGGGGTCGGACCCGGCCACGTCGGTGGTGTCGGCCGAGCAGCGGTTGTGGGGCGTCGACAACGTCCTCGTGTGCGACTCCTCGGTGTTCGTCACCTCGACCGGGTACAACCCGACGCTGACCCTCGCCGCACTGGCCCACCGGGCCACCACCCTGCTGGCGGGGGCTCAGCCGTCGGCCCGCGCCACCGCCTCGGCGGTCAGGCGGCGGAAGCGTTCGTAGCGGTCCGTGGCCGCCTCGTGGGCACGGGCGTCGGGTTCGACCTGGTGCGACGTGCGGGCCCACCGGGCCGCGTCGGTCATCGACCGCTCCAGTCCGGCGGTGCAGCGGGCCATGAACGCCGTGCCGAGCGCGGCCCCCTCGGGCACGGCCACCACGTCGACCGGCAGGCCGGTGCTGTCGGCCAGGGCCTGCATCCACGCCCCGGAGCGGCTGCCCCCGCCGGTGGCGACGATCCGTCGCGGGCGGGCCCCGACGGCCGCGGCGAGATCCAGCTGGTGGCGGACCACGAAGCCCGTGGCCTCGTAGGCGGCCCGGAGGAGGTGGGCCTGCTCGTGCTGGAGCGACGCGCCGTGGAGCTCGGTCCGCAGGTCGCGGCGGTGCAGCGGTACCCGCTCGCCCCGCGGGTACGGGAGCCAGACCGGGAGGTCGTCGGTGGGTGCCGGATCGTGATCCGCCCCGACCGGGACCCCCAGCCACCGGTGCACCTGGTCCACGAACAGGCCGCCGGCGTTGCTGGGCCCACCGATCAGCACCTTGCCCGGCGCGGTGTGGGGGACGGTCCAGAGGCCGGGGGTCGTCGCCCAGTCGTCGATCACGGCCCACGTGATGAGGGTGGTCCCGCAGATCACCAGCACGTCGCCGGTGGCATCAGCGCCGGCCACCACCTGCTCGCCGAGCGCGTCGATCGTGCCGCCCCCCACGAGGGCCCCGGCGGCGGGGTGCCCGTCGAGGACGGTGCCGGCCGGCGAGGTGCCGGGCACCACGACGGGGAGGGCCTCGACGGGCACGCCCGCCTCCGCGGCCCGCGCCGGGTCCCATCCCTGGAAGTCGAACAACGGGACCGCGGTCATCGCCGTCGCCGAGTCGATGGCCCCCACTCCGCACAGGGCGTGGTTGGCCACGGCCTGTGCGGGCCAGTACCCGGCCGCGTCGGGTGCGTGGGCGGCGAGCCAGCGCAGGAACGCCAGCAGCTCGCCGGAGTCACCCGCCTCGTCGGGCCGGTTGTCCTCGGTGACGCCACGGTGGTCGCCGTAGAGGAGGCCGGGGGAGCAGCCGTGGCCCGAACGGTCCACCGCGCCGAGCGAGGGGACCATCGCCGAGACGTTCACCGCCGCCACGTCGTGGCCGGCGGCCACACCGGTGAGGGCGTCGAGCACGCCGCGACGCCACGCGGTGTCGATGTCGTGCTCGAAGGCCCCGGGCCCGGGCCGCCGGAGCGGATGGGGGATCCTCGTCCGTGACAGGACGGTGCCGTCCTCGTCGGCCGCGACCGCCTTCACCGAGGTGGTGCCGATGTCGACGCCCACCGTCACCGTGCGAGAACCTGACATGGGTGTCAGAATAGGCCCCCACCGACCGAGAGGGCCCGATGCGAGCACTGGTCTACGGCACTGCGACCCAGCCCTTCGAGCCACCGGAGGGGGCGCCGGAGCTGGTGCGGAACCTCGCGGCCACCCCGTGCGCCCTCCAGGAGATCCCCGACGCCCGGCCGCTCCGGCCCGACTGGTACGTCGTGCGCCCTCTGCTCACCGGCATCTGCGGCTCCGACGCCAAACAGATCCTCATGGACTTCGAGGGCGACACCGACAGCGCGATGAGCGGGTTCGTGTCGTTCCCGCAGGTGCTCGGCCACGAGGTGGTGGGCCTGGTGGAGGAGGCCGGGCCCGAGGCCGAGGGGTTCGAGGTGGGCGACCGGGTGGTGCTGAACCCGTGGCTGTCCTGCGCCACCCGGGGGATCTCGCCGGTGTGCCCGGCGTGCGAGCACGGCGACCTCAGCCTCTGCTGGAACTTCACCTCCGACGCCTTCGCGAAGGGGATCCACACCGGCACGTCGGCCGACGCCACCGGCGGGTACGCGGAACTCCTGCCGGCCCACTCCTCGATGCTGTTCGCGGTCCCCGAGGGTCTCGACGACCGCCGGGCCGTCCTGGCCGACCCGTTCGCCGTGTCGCTGCACTCGGTGACCCGGCACCCCCCGCCACCGGGCGGGCGGGTGCTGGTCTGGGGCGCAGGTGCACTCGGGTGCTCGGCGGTGGCGGCGTTGCGGGCGCTGTATCCCGACGTGGAGATCGGCGTGGTGGCCCGCTTCGACGCCCAGGCCGACCTCGCGAGCGGCCTCGGGGCGCACGCGGTGTTCCGCCCCGCCCCGAAGGCCGAGATGGTGGAGACACTGGCCGCATGGTCCGGCGGGGTCCTCCGTCCCACGATGGAGGGCCTCGACGGCATCCCGATGTGCCATCCCGGCTTCATCGACGTCGCCTACGACACCATCGCCAAGCCGGAGACGTTCGAGGTCGAGGTGCGCGTGCTGGCGGCGCGGGGGACCCTGGTCAAGAGCGGCGTCCATCCGCCGGCGCGCTGGGAGTGGAGCCCGCTCTACTTCAAGGAGATCTCGATGGTGGGGTCGAACGCCTTCGGCATCGAGGAGGTGCGGGGCGAACGGCGCCACGGCATCGAGCACTACCTGCGCCTGGCCGCCGCCGGGGAGGTGGACCTGTCGCGGATGCTCACCCACGTCGTCCCGCTGAGCGAGTGGCAGCGGGCCTTCACCCTGGTCGGCGACCAGGCCGCGAGCGGCGCGATCAAGGTGGCGATCGACCCGGCGCGCTGACCGGTCGCAGCCGGAACGCTCAGCCCGGCGTGGTCCGGGGGAGCAGGGGCACCACGTCCTGCATCCATGCGGTGAGGGAGTCGTGGCCCGGTGCGTCGCGGAACCAGAGGATGAACTCGGCGCAACCCGCCTCCACGAAGGCGGCGGCCTTCTCCGCCACCTGTTCCACCGTGCCGACCAGGTTGTCGGCGAGGTACTCGTCGTGGCCCACACGGCCCCACAGGTGGCCGCCGTCGGGTGAGTCGAGCCACCGGCGCAGGTCGGCCTCGGACTCCACCACCAGGCAGTCGGGACCGTGCGTGCGCACCACCGAGGCCGGGTCCCTCCCGATCTCCTCGCAGTACCGGGCGAGCAACCCGGACTTGCGGACGAAGGCCTCGAGGCCCACCTGCCAGTTGGTGGCGTCCGCGTGCCGCGCCGCGATGCGCAGGGTCACCCGTTCGCCGCCACCCCCCACCAGCAGCGGCGGTCGGGGTGCCCGCAGCGGCTGCGGTTCGCAGTAGGCGCCGTCGAGCCGGACGAAGCGCCCGTCGAAGTCCACCGTCTCCTCGCTCCAGAGACGGGGGATGACCTCGAGTGCCTCGTCGAGCATCGCCAGGCGGTCGCGGTCGCCGGGGTAGGTCCACCCGTAGGCCTGGTACTCCCGCTCGTACCAGCCGGCCCCGAGGCCGAGGATGAGTCGTCCGCCCGACATCACGTCGATGCCGGCCGCCTCCTTGGCGAGCAGCCCGACGTTGCGGTAGCCGACACAGGTGACGAGCTGGCCGAGCTCCACCCGTTCGGTGCGCTGCGAGAGCGCGGCCAGGGTGGTGAAGGCCTCGAAGGTGTGCGTGCGCTCACGCCGCGGGACGGTCTCCACGTGGTCGTAGACCCACACGTGGTCGTAGCCGAGCTCCTCGGCGTGACGGGCGAAGTCGACGGTGGTCGACCACGCCGTGGCGGCATCGACGCCGAGGTACTCGAGCTTCCAGCCCTGCGGCACGAACGCGCCGTGGCGTACGGGTCGGCCGGCCATGTCAGGCGAACTCCCAGTACTGGACCTCGACCATCATCGGCAGGAGGAACCCGACGTAGAAGGCGTGGATCCTCACCACGTCGAAGTCGTCGACCGAGGGCTCGATCACGTCGACGCGGCGGTCGGTCGCGGCCCGGGCGGCCACCCGTTCCCAGGCGGCGTCGAGGTCGTCCTTCGACGAGACCGACATTCCGAAGTGGTCGAGCCGCGGGCACCGCATCGGGTCGTCCTCGGCGTGGAGGAACACGAACTGGTCCCAGTGGCCGACGGCGAGGACCATCTTGGTGCGGTCCACGGTCTCGCTCGGCAGTTCCGACCAGCCGAAGCACCCTCCGTAGAAGGACGCGAGTTCCTCGCGGCCGGTGGCGCCGAGCAGGTCGGGCGGCACCGACACGGCCACGTGGTTGAGCCGGGGGATCCCGGCGGGGAACAGGGTGTCGCTCATCGTGGGGTCTCCTGTGCGCTCCGGGTCCGTGCCGTTCAGTGCGTGCCGTTCAGTGCGTGCCGTTGGGTCGGATCATCACCTTGCCGGCGTGCTCGCCACGGGCCAGCAGCTCCGCCGCGGTGGCCACCCCGTCGAGGCCGTACTCGGTGTCGTCGATGAGGACGTCCACCGGGAGCGCACCGGAGGCGAGCAACTCCAGGGCACGGTCGAAGCCGCCCTGGTCGTAGACGAACGCTCCGCTCACCGTGAGCTCCAGCACGATCGTGCGGTTCGGGTCGAACCGCGGCGGATCGATCCCGGTGCCGACCAGCACGAGCCGGCCGCCCCGACGGAGCTGGAAGAACGCCGACTCCATCGCGGCGCGCCGGCCGGAGGACTCGAACGCCACGTGGAACGGGTGCTCGGCGAGCACGTCCACCTGTGACATGTCGAAGGTGGGCAGGGCCCCGGGTTCCACCACGGCCTCCACGCCGAGGCGGCGGGCGAGCTCCTGGCGCGCCGGCGCCGGCTCCACCACCGTCACGCGGTGGCCACGGGCGACGAGCGTGGCCGCGATCAACGCCCCGATCGGGCCGGCACCGAACACGATGGCGTCGTCGCCGTCGCGGACGTCGGCCCGGGTGATGGCGTGGAGGGCGACGGCCAGCGGTTCGGCCAGCGCCGCGGCGCGCCGGTCGAGTCCTGCCGGCACGTGCAGCACCTCCGCCCGGTCCCGCACCACGTGGGTGGCGAAGGCGCCGTCGAAGTGGCCGGTCATCCGGTCCTGCGACTCGCACTGGGACGGCCGGCCCTCCCGGCACGGCCGGCAGGTGCCGCACTTCGGTTCCGGTCCACCGAGCACGGCGTCGCCGGGTGCCATGTCCTCCACGCCGGGGCCGACGGCCACCACCGTGCCCGACCACTCGTGGCCCAGCACGTCGCCGGGGTGGCCCCATCCCTCGACGATGAGGTGGAGGTCGCTCCCGCAGACCCCGCAGTAGTCGACCTCGACCACCACCTGGCGGTCGCCGGCCGGCGGCAGGTCCCGCTGCTCCACCTCCACCCGGCCCTGCCGCCGGTAGACCGCCGCCGGGATTCGCTCGGGGACGCTCATGAACCACCACCGAGGAGATCGCCGGCCTCGTCGACCCGGCCGGGGACACCGGTGGGCAGGAGCACCGTGGAGGACTGGTCGCCGAGCCCGGCCGGTGTGCCGTCGTAGGCGACCTCGCCCTGACGGAGCACCACCACGCGGTCGGCGAGCGACAGGGCGTGGTCGAGGTGCTGCTCGACCACCAGCAGCGCGGTGCCCGCGTCGCGCACCTGGCCCAGCACCCGGTACACGTCCGCGGTCACGATCGGGGCCAGGCCGAGCGACAGCTCATCCGCGATGAGCAGGCGGGGCCGCAGCACGAGGACCCGGGCCAGGGTGAGCATCCGTTGCTCGCCGCCCGAGAGCGTGCCCGCCACCTGGTTCCGGCGTTCGCCGAGGCGGGGGAAGAGTTCGAACGCCTCGTCGAGGCCGGCCCTGACGCCGGGGCCGGACGCCGCGCCGCGGAAGGCGAGCTGCAGGTTCTCGGCGACGGTGAGCGTGGCGAACACCGCCCTGCCCTCGGGGGCGTGGGCGATGCCCGCCCGGGCGAACGTGTGGGCGGGTTCACCGGTGAGGTCCTTCCCGTCGACCAGCACCGCGCCGGCGGTCGGTGCGAGCAGTCCGGAGGCCGCCCGGGCCACGGTGGACTTCCCCGACCCGTTGGGGCCGACCAGCGCCACCGCAGAGCCGGGTCGAACCTCGAAGCTCACGTCGAACAGGGCCCGGAACGGGCCGTAGGCGGCGTCCACGTGGTCGAGCGCCAGCACGGGTGCGGTCACGAGTTGTCCCCCAGGTAGGCGACGCGGACCCGTTCGTCGCCGAGCACGTCCTCGGTGGGGCCGTCGGCGATGAGCTGGCCGTAGTCGAGCACGTAGGTGCGCTCGGCGAGGCGCCGGACCATGGGCACGTCGTGCTCGATCAGCACGATGGCCGTGCCGTGCTGCCGGCTGACGGTCTCGAGCGTTGCGCTCATCTCCGCGGTCTCGTGGCGGTCGAGGCCGGACGACGGTTCGTCGAGGAACAGCAGTGCCGGATCGCACATCAGGGCCCGGGCCAGCTCCACCAGGCGGCCCTTGCCGAGCGACAGCGACTCCGCCGGCCGGTCGGCCCACTCGGTGAGGCCCACGAGCTCGAGCACGATCCCGCAGCGCTCGAGCTCCTCGGAGGTCGGCCGGGACCCCCGGAACAGGTCGGACCACAGCCCGCCACGCCGCGTGCGGGCCCGGTCGGCGACGAGGAGGTGGTCGAGCACGGTCATGCCGCCGAACAGCTCGATGCGCTGGAAGGTCCGGGCGATGCCGAGCCGGGCCCGTGCCGACGGGCGGAGGCGTTCGAGGCTCCTCCCCCGGAACGTGACGGTGCCGCGGTCCGGTCGCAGCACCCCGGACAGGCAGTTGAACAGTGTCGACTTGCCCGCCCCGTTCGGGCCGATCACGGCGACGAACTCCCCGTCGGCGACGTGCAGCGACACGTCGGAGAGGGCCACGATCCCCGAGAACCGCTTGGACACGGCCTCGGCCTCGAGCAGCGGCCCGCTCACCCGGGGCTCCCGCTGTCGGCGGTCGGCCGGCCCGTTCCCGCGAGCGGTGGGGCGTCGGTGACCTCGGGGGAGGGGGGCGGCACGGGATCCGATGGCCCCGTGCCGGCGTCACCGCGACGCCGCTCGACCCAGCGGACGATGGCCCCGACCGACGTTGCGGTCTGGGCCTCGATGCTGCCCTCGGGGTGTTTCGCGTAGGTGATGGCCCCGATCCCGAACAGGATGAAGGCCACGGACTGCGCCCAGTTGGGTTGGATCGCCCCGAGCGCCGAGGCGACCCAGGAGGGCGCATCGGGGTTCGACTCCACCCAGTTCCCCGGGAAGGTGAACAGCCGGGTGAGGATCGCCGGGAACAGGAAGAAGAACAGGCCCGAGAGCACCGCGGCCTGCACGCTGCGGGCCCCGGCGGACACGAGCAGCGCCACCCACACGAGTCCGATGAGGTACGGGAAGCTGCTCTGGTAGTTGGCCTGGCCCACGTAGGTGGCCATCAGGCCTCCGCCGAACCCGGCGATGGCGGCCGCCACGGTGAACGCCACCACCCGGCTCCGCCGGCCGCTGATGCCGATCGACGCGGCGGCCACGTCGGAGGTCTGCAGCGCCTGGAGGAACCTCCCGGTGGTGCCCTCGCGGAGGCGGATCACCACGGCGGACACCGCCGCCGCGCACAGCACGGCGAACAGCAGGAACCAGCGGTCGTCCGCGAGGTCGATCGGGCCGATCAACGGCCGGGGGACCGACAGCGGGACGGCCCCGCCGCTCACCCACGACAGCGGCACGAAGATCGACTCGAACATCAGGGCGAACGCGAGGGTGGCCAGGGCCAGGTAGACGCCGTCGAGGCGGACCACCGGCACGGCGAGGAGGGCGCCCACCCCGGCGGCGATGACGGCGCCGATCACGATCGCCCCCAGGACCGACATGCCGGTCGCCGCCACCAGTTGCGCGGTCCCGAAGGCCCCGATCGCCGCCAGTGCGGCCTGGCACAGCGACAGCATGCCCCCCATGCCCACCACCACGATCAGCGACATCATGATGATGCCGAGGATGATCCCGCTGATGACGAGCCCCAGCCAGTAGCCGTCCAGCAGGAACCAGCAGGCCGCGAGACCCAGCGCCACGACGACGGCGCCGAAGGCCCGGGTGCCCACCGTCATCCAGTGGGGCCGGACCAGCGCCACCGGCGCCGGCGGAGGTGCCTCCACCGTGGCGAGGGGATCGGTGACCTCACGTGTGGAGCGGAGCCCGGGCCGGAACAGCAACAGCAGGAACAGCACCAGGAAGGGCAGCGCCGGACGCAGTCCCGTGGCGAGGATGCTGTCGGTGGGCAGCGACCCGGCCAGCACGGCCTGCAGCACCCCGAGCAGCAGGCCGCCCGCGAAGGTGAGGGGAATGCTGGTGAGGCCGCCGAACACGGTGGCGGCGAGCGCGGCGACCAGCAGCGTGAAGAGGTCGAGCGGGTTCAGCGACGCGAACAGCGGGGCGAGCAGGACGCCGGCGAGCCCGGCGAGGAGGCTCGACAGCATCCACGAGGTCATCGACACCCGCTCGCTGTCGACCCCGTTGAGCTCGGCCATGCGGGGGCTCTCCACCACGGCCCGCATCCGCAGGCCCAGCGAGGAGAACCGGAACAACAGGACCAGCGCGACCACCACCGTCACGGTGGCGGCGATGGTGGCGATCTGGCCCGCGTCGAGCACGATCGACGTGTTCCGGGGCCAGAGCCACTCGTCGGTGCGCATCACGTACCAGAGTGGCGGCGGGTTCTTGCGGGACTCGTCGCCGAGCACCAGCTTGACCACCTCGGGGATGGCGATGAGCAGGCCCAGCGACGTGACCAGTTTCGCCATCGACCCCGCGGTGCGCAGGTAGCGGAACAGCACCCGCTCGAGCAGCAGTCCGATCGCAGGGCCCACCACCACCACGGCCAAGAGCGCGGCCCACAGCAGCGGCCACTCGTGGTCCTTGCGGACCACGTAGAACACGGCGGCCGATGCGTACGCCTGCGCTCCGAACGCCAGGTTGAAGACGCCCGAGGTCTTGTACGTGAGGACGAGGCCGACCGCGAGCAGCGCGAACACGCAGCCGGTCGGGATACCGCGGACGGCGTTCTCGAGCAGGGTCTCCACGACGGGGTGGCCGGTCGCGTCCGTCCGCCGCTACTGGCGCACGGCCTCGAGCGTGCCGGAGGCCAGGTCGAAGCACACGAACGGCGTGCCGCCCGGGCCCTCCACCGGCTGGAACTTGCTGTCGACCACCTTCAGGGTCGCCGAGCAGGAGATGTTGGTCCGCTGCGTGTGGCTCTCGGTCCAGTCCACCCCGGAGAGGAGCCCGTCGGCGGTCCAGTCCGTCTCGGAGTTGATCGCGTCGATGACCTTCTGGCGGGTGAAGTCCGGTCCGGCCTTGCGCAGGCCCTCCACGAACAGGGCGGCGTTGAGCCAGCCGACGAGGCTGTTCTCACCCACCTCGCCGCCGGCCTTCTCGATCCACTTCCGGTAGTCCTTCATCCCCTGCGAGGGCTCGTCGCTCTCGAGCGGCAGGAACGAGGTGTAGAGGTAGCTCCCCTCGAAGAGGTCGCCGTACTCGTCGAGCAGTTCCTGGTCGTAGGCGTTGGGGAGGTACTGGATGGCCTTGACGTCCTGCTTCTTCAGTTCCTTGGCGAGGCCGACCACACCGTTGGTGTCGATGCAGGTCACGACCATGTCCACGCCGGCGTCCTTCATCTTGGCCACCTGCACCGAGAAGTCGGTGGTGCCGTAGGACAGGGACGAATCCTTGAACACCACGGAGGCCCCGGCCTCGTCGCCGTACTTGGTGAAGGACTTGTCGTAGCCGTCGACGCACTGGCTGGACTGCGGCACCGCGTAGCCGAGCAGGCCGACCTTCGACTTCCCCGCCTCCTTCGCGATGTAGGGGACCGCGGGCTGCTCGCAGCCGAGGCACAGGTAGGAGCCGGCCTGCCCGAACAGGTTGGCCTTGGGGTTGTCGGCCGAGCCCTGCCACTCCGGGTTGATGGTCCACCCGAAGGTGGGCACCCCGGCGGCCACCAGCTCGTCGGCCCCGGTGAACAGCAGCGTGGCGACCGGCAGCACGGCGAAGACGTTGTCCTGCTCGAGCAGTCCGCGGACCTCGTCCTTGTTGCTCGCGACCTTGTCGTCGCGCTCGCTCACGAGCTTCAGCTGCCGGCCGTTCACCCCGCCCTCGGAGTTGACCATGTCGAAGTAGGCCTTCACACCGTCGAAGGCCTGGTCGTACTTCCCGCCCAGCGGGTTCGTCACCGAGGCCACGCCGCCGACGCGGATCTCGGTGTCGGTCACGCCGGGCTCCGCGGAGGGCTTCGCGGCGCCGCCGGCGGTGGTGGAGCTCCCGCCGCCGGAGCTGTTCGAACTCGAGTTGCCGCAGGCGGGGACCAGGGCCACCGCGGCGAGCACCGCCGCCGCGGCCAGGGCCACCCGGCGCCGAGGACCGTGCCCACCCGGGCCGGTCCGCTCGGTCCGGTGCGGATCCTTCGTGCTGGTCGTTCGTGGCGTCACCGTCGATCTCCCCCCGGTACGTCAGCGAGATGCGCCCAAAAAGGTGACGCAACTGTTCGATAACGGTGGACCCTAGCCGCTGATCGCCGTCGGCGGAGATCAGATCGTCGCAGCGATGGACGCGCCGACGGCCCCGTCGGCCACCCGCAACGCCGTGAGTTCGTCGTCCGCGAGCTGGAGCGGGAGCGGGTCGAGCCAGCCGTCGGGCCCGAGCGTCACCGGCGCGGCCAGCGGCGAGGTGATGCCGAGCCATCGACCCCCCGTCGCGACCTGGGCGGGCAGCGTCCGCCATACGCCGTCGACGAAGCTGGCCACGAGGTCCGCCGCCGCGTGGGCGGTGACGGCCTCGGTGGTCCGGCCCGAGGTGAAGTTGGTGAAGAAGGGCTTCACCGCCACCCTCAGGTCCACCGGGAGGGCGGCGACGGCGTCGTGCGCCTCCTCCACCCGACCGGAGCGGAGCCGCTCCACCAGTCGGGTGCGCTCCGCCACGATCTCCTCGGGCAGGTCGGCGAGGGACCGTCCCCGTCGGGCCCGGGCGACGGTGCGCTCCACCTCCGAGCCCGGCACGCCCCGCACGGTCACGAGCGACCATGCCGGGACCATGTGGTCGCCGTGCTGGCCGAGCACGAACGCCCCCACGGCACGCCTCGACACGCCGAGCTCGCGGGCGAGTTCGTGGCGGAACCTGAGGGTGTCGGACCACCCCGCCGCCCCGAGCACGCGGTGCGGCGGTAGGTGCCGCGAGAAGACGGCGACACCGGTCTCGACCGGGTTGGACTGCACCACCACCAGGGGCTCGCGGTCCGAGGCGGCGAGCACCCGGGCGTACACGTCGAACATCCCGGCGTTGTGACGGCCGAGCGCGGCGCGGTCGACGGGCTGGTCCGGGTCGAGCGACACGGTGGCCCCGGCCAGCATGACCACCACGTCGGCGTCCACGGCCTCCGGGTCCAGCACCAGCTCGAGCCGCGGCGCGTGGTCCGAGAAGGCGTCCTCGAGGTCGGAGCGCAGGCCCCAGAGTTCGTGCTCGCTGGTCCCACCGCGGTGGCCCACGAGCTGCAGGGTGGCGTCGGCCGGCACCACCTGGCGTTGCAGCAGCTGGACCGCGAGTTGGCGACCGCAGGCGCCGGCGGCGCCGATGACGGCGACGTCCACCTCAGGTCCCCGGTCCGGCCGGCGCCCGGGACGGATCGTCGGTGGCGCCGGCGCCGCCGGGGGTCGGGATCCCGTCGCCGACGGCGACGTGGCCGTCGGCGAGTGCGGCCCGGTTGGCGGCGCGGTCCTCCGGCACGTAGCGGTAGTTCGCCATGAGACCCCAGGCGCGCTCCGTCCCGAGCGGCGACGGGTCGGCCCCGGGGTTGAGGCGCCACAGGCGGGCGCCGTTGCCGAGATGGAAGCGGGCCACCGGATCGAGGGGTCGCCCGTCCGTCCTGAGCGAGGTGAGGTACTGCGCCGCCGCGAGCTCGAGCTCGTGGGCCGGCGTGGCGGTCGCCTCGGCCCCGGCGCCCACCCGCTGCTCCTCCATCCACCGTCGCAGGCCCGGCACGGGTGACAGCGTCACGAAGGTCTGCACCCCCGGGAGGTCGGACCCCAGCTGTTCGATCGACCGCTCGATCAGCGTGGTGCCGCGGCCGAGCCCGTCGAGCGCGGGGTCCGCGTTCCAGATCGAGTAGAAGACCGCGGTGTCGGCCGTGCCCGGGTCGAGCACGGGCAGGTCGGCGCCGACCACCTGGTCCAACTGCGACGGCACGCCGCGGGTGAGGGCCACCCAGACCACGTTCACGGGCCGGTCGGGCTCCTCGGCCCGGGAGAGCACCATCAGCCGACGGTCGTCGTCGAGCCGCCGGGCGAGATCCCGCTCGTCCGCCGGGGGGTTGACCGGTTCGCGGGCGCCCAGTTCGGCAACCAGCGACTCGCCGGCGCCCACCCGCCGGATCACCGGGTCGCTGGTCCACAGCTCGTCGCGGAGCCGTTCGGTGAGCTCGGCGAGCTCCAGTCCGTCGGGCGAGTCGGGCCGCGGACGCGAGCGCAGCAGTTCGGTCCGGCGCTCGAGCAGCGCGCCGGCGGTCGCTCTCCCGGTCACGGGGCCATTCCACAACGGCCCGACGCAGGGGGCAACCCGGGCGGCGGTACCCTCGGCGGCGTGCGCACCCACCTCCGCCTCGGCCGCCTGCTCGGGGTTCCCATCGGGCTCAACTGGGGCGTGCTGCTGGTGGCCGCGCTCCTGCTGTGGAGCCTCGCCGAGGTGTCGTTGCCCAACATCGCGCCGCGCCAGCCGTCGAGTGCCTACTGGTTCGCCGCGTTGGTGGGTGTGCTCGGGTTCCTCGTGTCCCTCGTCGGCCACGAGCTGGGACACAGCTACGTGGCGGGGCGCAACGGGGTGGACGTGGTGGAGATCACCCTGTGGCTCTTCGGCGGCGTCGCGAAGCTCGAGGGCGACGCCGACGACCCCGGCGCCGAGTTCCGGATCGCGGCGGCCGGCCCGGCCATGAGCGGCCTCATCGCGGTGGCGGTCGGCCTCCTGGCGTGGTGGGCCCAGTCGGCCGGCTCCTCGAGGGTGCTCGTCGCGCTGCTGATCTGGCTGAGCGCCATCAACGTGGTGCTCGCCGTGTCGAACCTGCTGCCGGCGTTCCCGCTCGACGGCGGCCGGATGCTGCGCGCCGTGCTCTGGCGTCGGTCGCGGCGGAAGCTTCCCGCCACCCGCACTGCCTCCCTCATCGGCCAGGTGCTGGCCGGCGTCATGGTCGTCGGCGGTGTGGCGCTGGCAGTGTGGGTGTCGGTGTGGAACGGGCTCTGGCTCGTGGCGCTCGGCCTCTTCCTCTTCGTGGCGGCCCGGGCCGAGTGGACCGCCAGCGCCCCCGCACCGGAGCTGCTGCAGGTGCAGGTCCGCCAGCTCGGTCGACGCCTCCCGCCGCCGCTCACCCCGGGTGCCTCGGTGGCCGACCTCGAACGGGTGCTGGCGGCCGACCGTCGGGCGCCGTGGGTGCCGGTCACCGACGACCGCGGATCGGTGGCCGCCCTGGTCACCCGTGACGCCGTGCAGCGGGTGCCCCCCGCCCAGCGTCCGGTCGTTCCCATCAGGTCGCTCGCCGAGCCGCTGGTGTCGCTGCCGAGGGTGTCGCCGTCGGAGTCGCTCGAGGCGGTGCTGGGCCGCCTCGGCCGGGGCCGCTCGTGGTGGGCGCTCGTGACCGACGGCGACGGCGTCGGCAGCGTCCTCTGCTCCGAGGACGTCGACGAGATCCTCGAGCGC
>CAIPVR010000307.1 GCA_903868545.1 uncultured Actinomycetes bacterium
AAGGCCACGGCGCTGGCGTCGAGCGGTGCCTCGGTCGTGGCCGCCGATCTCCGCCCCGCCCGTGCCGGCCTCGTCGCCTCGAACGCCGCCCGGCTCGGGACGGCGTCGGTGGCCGTGGTGGTGGCCGACGCGCTGCACCCTCCGCTGCGTCCGCAGTCGTTCGACCGCGTGCTGCTGGACGCCCCCTGCTCGGGCCTGGGCGTGCTGCGGCGCCGTCCGGACGCCCGCTGGCGTCTCGGTGCCGATGCGCCGGACCGTCTGGCAGCGCTGCAACGGGGACTGGTGGTCGCTGCCGCCGGACTCGTCCGTCCCGGTGGCGAGCTCACCTACAGCGTGTGCACGCTCACGGCGGCCGAGTCCCTCGGCGTGGACGGCGTCCTGGCCGCGGCCCGGCCCGACCTCGAGCCGATCGACCCCCCGGGCGACCCGTGGCGGCCGTGGGGCAGGGGAGCGATCCTGCTCCCGCAGGCGGCGGGCACCGACGGCATGTGCCTCTTCCGGTACCGTCGCCGACCGGCGGACTGACCGGCGGCGGTACGATCCCGTGCCGGCGGCCGGTGCGGACCGGGCGGCACGGAGCGGAGGACACGGTGGATCACGACGACCGAGAGGGTGGTGAGGGGCGCCCCGCGCTGTACGCGAAGGTGCTGACCGTCTCGGACGGGGTGGTCGCCGGCGTCAGGGAGGACCGCAGCGGCGCCGCGCTGATGGCGCAGCTGCAGGAGGCGGGCTTCTCCGTGGTCGAGCACCGTGTGGTGTCCGACGGCGTGGAGGAGGTCTCCAACGCGCTGTCCTACATGGCCTATGGCTTCAACGGCCTGATCGTCACCACGGGCGGCACCGGGTTCGGTCGGCGTGACCTCACGCCGGAGGCCACGAAGCGGATCCTCGACCGGACCGCGCCGGGCCTCGCGGAGGCGATGCGGGCGGTGAACCCGCTCGGGCGCCTCTCGCGCAACGTCGCCGGCGTCCGGGGCGCCTCACTGATCCTGAACACACCGGGTTCCACCGCCGGCGCGGTCGAGATGCTCGCCGCGGTGCTCGATGTGGTTCCCCACGCCATCCACCTGCTCGGCGGCGGGTCGGGTGGCCATCCGACCGGCGACGACTGACCGTCCCGCCGCCGCGGGAAACGGTCGAATCCACGACGGCCGGAGGGACTTCGACCGACCACGGAGCGGGGCGGTAGCATTTCCATCCCTATGACCGCCGGCGCCCACGACCCCCGGTCCGACGCCGTGGACCGGGAATGCATGACGCGGGCGATCGCCGCCGCCGGTGCGGTTCGGTGCAGCACGTCGCCCAACCCCTGGGTGGGCGCCGTGGTCCGCTCACCGGACGGGCGCATGTTCGAGGGGGCCACCGAACCCCCGGGTGGCGACCACGCCGAGGTGGTGGCACTCCGCGTGGCCGGGGACCGGGCGGCCGGGGCCACGCTCTACGTGACGCTGGAACCGTGCAGCCACCACGGCCGTACCCCACCCTGCGTCGATGCCGTCCTGGCGTCGGGCGTCTCGCGGGTGGTGGTGGGGGTGGAGGACCCCGACCCGCAGGTGGCGGGGAGCGGCGTGCGGGCCCTGCGCGAGGCCGGGGTGGAGGTCACGGTCGGGGTGCAGGCCGACCAGGTGGCCGCCCAACTCGCTGCGTACCTGAAGCACCGCCGGACCGGGCGTCCGTGGGTGGTGCTGAAGCTGGCGGCCAGCCTCGACGGCGGCACCGCGGCGCCCAACGGCTCGAGCCAGTGGATCACGTGCCCGCGCGCACGCGCCGACGGCCACCGGCTGCGGGCGGAGTCCGACGCGATCCTCGTCGGTGCGGGCACCGTGCGCCGTGACGACCCGTCCCTGACCGTGCGTGACTACCGGCCCCCGGTGATGCCGCCGGAGGGGCGGCTCGACCCGCGGCGCGTGGTGCTGGGTGCGGTGCCGCCCGGCGCCCGGGTGCAGCCCTGCACCGAGATGAAGGGCGACCTCGGCGCGGTGCTCGACGAACTCGGCGACGAGGGAGTGGTGCAGCTCCTCGTGGAGGGCGGGGCCAACGTGGCCGGGGCGTTCCACCGTGCGGGCCTGGTGGACCGCTACGTGATCTACCTCGCTCCCGCCCTGTTCGGCGGCCAGGACGCCAACGGGCTCTTCGGCGGGCACGGGGCGTACGACATCTCGGACCTCTGGCGCGGCCGCTTCCTGTCGGTGGACCGAGTCGGCGACGACCTGCGTGTGGAGCTCGCCCCGGCCGCCGTCCCGGAGGTCGGCTGATGTTCACCGGCATCGTCGAGGAGCTGGGTTCGGTGGCGTCCCTCGACGGCCCCCGGCTCCGCCTGCGCGCCAGCCGGGTGCTCGACGACGTGACCCTCGGCGCCTCCATCGCCGTCAACGGCTGCTGCCTCACCGTGGTGGCGTGGGGTGACGACTGGTGGGAGGCCGACGTGAGCGAGGAGACGTTCCGCCGCACGTCGCTCGGCTCGGTCCGTCCCGGCGACCCGGTGAACCTGGAGCGTCCGGTCCGCCTCGAGGACCGGCTCGGCGGTCACCTCGTGCAGGGCCACGTGGACACGGTGGGCGAGGTGGTGGCCCCGGCCCCCGACCTCCGGGTGCGGATGTCGTCGGACCTGCTCCGCTACGTGGTCGAGAAGGGTTCGGTCACCGTGGACGGCGTGTCGCTCACGGTGGTGGACGTCCTCGACGACGGCTTCACCGTGGCACTGATCCCGCACACCGCCGAGGTCACCACCCTCGGGCGGCGCTCGCCGGGTGACCCCGTCAACCTGGAGGTCGACGTGATGGCCAAGTACGCCGAGCGGCTCCTGGGTGGCTTCCTGCCCCCGGCCGCTCCCGGAGAGGGGACGGCGGCATGAACCGCGAACCGCTGGAGCAGCAGGGGGACGAGTCCTCGGACTTCGCGTCGATCGAGGACGCGGTGGCGGCCATCGCCCGTGGTGAGATCGTGGTGGTGGTCGACGACGAGGACCGCGAGAACGAGGGTGACCTCATCCTGGCGGCCGAGGCGGCCACCCCCGAGAAGATCACCTTCTTCGTGCGCCACACGTCGGGCGTGATCTGCGCCCCGCTGCTGGGGGAACGCCTCGACGAGCTCGAGATCCCGCTGATGGTGAGGGAGAACACCGAATCGCACCGCACCGCGTTCACCTACTCGGTGGACTACGTGCACGGCACCTCCACGGGGATCTCGGCGGCCGACCGGTCGGCCACCCTGCGGGCCCTCACCGATCCGGCCACCACGCCGGCGGACCTCGCCCGGCCCGGTCACATCTTCCCGCTGCGCTACGCCGACGGCGGCGTGCTCAAGCGGGCCGGCCACACCGAGGCGGCGGTCGACCTCGCCCGCATGGCCGGGCTCTACCCGGCCGGGGTGCTCTGCGAGATCGTCAACGACGACGGGACGATGGCGAGGGTCCCCGACCTGGTGGAGTTCTGCAGGGAACACGGCCTGCTGATGATCAGCATCGCCCAGCTGATCAAGTACCGGCGGCAGAACGAGAAGCTCGTGAAGCGGGTCGCCGAGGCCCGGATCCCCACCCCGTGGGGTGACTTCACCTGCTACGTCTACGAGTCCGTCCTCGACGGCGAGCAGCACGTGGCCTTCGCCCGCGGGGCGGTGCAGGGCGAGTCCGACGTCCTCGTCCGCGTGCACTCGGAGTGCCTCACGGGCGACGTGTTCCACTCCCTCCGGTGTGACTGCGGCGTGCAGCTGCACGCCGCGATGGAGCGGATCGCGGCGGACGGGCTGGGGGTGCTCGTGTACCTCCGGGGCCACGAGGGCCGCGGCATCGGACTCGGGCACAAGATCCGGGCCTACAGCCTGCAGGAGGACGGCCGCGACACGGTCGAGGCCAACACCGAACTGGGCCTGCCGGTGGACTCCCGCGAGTACGGCATCGGCGCCCAGATCCTGAACGACCTCGGGATCACGACGATGCGGCTGATGACGAACAACCCGGCCAAGTACGGCGGCCTCGAGGGGTTCGGGCTCGAGATCACGGAGCGGGTGGCGGTGGAGTCCGTGCCCAACCCGGAGAACATCGACTACCTCCGCACGAAGCGGGAGAAGATGGGCCACCTGCTCGAGGGGCTGGACTGAGGCGATCATGGGACGTGACTTCCGGGGTGAGGGCGGTCGAGGCCGGCCCGACGGGACCGGCCGCCGCATCGGCGTGGTGGTCGCCCGATGGAACCTCGCCGTGACCGACCGGCTGCTGCGGGGCGCCACCCGTCGCCTGGTGGAGTGCGGGGTGGCCGAGGACGACGTCGACGTCGCCTGGGTGCCCGGGGCGTTCGAGGTGCCGCTCGGCTGCTCGGCGATGGCCGCCACCGGCCGCTACGACGCGGTGATCGCCATCGGCTGCGTGATCCGCGGCGACACCGCCCACTTCGAGTACGTCGCCGGCCCTGCGGCCGAGGCGGTGATGCGGGTCCAACTCGACACCGGCGTGCCGGTCGCGTTCGGGGTGCTCACCGTGGAGGACCGGCGTCAGGCGCTGGTCCGTTCCGTGGTCGACGGCGACGTGGCGGGCGACAACAAGGGCGAGGAGGCCGCCGACGTCGCCCTCGAGATGGCCGCGCTCCTCGTGGCGCTCCGCGGCGACTGAGCGCGACCGGCGACCGGGTGGACGGGTACTCAGCCTCTCCGCCACTCGCCGAGGAACGCCCCGACCACCGCCAGTGCGGTCGCCACGTTGAACGAGTCCGCCCCCGCGGCCATGGGGACGGTCACCTCCGCGTCGCACGCCGACACGGTGCCCGGGGCGAGTCCCGGACCTTCGGCCCCGACCAGCAGGGCCACGGGTCCGTCGAAGAGGCCGACGGGACCGGCCCTCCCCACGGGCACCGCCGCCGCGGAGGTGGTGAGCGCGAGCGTCCGGAACCCGGCATCGCGCACCGTGACGAGTCCGTCCGGCAGCGGGCCGAGCCGGGCGTGGGGGAGGACCGCCGCCCACCCGAGCGACACCCGGACGGAGCGTCGGTAGAGCGGCTCGGCGCAGCGGTCGTCGAGCAGCACGGCCCCGAGGCCGAGACCGGCGGCGTTGCGGAACACGGCGCCGACGTTCTCGTGGTCGCTGAGCCCCTCGGCGACGGCCACCGCCCCCGAGGCCCGGGCCGCCGCCAGCACGTCCACGGCCGGGCGGGGAGGCGGCCGGTCGATCGCCGCGAGCACCCCCCGGTGGACGTCGAAGCCGGTCACCCCGGCCAGGACGGACCGTTCGGCGACGAGGACCGGGGTCCCGGGCGCGGCGACGGTCACCTCCGGGCCGAGTTCACGGGCCCGGGTGGGCGTGAGCGCCACCGAGCGCAGCGGCACCCCGGCGCCGAGCACCCGGCGCAGCGCCACGACCCCCTCCACGATCACCACGGGATGGTCGGCCCGTCGTGCCGCGGCGTCGGTCAGGTGCCGGTAGTCGCGGAGCAGCGGGTCGGTGGGGTCGGCCACCTCCACGATCCCGTCCGTTCCGCCCACGGCGACAGTCTGGCCCCCGGCGACCGGCGGCGCCGGTCCAGCTCACCGGGTCCGCGGCTCCCCGGCCGTCAGGAGACCGTGGTGGCGGGGGAGCGGAGGAGGCGTGCGAACTCCACCGCCGGGACGGGGCGGGAGAACTTGTAGCCCTGCCCGAGCGGACAGCCCAGCTCCACGAGGATCCGCTCCTGGTCCTCCTCCTCGATGCCCTCGGCCACCACCCGCACCCCGAGCTCGCGGGCCAGGTCGATCACCGCGGTCACGATGCGCCGGTTGGTGGGGCGTTCGAGGCCCTCCACGAAGCTCCGGTCGATCTTCAGGACGTCGAAGTCGAAGCGGTGGATGTAGCCGAGCGACGAGTATCCGGTGCCGAAGTCGTCGATGGCGAGCCGGGCCCCGAGCGACCGCAGGCGTTCCATCCGGTCCTGGACCACGTCGGTGTCGGTGAGCAGGTTGGACTCGGTCACCTCGAGCACCAGCCGGTCCGCAGGTAGGCCCGTGTCGTTCAGGATCGACGTGACCGTCGGCAGCAACCGTTCGGAGTGCAGTTCCTGGGCCGACAGGTTCACCGAGATCGTCAGGTCGGCGGCCCCCTCGCCGAGCTGGCGGCGCCACCCGGCGAGGTCGCGGCACGCCCGCTCGAGGATCCATTCGCCGAGCCGGCCGATCAGGCCCGTCTCCTCGGCCAGCGGCACGAAGATGGCGGGGCTCAGGAGGCCCCGCCGTGGGTGCTGCCACCGCACGAGCGCCTCGCAGCCGACCACGCGGTGGGTCTGCAGGTCCACGATGGGCTGGTAGTGCGCCACCAGCTGGTCGGTCTCCACCGCCCGGGCCAGATCGGCCCGCAGCTCCAGGCGGTCGAAGCTCGCCGTGTGCATCTCGGCCTCGAACACCACGGCCTGGCGCTTGCCCTGTTCCTTGGCCTTGTACATGGCGGTGTCGGCGTTGCGGAGGAGGACCTCGGCGGCGCTGGTGCGGTCGTGGTCGAACGCGATGCCCGCCGAGGCGGTGAGCGACAGCTCGCGGCCGGCGATGCCGAAGGGCTGGGCGAGGTCGGTCAGGATCCGCTCGGCGACCTCGAGGACCCGGTCCTCGCCGTGGGCCCGCTCGAGCACCACCAGGAACTCGTCGCCGCCGACCCGGGCGACGAGGTCGCCGAAGGCCAGCGAGGTGATGATGCGGTCCGCCGCAGCGCGCAACAGGTCGTCGCCGTGGGCCAGGCCCAGGCTGTCGTTGACGTCCTTGAAGTCGTCGAGGTCCACGGAGACGACCGCCACGGTGCTGTTCCCGCCGTTACGGGCGAGCATGCCGGAGAGCTCCTCGGCGGCGAGGATCCGGTTGGGGAGGCCGGTGAGGTCGTCGTGGGTGGCCTGGTACCGCAGGCGCTGCAGCATCGAGGTGCGCTCGGTGACGTCGCGGGCGTTCAGCACGAAGCCGCCCACGGACGGCTCGGCGCGGAGGTCGCTGACCGTGGCCTCCAGGTGCACCCACTCGTCCATGGCGTTGCGGAAGCCGAACTCCAGTAGCTCGGGGTGGGTGCCGTCGCGTGGCGCGGCGCGGCGCAGCGCCACCTCCCAGTCGGTGCCGGAGTCACGGAAGAGCTCCTCGAGCGGTCGCCCGAGGGCGTCCTGCTCCTCGAGTCCGACCACGGTCGTCACCGACGGTGAGACGTAGCGGACCCCGGCGGTCGGATCCACCACGAGCACGAGGTCCGACGAACGCTGGACGAGGGCCTTGAAGCGGGCCTCCGACAGCTGCAGTTGCTCCTCGGCGGTCTTGCGGTCGCCGATCTCGCGTGCGGTCAGCACGATGCCGGCGATGTTCGGGTCGGCGCTCAGGTCGACGCCGACCACCTCGAACCAGTGGTACGTGCCGGCCACGTGGCGGAGGCGCATCTCGGCGCCGTCGCGCTGGCCGCGGCGCACGTCGGCCACCAGGGCGTCGGCGGTCCCGCGGTCGTCGGGGTGCACCAGATCGAGGGCGGGGAGTCCCTCCACGTAGCGGAGCGGGTAGCCGAGGAGCCGCCGGGCGACGGGGGAGACGTAGGTGATCCGCCCCATCGGGTCGAGGATGGTGACGATGTCGGAGGAGTTGTCGATCAGGGAGGCGAACCGCTCCTCGGATCGCTGACGGACGTTGAGCTCCGCCTGGTCCACGGCCCGCAGCCCGATCGACGCCTCGCGGCACAGGGCCACGAGCGCCCGGGCCCGGGCGGGGGTGAGGTCGGGGCCGTCCGGCACGAGCAGCGCGGCGCGCACCCGCCCCTGCACCACTGCGGTGCCGGCCAGCCAGCCGTCGTCGAGGTCGACGAGCCGGTCGCCCGGGGGCGTGCCGTCGCGGAGCCGGGCGCGCAGGTCGGCGATGACGTGGGAGGGGAGGGCCTCCGCTCCCGGGGTCTCGTCCTGCGGGTCGAGGAGCAGGCCGCCGCCGTGCAGTTCGCCGCCGAGCACCTGCCCGGCACCGACGGTGATCACCCGCTGCACGTCCGCCGGGCTCTCGGCCCCCACCAGGCGCTCGCCGACGGAACGGAGCGTCGCCTCCAAGATCGCCATGCCCTCGTTCTCGCGCACCAGCCGGCCGAGCCGGACGAGGACCAGGGGTGCGAGCGCGAGCGCCCCCACGGCGGGCAGCCAGAGGCTGGAGCGGGATCCGGCGAGCCCCGCGACCATGAGGATCGGAGCGGCGAGCAGGGCGAGTGCGAGCACCCCGATCCGCTTGTTGGTGAGACGCCGTACCTGGGCCGGGTCCGACGGGCGCTCCATGAGGTGGATCACGGAGGGGTGGAGCAGGCCTGCGCCGCCGAGGATGAAGACCAGCGGCGCGAGCACGAGGCGGAGTTCCTCGGGGGCGCGTCCGGCCGTGATGAGGGTGGCGACCACATCGAGCGCCACGGTCGCGAGCAGGCCGGCGGCGAGCAGGCGGTTGCTCGTGGTCCGGTTGCCGCCCGCGACCAACGCCATGCAGGCGGCCATGACGAGCAGGATCGACAACAGGCTGTAGGCCACGTTCATGGCCCGGGCCGCAGGATCGGCGGTGGTCGTCTCGAGGTAGGGGAGCAGGATCAGCTGCCACTGCAGGAGGCCGGCGGCGACGCCCCCGACCACGGCGTCGAGCACGAGATCAGCGGTGATGCGCCCCACCCGTTGGCGGACGATCGTGATGATCGCGGCCAGGAACAGCGGATAGGCGGCTGCGCTGAACAGGTCCGCCGGCGACGGGAACGGGTAGTCGATGCCGGCGACGGTGCCGTGCACCGCCCGAAGGACCGCTCCCGCGACCGAGGAGGCGCCGGCGAGGAGCATGTAGCTCGCAGCGCGACGGATCGGCCCGGGCAGTCCGCGGACGCGCCGGGCGACCACGAACAGTGCGGTCACGCCGAACACCACGTAGACGGGTCCGGCGACCTCGGGCGCCACACTTAGCAGCACCAGGAGCAACGCGTAGGTGGCGGCGCTCAGCGCCACGAACCCGCGCAGGGCCGAGGTGGCCCGTCGGTGCGCGTTGTGGGGGGGATGACTCGGTCCGCCTGCCATGGTTCCTCGGTCGGTCTCCCGCACCCGATCGGCGCGGGGACCCGGGAATCAAGGAGTTGGGGAGCGCTCGGCCCCGGTCGGTTCCCGGGGCGCCCGCACCTGCTTGCGCATGCGGAGGACGGCGAGCACCCCGAAGACCAGCATCCAGAGCAGGACGCCGAGGTAGGCGTAGGCGGGCATCGATCCGCTGGCCGCGAAGATGTAGACGTACGGAGCGAGGAAGGCGGCGCCGACGACGGTCGCCCAACCAGCTGCGTGGCCGGCGGGCCGGGTGGGATCACGGAGGATCTTCACCGTCACGGCCTGCGCCACGCCGTACGGGACGGCGGTGATGAGATCGATGGCGAGGAACAGCCAGGGATCGACCCCGTACCTGCCGAGCGCGGGCCACGCCACGAGCGCCCGCGCCGCGGAGAACAGCACGATCCCGACCGACCAGGCCCGTCCGAACACTCCGAGCGAGCGGATGTCGTTCCACCAGCCGGCGGCGCCGCCGTCCTCCACGATGCCTCCCGTCACGGCCCCCTCCGGGGCAGTGACCGACGCGATCCTACGGGTGGCCCGCCGCCGCGCCGCGGACGGTGCACCCGTCGGTGCGGGGCCGCCGGTCCGGGTCAGGGCAGGGCGACCGGAAGGTCGAGTTCGTCGAACACGTGCGGCGACAGGCCCTCGACCGACCACCGGTACACGTTGGGTCGGATCCGCGCGATCACGTGCAACATCTCCGGCATCCACATCCCGGTGGGCACCACGTCGCCACCCATGAACCGCCGTGGTGGGGCGAGGGCCCGCACCGGCAGTCCGTAGTGGTCACGGAAGAAGTCGAACATCCACTGGTCGACCAGGAAGCAGAACCCCTCCACCCCGCGGTCGAAGCCCTCTCGGAAGGCTCGTCGGTGCAGCTCGTTCGCCACCCCGAGCCCACGCTGCGTGGGCCGGACGGCGAGGGAGCCGATCTCGCAGAGCAGGCCGCCGGGGACCTCCACCTCGGGGTCGAACTGGCTCACCGGAAGGTCGTCGTAGCGGCCGATCACGGTGCGGGCGACCCCCACCACGGAACTCGACTCCGTGATCACGTGCAGCCGGCTGCCGGCCCGCCACGGCTCGGTCTCCTCCACCACACCCCGGGGTGACTCGTCGCAGAACCCGGACACACGGAACACGTCGTAGACGAACCGTTCCGCCGTGTCCCACAGCGGACCGCCCGGGTCGACGGCGTGGACGTCGAGGTGGGGATCGAGCCGTTCCGGTTCGAAGTCCCGCAGGGACTCGTCGCCGATCACGGTCGGCGCCGTGACCGGGGTGGCCGGCGTGTCGGCGGGGGCGGGCGCGGTGACGCCCGTGACGGAACCGCGAGGTGCCCGGTCCGTTCGCAGGAGTTGAGGAGTCGCCAACGTGTCGCCCTTCTGACACGCCCTCCCCAGCGGCACCTCTCGGCGCCGGGCTGTCGCGTACTCAAGCACACGATCACGGAGCGTGTCCATGGGCCGGCGCACGATTCCGCCGATCTCCACGGAACGTGGTGGAGCGGCCACGGCTGCCGCCCCGGGGAATCCGTTTCCACCGGCGGCTCGGGCCACGGCTACCCTCGCCCGTCGTGCTCTCCCTCGTCCTGCCGAAGGGGTCGCTCGAGAAGGCGACCATGGAACTGTTCGACGCCGCCGACCTCCCCGTCCGGCGGAGTTCGGCGGTCAACTACCGGGCGGAGATCGACGACCCGCGTATCGGTTCCGTCCGGATCCTGCGGCCCCAGGAGATCCCGACCTACGTCGCCGACGGCTTGTTCGACCTCGGGATCACGGGCCGGGACTGGGTGGAGGAGACGGGTTCCGACGTCGTGTCGCTGGGGGAGATGCGCTACTCGAAGGCCACGAGCAACCCGATCCGGGTGGTCGTGGCCGTGCCCGAGGACTCGCCCTACCGGGAGGTGGCCGAGCTGCCAGCCGGTGTGCGCGTGTCCACCGAGTACCCCGAGCTGACCCGTCGCCACTTCGCGGAACGCGGGGTGGAGGCCGACGTCCGGCTGTCCTACGGCGCCACCGAGGCCAAGGTGCCCGACATCGTGGACTGCGTGGTCGACATCACCGAGACCGGCTCGGCACTGAGGGCCGCGGGCCTCCGGATCCTCGACACGATCCTGGTGTCCTACACCGAGCTCGTCGCCAACCCGTCGGCCCACGCGGATCCGGCGAAGCGTCACGCCATGGAGCAGGTCATGACGCTGCTGCAAGGGGTGCTCGAGGCGCGGGGCAAGGTCCTCGTGAAGCTGAACGTGGCCGCGGAGCACCTCGACGCGGTCATCGCGGTGCTCCCGGCGATGAAGACCCCCACGGTCAACGAGCTGTACGGCTCGGCCGGCTACGCGGTCGAGACGGTGGTGCCCAAGCGGGAGATCAACATCCTGATCCCTGCGCTCAAGGACGCCGGGGCGACGGACCTGATCGAGCTCCCGCTCTCGAAGATCGTGCACTGAGCGGTCCAGTGGCCCGTCCCAGTGTCCACCTCGGTTCGGTCATCGGGTTCGACGATCCCGCCGGTCTGGGTGAGGTCCGCGACGACGACGGCGTGACGCACCGCTTCCACTGCACGGCGCTGACCGACGGCACGCGGTCGGTGGCCGTGGGAACCCGGGTCGCCCACGAGGTGGTCGTGGCCCGCGACGGGTGCACCGAGGCGGTGGCGGTGACGCCGCTGGCCCCCGCCCCGCCGGTCGTCACCCCGCCGGAGGCGCGCCCTCCCGGCGCTCCTTGACCTGGACGAACAGCATCTGGGCCTGCGCCACGACCTGGTGGGTCACCTCGGTGTACTGCCCGAATCGGTCACCCACCCCCTCCACGAGGCCTCGGAGCCCCTCGATCACCGTGGCGGCCTCCGCGAACCGCGGCGGCTCCGCCTCGAGGTAGATCAGCACGAGGTCGAAGAAACGCTGGACGTGGTTGACGAGGACCTCGGCGGCGGGCTGGTCGGCGAGCTCGCTGCGGACCCGCATCATCTCGGCGAGCTCGGCCCGGAGCTGGTCGCGGTCCTGCTCGTCGAGGGCGTCGAGGTCGAGCCCCATGGCCTCGGCCGCCTGGCGGAGGACCTCGGGCGGCACGCCGTCGCCACCGTCGTCGGGTCCACCGGCCGGCGGGGGCCCGGAGGTCGTGTCGGCGGTCGGGTCGGGCCGTTCGCGGCGCACGGGCCGTTCACCGTCGGGGGTCCACAGGGAACTCATTCGCGGGGTCGCCTCTCGTCGGGCCCGGGCGGGATGCGTGGGGCCGTGTCGGGGCCCCGATGCTGGCCCGGGGCGGTCCGGCTGGTACGGTACCCGTCGACAACCGAGCAAGTGGGCGCCCGCCCCTCCCGGCCGCGGCACGGCTCCGTCCGTGCCACTCGAGTCCGGGACCGTGCCAGGCCGGTCGATCCGGTCCCGCGTCGGCGGGTGCCCCGTGGCACCCGCCCGTCCGCGTTGTCGGTCGGGGGCTGCGTGAGCGAGCACCGACGAAAGGATGTGGTGTTGAGGAGTGATCGGCCATAGCTGCTCCAGCGAGTGACGAGCCCCGGACCAACGAACAGATCCGGGCGCGGGAGGTCCGGCTGATCGGTCCCGACGGGGCCCAGTTGGGCATCAAGCCGCTCCCGGAGGCCCTCTCGGCGGCGAGGTCCATGGACCTGGACCTCGTGGAGGTGGCCGCCGGGGCCAACCCGCCGGTGTGCCGGATCATGAACTTCACGAAGTTCAAGTACGAGGCTCAGCAGCGCGCCAAGGAGTCCCGCAAGAAGGCCACCAACATCACGGTCAAGGAGATGAAGTACCGCCCGAAGATCGGCGGCGGCGACTTCGACACCAAGACCCGCAAGGTCGCCCAGTTCCTGGGTGAGGGCCACAAGGTCAAGGTCACGATCATGTTCCGTGGCCGTGAGATGCAGCACCCGGAGCTCGGGCGCCGGATCCTGGACCGTGTGGCGGAGGAGGTGGCCCACCTCGGCCGTGTCGAGGTGATGCCGAAGCAGGACGGCCGCAACATGACCATGGTGCTCGGGCCCGACAAGAAGGCCCAGGCCGCACACCAGAAGAAGGTGGACGCGGAGGGGCACGAAGGTGCTGCGGGGGAGGACAGTGCCGGGGACGAACCGGCACCCGCCGCCGCCGAACCGGCACCGGCCGCCGCCGAACCGGCACCCGCCGCGGCCGACGCCACCGACTGACGGCCCCCTTCCGGGGGTCGGCCACGGCCCCCCGTGCGGGGGCCCAGAGGAGGAACCGACATGCCGAAGATGAAGACTCATTCCGGCGCCAAGAAGCGTTACAAGGTCACCGGGACCGGCAAGATCATGCGCCGCCAGGTGAACCGCAACCACATCCTGGAGAAGAAGCCCTCCACCCGCACCCGCCGACTCGCGGGCGAGGTGGAGCTCACCGGCGGCGACCGCAACCGCGCCCGTCGCCAGCTCGGCATCTGAACCTCCACCACGACCGCTTCAGGAAAGGAGCGCACCGATGGCACGCGTCAAGCGCGGCGTCCACGCCAAGAAGAAGCGCCGGGCGGTACTCGGCAAGGCGAAGGGCTACTACGGCAACCGGAGCCGGTCCTTCCGCTCGGCCAACGAGGCCGTCATGCACGCCGGGCAGTACGCCTTCCGCGACCGTCGCGCCCGCAAGGGTGAGATGCGGAAGCTCTGGATCCAGCGCATCAACGCCGGCTGCCGGGCCGAGGGCCTGAGCTACAACCGGTTCATCAACGGTCTGAAGCTGGCCGAGGTCGAGGTCGACCGCAAGGTCCTCGCCGACCTCGCCGTGCGCGACCCGGAGGCGTTCCGGGGCCTCGTGGCCGTGGCCCGTGACGCCGTGGAGGCCGCCCCGGCCGCCACCGGCGCCGGCAGCTGACCGCCCAGCGTCCGGCCCGCCCCGACCGGGAGCGGGCCGGGATCCGACATCCCACCGTCCAGCGACTGCGGCGCCTCTCCCGGCGTCGCAGTGCGCGTACCGGCGAGGGTGCCTACGTCGTGGACGGCCCGGTGCTGCTCGGGGAGGCGCTCGACGCGGGCGTCGGGATCCGGGAGGTGGTGGCCGAGCCCGGCGCCGATCCGGACCTGCTGGAGCGGGTGTCCGCGGCCGGTGTGACGCTGTGCGAGGTCGACGACGGCGTGCTCGCGAAGGCGCTCGACCTGGTCCAGCCGCAGGCCGTGGCGGCCGTCGTCCGGCGCGAGCTCCGCGAACCGGCCGCCGTGGTCGGTGCGGCGTCCTCCGGTGTGCGTCCGCTCGTGGTGCTCGTGGGCCTGCAGGATCCCGGCAACGCCGGGACCCTCGTGCGCGCGGCCGAGGCCGCCGGTGCGGCGGGGGTGGTGCTCACCGCCGGCTCGGTCGACGTGACCAATCCGAAGTGCGTGCGTGCCACCGCCGGTTCCCTGTTCCGGGTGCCCGTCGCCGAGGGCGTCGACCCCGAGGCGCTCCTCGGTCTCCTCGACGGGCACGGTCTCCCGGCGTGGGCGCTCGTGGGTGGTGCCGGCGCGGCGCCGGAGGTGGTCCCGGCCGGTGCCCCCGTGGCGCTGCTCGTCGGCAGCGAGGCCCACGGGCTCGCCCCGTCCCTGGTGGCCCGGTGCCGGGGGTCGGTGTCGATCCCGATGGAGGGCCGGGTGGAGTCGCTGAACGCCGGTGTGGCCGGGTCGGTGGTGCTGTTCGATCTCGCCCGGCGCCGCCGGGTCCGCGCCGGGGACCCCGGAGGGGCGGGCGACGGGCTCGGGCCGGAACGAAGTGGCGGTCGGGGTCGCCCCGTGGGCCACAATGACCGACCATGAGCGCTGACGCCGTCGAGTTGGTCGCGGAGATCGAGGAGCTGGTGTCCGGTGGGACGCAGGCGCTCGCGGGCGCGGCGGACCTCGACGCGCTCGCCGCGCTCGACGCCGACCTGCTGGGCCGCAGGTCGCGGCTCGGTCTGCTCAAGGCGTCCCTCCGTGACCTCGACGACGACGGCCGCCGAGCGGTGGGTGCCGCGCTCCACGAGGCACGGCGGTCGCTCGAGGAGGCCTCGGCGACGCGCCGCGAGGACCTCCGCTCCGCGGCCTCCGCGGCCCGCCTCGCCGCCGAGGCCCTCGACCTCACCGAGGCGTCCGGCCGGGCCCGCGTGGGCCACGCGCACCCGATCACGCGCACCTGGGAGGAGCTCGAGGACGTCTTCGTCGGCATGGGCTTCACCGTGGCGTCGGGTCCCGAGGTGGAGACCGACTGGTTCAACTTCGAGGCGCTCAACCTGCCGCCGTCGCACCCGGCACGGTCCATGTGGGACACCCTCTATCTCGACGCCGGCCAGTTCGAGGGGGTCGGTGGTGAGCAGCTGCTGCTGCGTACGCACACCTCCCCGGTCCAGGTGCGCACGATGCTGCGGGCGGTGGAGGAGGGGTCGGGTCCGCCGATCTACGTGGTGTGCCCGGGGCGGGTGTACCGGCGCGACACGGCGGACGCAACCCACCTCCCCGTGTTCCACCAGATCGAGCTCCTCGTCGTGGACCGCAGCGTGTCGATGGCCGACCTGGCCGGGACGATCGAGACGTTCACCAAGGCCTACTTCGGGCGTGAGCTCACGAGCCGCCTCCGCCCGAGCTACTTCCCGTTCACGGAGCCGTCCGCCGAGGTCGACATCTCCCAGCCCGACGGCACCTGGCTCGAGGTGGGCGGGTGCGGGATGGTGCACCCCAACGTGCTGCGGGCGTGCGGTCTCGATCCGGAGGAGTGGTCGGGGTTCGCGTTCGGCTTCGGCATCGACCGGCTCACCAAGATCCGCCACCAGGTGGAGGACCTGCGGGAGTTCGTCACCAACGACGTCCGCTTCCTCGAGCAGTTCTGACGGTGGCGGCGATGACGACGGAGCCGGCCGTTCGGTCGTGCGAGAAGGGACGCGTGCGGTGCGGGTGACGCTCAACTGGCTGCGGGAGTTCGCCCCGCTGCGCGGCGACGCCGACGAGGTGGGCGCGCTGCTCGACGACCTCGGCCTGGCGGTCGAGGAACGCTGGGACGTCGGTGGACCCCTGCCCGGGGTGGTGGTCGCCGAGGTGCTGGAGGTGCGCGCCCATCCCGACGCCGACCGCATCCGTCTGGTCGACGTGGACGCCGGCGACGGCCGTGCCCTGCAGGTGGCGTGCGGCGCCTCGAACATGGCGGCCGGTGACCTGGTGGCGCTGGCCACGGTGGGCACGACGATGCCCGACGGCATGGAGATCGCGGCCCGTCGGATGCGCGGCGAGATGAGCAACGGGATGCTGTGCTCCTCGCGGGAGCTGCGCCTCGGTGACGACCACGGCGGCATCCTCATCCTCCCCGCCGGGCTCGAGACCGGCGCGGCCCTCACCGACGCCCTCGGACTGGTGCCCGACACCGTCTTCGACCTCGACGTGCTCCCCAACCGCCCGGACGCCCTCTCGGTGGCGGGGGTGGCGAGGGACCTCGCGGCCCGGCAGGGCGTGCCCTTCACCGTCCCGGAGCCCGCACCGGAGGTCGCCGGGCCCGACGCCCTCGCCGCCATGTCGGTCGAGGTGCTCGACCCGGTCCTGTGCGGCCGGTTCGTCGCGCGGGTCCTGTCGGGTGTGCAGGTCGGCCCGTCGCCCTGGTGGCTCGCCCAGCGGCTGCTCGCCGCGGGGATGCGCCCGATCAACAACGTGGTCGACGTGTCCAACTACGTGATGCTGGAGCTCGGCCAGCCGAACCACACCTACGACCTGGACCTCCTCCCCGGTGGCCGGCTGCGCGTGCGGCGGGCGCACCCCGGGGAGCGGCTCGTCACCCTCGACGGGGTGGAGCGGGAACTCAGGGCCGAGGACGGGGTGATCGCCGACGCCGACGACCGAGCGGTGGGTCTGGCCGGGGTGATGGGCGGCGCCTCCACCGAGATCTCCGCGACCACCACGGAGGTGCTCCTGGAGCTGGCCTGGTGGGACCCGATGTCGGTGGCGCTCACCTCGGCCGCGCACAACCTGCACTCCGAGGCGTCCCTCCGGTTCAAGCGGGGGACGGATCCGGACCTCCCGCCCGTGGCCGCGGCCCGTGTCGCGGAGGTGCTCGGCTCGATCGCCGGCACCCGCCTCCGACCCGGCGCGGTCGACGTCGAGGGGGACCGGCCGTGGCCGGTGACGGTGGGGGTGCGCACGGCTCGTGTGAACGCCGTGCTCGGCACCGAGTTGTCCCGCGACGACATCGCCTCGCTCCTCGACCCGATCGGCTTCCGGGCCGTGGCCGACGGCCCCGACGACCTCGCCGTCACGATCCCGACGTTCCGGCCCGACGCGTCCGGTGAGATCGACGTGGTGGAGGAGGTGAGCCGCCTCCACGGGCTGTCGCGGTTGCGGAAGTCGGTGCCCACGTCGCCCCACGTGGGCCGCCTGAGCGCCGAACAGCGGAGCCGCCGCTCGGTGCGTCGGGCACTGCTCGCCGCCGGCCTCGACGAGGCCATGCCGATGCCGTTCCTCGCGCCGGGCGACCTCGAGCGCTGCGGCCTGCCGCCCACGGGCCTGGTCCTCGCGAACCCGCTGGCCACCGAGGAGTCGGTGCTGCGGACGTCGCTGCTGCCGGGACTCCTCGGGGCCGTGCGGCACAACGCGAACCACCGGCGCGCGGGCGTGGGTCTGTACGAGCTGGGCCGGGTCTTCGAGGCGGGCGAGGGAGTGGTGGTCGACGTGGCGGCCTCGGCCGCGGCCGGCAGGGTGCTCGACGGGGAGCGGGAGCAGCTCGGCGTGGTGCTCGCCGGCCGTGAGGCGCCGGCGGCGGTGGAGTTGCTCGACCAGGTGGTGGCGATCGCCGGGGTCGGTCCGGTGGCCCTCCGTCCCGAGGTGCTGGCCGGCCTCCACCCGGGCCGAGGCGCGGTCGTCGAGCTCGCCGGCGCCGATGCCGGCCAGGTCGGCGAGGTGCACCCCGACGTGCTCGCCGCGTGGGGGATCGAGGAGCGTGTCGCGTGGCTGCAGCTCGAGCTGTCGCACCTGCTCGCCCTCCCGCCGAGGGTCGTGAGGGCCCGCACCGTCAGCCGCTTCCCCTCCACCGACATCGACCTCGCGTTCGTCGTGGGCGACCTCGTCCCCGCCGCTGCGGTACGGGCGACGATCCTCTCCGCGGCCGGCGACCTGTTGCGGCGACTCGACCTCTTCGACGTGTTCCGCTCCGACGCACTCGGCGCCGGACGGCGCAGCCTGGCGTTCCGGTTGCGATTCCAGGCCGAGGACCGGACCCTCACCGACGCCGAGGTGTCGGAGCTGAGGGCGTCGGTGATCGACGAGGTCACCGTCACGCACGGCGCCGAATTGCGGGCCTGACCGCTCCGTGGGGCGGCGCCCGAGCCATCCCGCAAGAGTATGCAGCGCTCTGCATGAGTCTGCGCTAGGGTGGCCCGATGGTCGACGTCGGGATCATCGGGGCCTCCGGGTACACGGGTGCCGAACTGCTGCGGCTGCTCGCCGGGCACCCCGAGGCACACGTCCGCTTCGCCACCGGCGACACCCAGGCCGGAACCCCCGTGCGGGACCTGTACCCGGGGCTGGCCGCGGCCTACCCGGATCTCGTGTTCCTGCCGTGGGAACCGACCCTCCTCGACGGGGTCGACGCCGTGTTCCTCGGGCTCCCCCACGGGGCGAGCCAGGGCCTCGTGCCCGAGCTGCTCGGTCGGGTGGACGTGGTGCTCGACCTGGGCGCCGACTTCCGCCTTCCGGACGCCGCCACCTACGAACGTTGGTACGGCGGCACCCACTCCGCGCCGGAGCTCCTGGGCCGGTTCGCCTACGGCCTGCCGGAACTCGCCCGGGAACCCCTGCGCGGCGCCGGTGCCGTCGCCGTTCCGGGGTGCTACCCGACCGCGGCCACCCTGGCGCTGTGGCCGCTGGTCCGCGACGGGCTCGTGGCCCGCGAGGGCGTGATCGTCGACGCCGTGTCCGGCCTCTCGGGCGCGGGTCGGCCGCCCAAGCCGACCACCACCTTCTGCGCCGCCGACTCCGACGTCACCGCGTACGGCCTGCTCGACCATCGCCACACCTCGGAGATGGAACTGAACCTCGGCGCGTCGGTGCTGTTCACCCCGCACCTCGTGCCGATGAGCCGGGGCATCCTGGCCACCTGCTACGCGCGGCCGACGGTGGAGGGGCTCAGCACCGAGCGCGTGCTCGACGCCCTGCGGGACGCCTACCGCGACGAGCCCTTCGTGGTGGTGACCGACGGCTCGCCCTCCACGAAGGCCACCCTCGGCTCCAACACGGCCCACGTCACGGCCCGCTACGACGCCCGCACCGGCACCGTGCTGGCGATCGCGGCGATCGACAACCTCGGCAAGGGCGCGTCGGGTGCGGCCGTGCAGTGCATGAACCTCGCGACCGGCCTCCCCGAGACGGCCGGCCTCCCGCTCGTGGGGACCACGCCATGAGCGGGTCGCCCCACGCCCCGGACCTCGCGGTCGACGTCCTGCTGCAGGCACTGCCCTACATCGAGCGGTTCCGCGGCTCGGTCGTGGTGGTCAAGTTCGGGGGCAACGCGATGACCCGGCCCGACCTGTTCGCCGACTTCGCCAAGGACGTGGTGCTCATGCACCGGGTCGGGATGCGACCGGTGGTCGTCCACGGAGGTGGGCCGCAGATCGGCGACTGGCTGGCACGTCTGGGCAAGGAGTCCGAGTTCGTCGACGGCCGGAGGGTCACGGACGCCGAGACGCTCGAGGTGGCCCAGATGGTGCTGATGGGCAAGGTGAACGCCGACATCGTCACCGCCCTCAACGCCTTCGGGCCCCTGGCGCTGGGTCTCGCGGGCACCGACGCCCAACTCCTCGAGGCAGAGGCGCACGACCCGGAGCTGGGCTACGTCGGCGCCGTCACCCGGGTGAACCCGGAGCTCATCCGGCGGACGCTCGCCATGGACCTGATCCCCGTCATCGCGACGATCGGGGTGGATGCGGCGGGCCAGACCTACAACATCAACGCGGACGACGCGGCCACCGCAGTGGCCCGGGAGCTCCGCGCCGAGAAGCTGATCTTCCTCACCGACGTGCCCGGCCTCCTCGCCGACGTGGACGACCCATCGTCGCTGATCACCCGGGTGTCCGCGGACCGGATCGCGGAGCTCGTGTCCGACGGCACCATCTCCGGCGGGATGGTGCCCAAGATGTCGGGCTGTGCGTCGGCGGTCCGCGACGGGGTGGGGTCGGTCCACCTCGTGGACGGACGCCTGGCACACGTGCTGCTGCTCGAGCTCTTCACCGATGCCGGTGTGGGCACGATGGTCGTGCCCGACGACGACGGGACGGGAGGTGCGCCGTGAGCGCAGCAGCGGCCCACCGTCGTGCCATGGGCGCCCCGGACGACCTCGTCCGCTGCCCGCTCATGCCCACCTACGGTGCCCCGCGCGTGCAGTTCGTGCGCGGTGAGGGGTCCTGGCTGTGGGACCGGGAGGGCAAGCGCTACCTCGACCTGCTCTCGGGCCTCGCCGTCACCTCGCTCGGCCATGCGCACCCCGCCGTCGCCACCGCGGTGGCCGAGCAGGCGGCCACGTTGCTGCACGTGTCGAACCTGTTCGGCACCGAGCACAACGCTCCGGTGGCACTCGCCCTCGACCGGCTCCTCGGCGGGGGCGGGCAGGTGTTCTTCGCCAACTCGGGTGCCGAGGCGAACGAGTGCGCCCTCAAGCTGGCCCGCAAGTGGGCCGGCGGGCCCCAGGGCACCTACACGGTGGTGTCGGCCTACGGCAGCTTCCACGGCCGCACGCTCGCCACGCTGCACGCCACCGGCCAGCCGGCCAAGCACGAGCCGTTCCAGCCGCTCCCGGCGGGGTTCCGCCACGTCGCCTGGGCCGACGTCGGGGCCCTCGATGCCGCCCTCGACGGCAGCGTGGCAGCGGTGCTGCTCGAGGCGGTGCAGGGGGAGGGCGGGGTGAACCCCGCTCCCGACGGCTACCTCAGGGAGGTGCGCGATCTCTGCACCGAGCGCGGCGTGCTGCTCATGCTCGACGAGGTGCAGACGGGACTCGGCCGCTGTGGTGCGTGGTTCGCCCACCAGCGCGCCGGGATCCGGCCCGACGTGGTGACGATGGCCAAGGCGCTCGGCAACGGCGTGCCGATCGGTGCGTGCTGGGCGCGGGCGGAGGTGGCCGCCGCCTTCGAGCCCGGTGACCACGCCACCACCTACGGAGGTCAGCCGCTGGCCACCGCCGCGGCCCGGGCGGTGCTCTCGGTGATGGAGCACGAGGACGTGCCCGCCCGGGCGGAGCGGGCGGGTGCCCGGCTGACCGCCGGGTTGCTCGACCTCCCCGGTGTCACTGCGGTCCGCGGGTGGGGCCTCCTGCTGGCGGCGGAGCTCTCGGTGCCCGCCGGGCCGGTGGCGGCCGACCTTCTCGACCACGGAGTGGTGGTGAACGCCGTCACCGGGTCCGCGTTGCGGCTGGCGCCGAGCCTGCTGATCGCCGACGACGAGATCGACCACGCCGTGGACGCAGTGGGCGCCGCGATCGACCGCGCCGTCGCGGCGGTCGACGGAGGAGGGGAGTGATGGGTTCCGCACCACGGCACGTTCTCGAGGTGGACGACCTCGATCCCGGCGAACTCCTGCAGGTGCTCGACCTGTCGGAGCTGTCCGCGCCGCCGCCCGTGCTGGCGGGCCGGGGGGTGGTGCTGCTGTTCGAGAAGCCGTCGGCCCGGACACGGGCGTCGATGGAGATGGCCACGGTGCAGCTCGGCGGGTATCCGGTGACGCTGCGCAACGAGGAGGTGGGCATCGACACGCGTGAGACGGCGGAGGACCTCGCCCGCCTCTTCTCCGGCTACGGCGCCGTGATCGGTGCCCGGGTGTTCGAGCACCACAAGGTGGAGCGGCTGGCCGCCGCGGCGTCGGTGCCGGTGGTGAACCTGCTCTCCGACGATGCGCACCCGGTCCAGACGCTGGCCGACCTGCTCACCATCCGCCAGGCGCACGGTCGCCTGGCGGGGCTGACGGTCACCTACGTGGGCGACGCGAACAACGTGGCACGCTCGCTGGGGATCGGGTGCGGCCTCCTCGGCCTCCGGTTCCGGGTGTCGTCGCCACCCGGCTACGGCTTCGGGGCGGTCGACCTGGACCGGCTCGAGGTCGCCGGGGCGCGTCCCGAGGTGGTGGAGGATCCCGCCGCCGCGGTGGCGGGGGCCGACGTGGTGTACACCGATGCCTGGTACTCGATGGGTCAGGAGGGCGAGCAGCGCGAGCGGCGCGAAGCGTTCGCCCGCTGGCGGGTGGACGGGGCACTCATGGCACGGGCCGCCGACGGTGCCGTGTTCCTGCACTGCCTTCCGGCGCACCGGGGTGACGAGGCCACGGACGGGGTCCTCGACGGCACGGCCAGCCGGATCTGGCCCCAGGCCCACAACCGTATGCACACGGCACGTGGGCTGCTGCAGTTCCTGCTGGACGGGGAGGGCTGAGATGGCCGGCAAGGCGCAGCGCCAGCACCGGGTGGCCCGTCTCATCGAGGAGCACCGGGTCACGAACCAGGCGCAGCTCGTCGAGCTGCTCGCCGCCGACGGCGTGCGGGTGAACCAGGCCACCGTGTCGCGCGACCTCGAGGAGCTGGGAGCGATCAAGGTCCGCGTGCCCGGCGGGGAGACCGCGTACGCGGTTCCCGAACTCCCACGCGAGCAGGTGGCTCCGGAGGGCCACCTCCGGCGGGTCCTCGGTGACTGGGTGGTGGACGTTGACCGTTCCGGGGACCTGGTCGTGCTGCGCACGCCCCCCGGCTCCGCGCACGTGGTGGGCTCGGCGCTCGATCGCAACGGGACCGAGGAGGTCGTCGGCACGGTCGCCGGCGACGACACGCTGCTGGTCATCGCCCGCGAAGGACGGGGCGGAGCGGTCGCCGAGCGGCTCGGCCGCCTGGCCGGCCTGCTCTGAACGGCCGGACGGCCCGCACTCAGGACACACGGACGACGCACACGGACCGCCCACACGGACGGGTCGCAGGAACGACGAGACAGGGAGCGAGACGGACATGGCGAAGCGGGTGGTGCTGGCCTACAGCGGTGGACTCGACACCTCGGTGGCGGTGCGCTGGATGATCGAACACCTCGGGGTGGAGGTGGTCTGCCTGTCGGCCGACGTCGGTCAGGAGGGCACGCTCGAGGGCAACCGTGAGAAGGCGCTGGGCGCGGGAGCGATCGCGTACGAGGAGCTGGACCTGCGCGAGGAGTTCGCCCGGGACTTCCTCGCCCCGGTGATCAAGGCGAACGCCCTCTACGAGAACCAGTACCCGCTCGTGTCGGCCCTCAGCCGCCCACTGATCGCCCGCACCCAGGTGGAGGTGGCGCGCCGCTACGGAGCGGACGGCGTGGCCCACGGCTGCACGGGGAAGGGCAACGACCAGGTGCGTTTCGAGGTGTCGTACATGGCGCTCGCTCCCGACCTCGAGCAGTTGGCGCCCGTGCGCAACTGGGGGTTCACCCGGGAGGACTCCGTCGAGTATGCGGCCCGTCACGGGATCCCCGTGGGGGCCACGAAGGAGAAGCTCTACTCGATCGACGACAACCTCTGGGGCCGGGCGATCGAGTGCGGCGAGATGGAGGACCCCTGGGCGGAGCCGCCGGAGGGGGTCTGGCAGATGACCCGTCGCACCGCCACGGAGCCCACCGAGTTCACCGTCGGCTTCGAGGCCGGGGTGCCGGTCAGCCTCGACGGCCGGTCGATGCCCCTCCACGAGCTCATCGTGGCGCTGAACCACCTGGTGGGGTCCTACGGCTGGGGCCGGCTCGACATGGTCGAGAACCGTCGGGTGGGCATCAAGAGCCGCGAGACCTACGAGGCGCCGGGGGCCCTGGCCGTGATGATGGCCCACGCCGACCTCGAGGCCATCACCCTGGAGCGCGACCTCCAGCGCGAGAAGCTGCGGCTCCAGCACCGCTACGCCGAACTCGTCTACGACGGCCTGTGGTACTCGCCGCTGAAGGAGGCGCTCGACGCCTTCGTCGACTCCTCTCAGGAGCACGTCACCGGGGAGGTCCGACTCCGGCTCGCTCCCGACCGGTGCTGGGTGGTGGGCCGCCGGGCGCCGCGCTCGCTCTACGACTACGGCCTCGCCACCTATGACGCCGCCGACCGGTTCCGCCACGCCGACTCGGAGGGGTTCGTGCGGCTCTGGGGCCTGGGGGTGCAGACGTGGTCCGACGTCCAGGGGCCCGGCGCCGAGGGGCGGGCATGACCGACGGCGCGGAACCGGCCGGGCGCGGCCATCTCTGGCACGGCCGCTTCGACGTGGGGCCCGCCGAGGAACTGATGGCGTTCACCGAGAGCCGTTCCTTCGACGTGCGGCTGCTCGTCGACGACGTCGCGTGCTCCAAGGCGCACGTGCGGGGCCTGGCACGTGCCGGGCTCCTGACGGAGGAGGAACTCGGTGCCCTGCTCGGGGGCCTCGACGCCGTGGAGATGGAGTTCAGGGCCGGTGAGCTGCGGTTCGAACCCGCCGACGAGGACGTGCACACGGCGATCGAGCGTCGCGTCACCGAACTGGTGGGCGCCGTCGGGGGCAAGCTCCACACCGGCCGGTCGCGCAACGACCAGGTGGCCACCGCGTTCCGGCACCACCTGCTCGGTGCGGTCGACGACGTGAGCGACCGTGTGCTCGACCTCGTCGAGGTGCTCGCCGCCCGGGCCGACGAGGCCGGCACCGGTGACGGTGCGGCCTACCTGCCCGGGTACACCCACCTGCAGCAGGCGCAACCGGTCCTGCTCGCCCACCACCTGATGGCGCACGCCTGGGCGCTCCTGCGCGACGTGGACCGCCTCGCCGACTGCCGGGTGCGTCTCGACGTGTCCCCGCTCGGCGCCGGGGCTCTCGCCGGCTCGTCGCTGCCGCTCGAGCCGGCCGCCACCGCGGCGGACGCCGGGTTCACCGCGGTGTTCGAGAACAGTCTCGACGCCACCTCCGACCGTGACTTCGCCGCGGAGACACTGTTCTGCCTCACGATGGTCGCGGTGCACCTGTCCCGCATGGGCGAGGAGGTCGTGCTGTGGTCCACCGAGGAGTTCGGCTTCGCCCGCCTGGACGACGCGTTCGCCACCGGATCCTCGATGCTCCCGCAGAAGAAGAATCCCGACATCGCGGAGCTGGCCCGGGGCAAGGCCGGACGCGTCATCGGCGACCTGGCCGGGCTCCTGGCCACCCTGAAGGGCCTCCCGCTCGCCTACAACCGCGACCTCCAGGAGGACAAGGAGCCGGTCCTCGACGCGCTCGACGCCGTGCGGCTCGGGCTCGGAGCGATGACCGGCATGTACCGCACCCTCGGGTTCCGCACGGAGCGGATGGCCGCGGCGGCCGACTCGCCGTACGGCGCCGCGACGGACCTCGCCGAATGGTTGGTGGCCCGTGGGATGCCGTTCCGCGAGGCCCACGCCGTGGTGGGCGCGTTGGTGCGCCGGTCGCTCGACGACGGCGAGGACCTCGCCGCCCTGGTCGCTGCGGAGCCGTCCCTCGGGCCGGATGCCGCGGCACTGGTCGCCCCCGGGGCGTCGGTCCGCCGTCGGACCACTCCCGGCGGGGCGGGACCCGGCCCGGTGGCCGCCCAGCGCGTGCAGCTCGCGGCGCGGATCGGCTCGGCCCGCGCCCGGCGGGGCGACCGGGCGTGATGCTCCGGTGAGTCGGCCGTTCCCCCGACGGGAACTGACCGGCGAGGTGGCCGAGGTGGCGCCGCGCCTGCTCAACGCGCTCCTCGAGGTGCGGGGCCGGGTCGGCCGGATCGTCGAGGTGGAGGCCTACGACGGCCCGACCGATCCGGCGAGCCACGCAGCCGGTGGGCGGAGCCCACGGAACGAGTCGATGTTCGGGCCGGCGGGCCACCTCTACGTCTACCGCTCCTACGGGCTGCACTGGTGCGCCAACGTGGTGGTCGGCCCGGCCGGACCGGCTCGCGCCGTGCTCCTGCGGGCCGTCGAACCGGTCGCCGGCGTGGAGGAGATGCGCCGGGCGCGTCCCGGCGTCCGTCACGACCGGTCGCTGGCGGACGGCCCGGGCAAGCTGTGCGCCGCCCTCGGGATCACCGGTGACGACGACGCCGCCGACCTCTGCGCCCGTGGCGCCGAGCTGCGTCTCCGTCGCGACGCGCTGGATCCCCCGGAGCGTCCCCGGGTCACCACACGGGGGGGTATCTCCCGTGCGGTGGACCGGCCGTGGCGATTCCTCGTCCCGGACCACCCCGGCGTGTCCCGGGGTCGTCCTGCGGGTGGACGGTGAGTCCCGGCCGCTACATCGCCGCCGGCGCACCGGAGCTGGCGCCGACCACCGACCCGAACCGGTCGCGACGCCGCCTGGAGGAGGCGGAGCTGTCCACCCCGGCGCAGGTCGCCGCTCGTGAGCGGGTCCTGGCGTCACTCGCCGGCGCCGGGTCCGCACTCGCGGACCGGACCACGGCTCCCGGACACCTGACGGGCTCCGCGCTGGTCCTCGACGCGTCGGGCGGGCGGGTGCTCGTGCTCCTGCACGCGAAGCTGCATCGGTGGCTCCAGCCGGGGGGCCACGCCGACGGCGACCACGAGCTCGCCGGGGTGGCCCTGCGCGAAGCGACCGAGGAGACCGGCATCGAGGGCCTCCGGGTCAGGGTGCCGGCGGTCGACCTCGACATCCACGAGGTCGACCACGGCGATCCGCTGGGTCCGCACCTCCACCTCGACCTCCGCTTCGTCGTCGTCGCCCCGCCCGACGCGGTGGTCAGGGGGAACCACGAGTCGCTCGGCCTGCGGTGGGTGACGATGCCCGAGCTCGAGGAGCTCGCCGACGAGGAGGGCCTCGTCCGGCTCGCCCGGGCAGGGCTCGATGCCGTCGCCCGCGACGGGACCTGACGAGGAGCCGGGCGCGAGCGCGGACGGGATGGTCAGCCCACGTCGCCGGGCGTCACGCAGCTGTCCATCCGGTTGACCTCGGCGAAGCCGTCGATGGCCCGTGAGATCTGCCGGTTGGCCTTCACGGTCTCCGTGAAGCGTGTGTCGGGGTCCTGGCGCAGCTGCGCGGCGTACTCGACGCGGTCCTGCAGGTAGGTCTCCCAGTCGTCGATCCACATGCTGATGCCCTTGCTGACCCGGTCGTCACCGGTCGGGGCCACCGATCGCAGCTGGTCGAGCATTCCGCGCAGGATCTCGTCGGCCTGGTCGACCACGTCGGCACGCTCGAGGGCGTCCTTGGCGGTGTTCGCCGGCGGCAGCTGGTCGAGGCGGGCCCCGGCGGCGGCGCAGATCGGCTCGGCCGCCGTGGGGAAGGTGCGGTCGGCCAGTTCGTCCACCTTCAGGCCGGGGTCGAAGAGGAAGAACGCGTAGAGCCACATGGCGAACGTGGCCACCACGAACGTGCCGGCGGCGACCCACCCGATCGTCCGGCGCGCCGAGCGGGGTGGACGGCCGGGATCGAGTCCGTCGTCGGTCGCGGGTCGGGCGGGCGGGGCGTCGGGCACGACGACAGCTTGCCAGCGCGACGGCCGGCCGGCGAGGCGGGGGCCGGCCCGCTCCGGTGCGGGCTCAGCGCGGCCGCTGGGTGGTGGGTGGCCGGGTGGTCGTCGTGGTGGTGCTGGTCGTGGTGGTGGCCGAGACCGGCATGACCACGATCGTGACCCGGCCGTCGGGGGAGCGTTCACCTGCGGCAGGTCGTGTCTGCCACACCTGTCCGGGCACGTAGGGCGTGCCGGTCGGTCCCAGGGCGCCCGTCGGGGGCGACGCGGTCTCGGTCACCACGGTGAAGCCCGTCGAGTTGAGCTGTCGTCGGGCCTGCTCGGCCCCGAAGCCGCGGAGGTCGGGCACCGGGTCGTCGGGCACGAAGTTCCCGGGCACCACCTCGAGCACCACGGTCGATCCCGCCGGCGCCGTGCTCCCGCCGGGCGGGGACTGCCCGGCCGCGGTGCCGGGACGCCCGTTGGTGGTCTCCACCCGTCGAACCGCGAAGCCCGCGTCGCGGAGCGCGGCCACCGCCCGGTCGGTGGTGCGGCCCTCGACGTCGGGGACCTCGGCCCGGGTGGCCGCGGTCACCGGGGCGAACGACGCCTCGTCCTGGGGCGGGACCGTGGTGGTCGGGGGCGGCACGGCAGCGGGGTCGGTGAGGGGCAGCGGGGGTGAGCCCGCGAGCGCCCGTCGCATGAAACCCGACCAGATCTCGGCCGGGTACGTGCCGCCGAAGACCGTGATGCGGGTGTTCGGGGGCTGCATGGAGACCGGTCGCGCCACGCCGTCGGAGCCGGTGCGGGGCTGGGCGAAGCCGACCCACACCGCGGTCGCCAGCTGCGGGGTGTAGCCGCAGAACCATGCGTCCACGTTGTTCTCCGACGTGCCGGTCTTGCCGGCCGCCGGACGGTCGATGTCGGCCGTACGTCCGGTGCCCCGGGTGATCACCCCCGGCAGGATGGCGGACACGGCGCGCGCCACCTCGGGCTCGATCGCCTTCTCCTGACGGTGCTCGTGCTCGTGGACGATGGTGCCGTCCGCCCGCTCGATCGAGGTGACGAGGACCGGCTCGACGTGCACGCCGTCGTTGGCGAAGGTGGCGTAGGCCGACGCCATGTCCTCGACGGTCGCATCGTTCGTCCCGAGCACCGCGGCGGGCACGGCGTCGAGCCGGGTGGAGGTGACGCCGAGGCGCCGTGCGGTGTCCACGGTCCGCTGGGCGCCGACCGCCGGGTCGAGGATCACGTTCGAGTAGCAGGTGTTCGACGACACCACCGTGCACTCCTCGAGGGTGCCCGAGCCGATGCCGCCGCCGCTCACGGTCCAGGTCCCGCCACCGGGGAGCCGGTGGGTCACCGACGGAGGTGCGTCGAAACGACGTGAGGTGCCCACCCCGTTGCCCAGCGCGGTGGCGAGGACGATCGGCTTGAACGCGGAACCGGTCTGGCGACCCGACCCCATGGCGAGGTTCGCCTGCCGGTACGGGAGCGAGCCCCAGTAGTCCGGACCCCCGACCATGGCCTTGACGAAGCCGGTGCGTGGCTCGATCGACACCAGCGCGGCATCGGGGGTGCGCGGGTCGGACCCCTGTCCGGGGAGCGCCGAGCGCACGGCGGCCTCTGCGGTCGACTGGAGCCGGAGGTCGATCGTGGTGGTGATCCGCAGCCCGCCCCGGAAGAGGTTCCGGTACCGCTCCGACGCGCCGGTGCCCAGGAGGTCGGAGCGGTTCAGCAGCAGGTCCTTCACGGCGTCGACGAAGTGTGCGGCCGGGTAGGGGCTCCGTTCCGGTGGCGGCTGGGCCGGTGCCAGTTCGAGCGGGGCGGCCGCTGCCCGTGCCCGTTGCTCCTCGGTGAGGTAGCCGAGTTCCCTCATCCGCTGGAGGACCACGTTGCGGCGGGTCACCGCGCCCTGCGGGTTGCGCCGTGGGTCGTCCTCGGACGGAGCCCGCACGAGCCCGGCGAGCAGGGCCGCCCTCGGCAGGTCGAGACCCGAGGCGGGGATCCCGAAGTAGGTCCGGGCGGCGGCGTCGATGCCGTACGCACCCTCACCGAAGTAGATCGTGTTCAGGTACTGCTCGAGGATGACCTCCTTCGAGTAGTTCCGCTCGAGGGCCAGAGCGAGGGAGGCCTCCTCCACCTTGCGGCGGACGGTTCGTTCGGGGCTCAGGAGCGCGTTCTTCACGTACTGCTGGGTGATGGTGGAGCCACCCTCGCTCACGCCGCCGGCGTCCGCGTTGGACCGGGCGGCCCGGAGCACCGCACGGGGGTCGACGCCGTGGTGGGTCCAGAACCGGGCGTCCTCGATGGCCACGACCGCGTCCCGCGCCACCCGGGGCACCTCCGCGAGGGGCACCACCGAGCGATTCTGTTCCTGCAGCACGGTGATGAGGGTGCCGTTGGCGTCGTAGATGGCCGACGGCTCGGCGTTGGTGGGCAGTACGAGCGGGGGAGCGTCACGGGCCGTTCCTCCGCAGGCCGGCAGCCCGAACAGGGCGAGTGCCAGCGCCACCGCCAC
>CAIPVR010000308.1 GCA_903868545.1 uncultured Actinomycetes bacterium
CTCTGGCGGGATGCCAGCGCCCCGGTCGGCACTCCGTCGTTCAGCGGCGGGGCCGGCGGTGCCGGGGGCACGGGCGGCAACACCGGCGCCACCGGCCAGGTGCTCAACACGCTGCCCTGACCGGACCGGTGATCCTCGGGCGGGCGTTCGTCGCCCGCCCGTCACGGTGGGGCCCTCGGGGGCCCCACCGGCGCGTCCGGACCCCTGACCGGGGAAACATGATTCCCGTGGCGGGCGTGAGGGGCGCGGGATGACTACGGTGCCCGCCATGACCGACAGCCCCACCAGCCCCGACCGCTCCGGCACGGCGCACACGCCCGCCGTCCCGCTCGCCGGCCACTCCGCCGTGATCACCGGGGGCGGGAGCGGCATCGGCCTCGAATCGGCCCGCCGGCTCCTCGCCGACGGGTGTTCGGTGCTCGTCTGCGGACGCACGGAGGAACGTCTGCGGATCGCGTTCGAGGAGCTGGAGGCGGTCCGGCCCGAGGGTGCGGCCGTCGGGTGGAAGGTCGCGGACACCAACTCAGAGGCGGACGTGGCCGCCGCCGTGGCCGCGGCCGAGGAACTGGCGCCGTTGGGCTTCGCCGTCGCCTCGGCCGGCCGGGGCGGGCTGGGGCCGATCATCAGCACCCCGCTCGAGGAGTGGACCGACATCATCGGCACGAACCTCACGGGGACCTTCCTGCTCTTCAAGCACGCCGGTGCCGCGATCGCCCGCAACGGCGGCGGCTCCATGGTGGCGATCTCCTCGATCGCCGCCGCGGTGACGCACCCGTTCATGGGCCCCTACTGCGTCAGCAAGGCGGCGATCGACATGCTCGTGCGCCAGACCGCGGACGAACTCGGCCGTGCCGGGGTGAGGGTCAACTCGGTGCGCCCCGGCATCGTGGCCACGGACCTCGTGTCGATGGTCATGGACGACGAGCAGGTGATGGGGTCCTACAGGGAGAACATGCCGGTGTCGCGACCCGGCACCGTCGATGACGTCGCCGCCCTGGTGCGGTTCCTCGCCGGTCCCGAGTCGAGCTGGATCACCGGCACGTCGGTCAGCGTCGACGGGGGCCACCACCTCCGTCGCGGCCCCGACTTCGAGCCGGCGGCCCGCGCCTTCTTCGGCGACGACGCGGTGGAGGGCCGGCTGCCGGCGCCGGGGGAGGGCTGACCGGTGGCCCGCCCGGAGATCGACCTGCTCGACGGCGACTTCTACGTCGGCGACCCCTACAGCACCTACGCCTGGATGCGGGCCCATGAACCCGTCTACTGGGACGCCACCAACGAGTTGTGGGGCGTGTCGCGCTACGACGACGTGGTCGAGATCGAGAAGCGCAAGGACCTGTTCATCTCCTCCGACAAGTCCAAGGGTGGGTTCCGGCCGAACATCCCGGCCGACGAGTCGATCATCAGTCTCGACGACCCCCTCCATCAGCAGCGACGCAACCTCGTGGCCCGGCGGTTCACCCCGCGGGCGGTCGGCAACTGGGAGGACCACGTGCGGGCCACGGTCGGCGGGCTGCTCGACGGCGCACTCGCGCACGGCGGCCCGGTCGAGATCGTCGGCGAACTGGCGGCGCCCCTGCCCGCGGAGATGATCGGACTCCTGCTCGGCTTCCCCGAGGAGATGTTCCCGAAGCTCCAGGACTGGTCGGAGCGCACCATCGCGCTCGGCGGCGGTCCCCGGTACATGAACGAGGACGGCATGATCGCCGCCATGGAGTTCGCCGGTGCGTCCGCCGAGCTCTACGAGGCCAAGAAGGGCTGCCCGGCGGACGACGTGATGAGCGTGTGGACCACCGCGGAGGTGCCCGGCCACCCGTTCGGCCTCGACGAGGTGATCTCCGACTGCCTCCTCATCCTGGACGGCGGTGCCGAGACCACCCGCACGGTCATCGCCCGGGCGCTGTTGGCGATGGCCGAGCAGCCGCAGCTGTGGGAGCAGCTCAAGGACGGGGCCGACGCCGCCGTGGCCGCCGAGGAGTTCATCCGCTGGGTCACGCCGATCCACAACATGTGCCGGGTGGCGCGTGAGGACGTCACGGTCAACAACGCCGAGGTGAAGGCCGGCCAGCAGCTGGTGCTGATGTACACCTCGGCCAACCGCGACGAGGACCACTTCGAGCGGCCGGAGGAGATCGACCTCACGCGCCAGCCGAACAACCACCTGTCGTTCGGGTTCGGTACCCACTTCTGCCTGGGCAGTTCGCTGGCCCGGCTTGAGATCCGGGTGTTCCTCGAGGAGCTGGTGCGCCGCGTCGACCGGCTCGTGCCGCGGCCGGGCACGGTGGTCGAGATGCCGAACGCCTTCGTGTGGGGCCTCAGCTCGGCGGAGCTGGAGATGGTTCCGGCCTGATTCCGTCCCCTCCCCGGAATCCGGCGGCTGCGCGCCCGATCCGGGCGTTGCGGACCCCTATTTCCGGGTGGAGGGTCAGATGCCGAGTCGGTGGCTCGGGGGCAGTTCGGCCCGACCGATGGCGTCGGCCCGTGCGTGGAGCAGTTCCGCGGTGTCCTCGAGGTCGCGGGCGATGATGAACCGGCGCTCGAGCGCGCCGTCCACCGCGAACTCGCCGAGCTCCGCCACGTCAGCGATCGGCGGGGCCGCGCCCCGCGCCGCGGTCACCCGTTCCACGAGCTGGTCGAAGGTCATCGAACCGCGTCCGGTGCCCTCGCCGCGTCGCGCCAGGTGCTCGGGCCGGTTCCGGGCCGCCGAGTAGAGCCCCGAGTCGATGAGCCCGCCGGACGGGTAGAACACACTGGCCCGCACCGGTGCGTCCTCGTTCACCAGGTTCAGTTGCAGCGCCTCGGTGAAGCAGCTCAGCGCCGCCTTCGACGCGGCGTAGACCGACGCGGTGGCCACCGGCGCGAAGCCCCCGTCGCCGGAGGACGTGGTGACCACCTGGGCGGGCCGGCCGTCGGCGAGCATCCGCGGCACGAACTCGTGCACGCCGATCGCCGCGCCGAAGACGTTGACGCCGAAGCACCACCGCCAGTCGTTGGGTTCCTGCTGCCACGGCAGGCCCCCGCCGCCGGAGGTGACCCCGGCGTTGAGGAACAGCAGGTCGCAGCGGCCGTGACGCTCCCACACGGCGTCGGCCAACTCGGCGACGGACGACTCGTCGCTCACGTCGGTGACCACGCCCGAGACCGCGCCGCTGCTGCCGGCGGGGCCCGCTCCGGACAGCTCCGCGACGGTGGCCTCCAGCGCAGGGGCCTCCACGTCGGCGATCACGACCGAGGCGCCCCGGCGCAGCAGCGACGTGGCGATGGCCCGGCCGATGCCCGACGCGCCGCCGGTGACCACCGCCGCCGCGCCCGCCGGGTCGATCGGTGGGGGCGCGGCGCTCATGCGGGCCACTCCATCCCGTAGTCGTCGAACCACCAACGGGCGGTACGGATGGCGTCGGGGGCGGTGCGCAGCGACAGGTCCTGGTGGAGGGCGCTGGGACGCGGCCCCACCCGCCCGGCCACCTCGGTCAGCCCCGCCAGGTCGAGGTCGTAGCAGTTCACGGCGTTGAGGCCGAGCAGCAGGCGGGTGTCCTCCACCGACACGTCCCGGAAGTCGCTGCCGAGCCGGTCGGCGGTGTGCGGCCACGAGCCCTCGGGATGCGGGTAGTCGGTGCCCCACATGAGCGCGTCCACCCCGTTCATGTGGCGCCGCCGGATCTCCTCCCGGCTCATGGTGGAGGCGCCGATGAACACGTTGGTGCCGAAGTACTCCGACGGCAGCCGGGAGATGAGCCCCTTGATCCGCGAGCTGAGCTTCTTCACCTTCGCGTTGAAGCCGAAGGTGGTGTCGGCCTTCCAGAGCAGGTCGCCCACCCAGTAGGACCCGCACTCCACCACCACGTAGCGGAGGTCGGGGAACTGGTCGAACTTGCCGCTCAGCAGCAGCTGCCACAGCGGCCGGTGGGTCCAGAACGGCACCTCGAGCACGAACTGCGCCCAGTTCTCGTTGTAGCTGGGCCAGTCGCCCTCACCGGAGTGGGTGTGCACCACCAGGCCCGCCTCGGACGCGGCGGCCCAGACCGGGTCGTAGACCGGGTGGCCGTAGCTCGGGTGCTCGTGCCACATGGTGGGGATCATGATCCCGCGGATGCCCGGACGTCCCGCGAGCGACTCGATCTCCTTCACCGACTCCTCCACGCCGTGCACGATCGGCACGAGGGCCACGCCGGCGCGGCGCACCGGGTCGGTGGCGCAGAACTCGACGAGCCAGCGGTTGTGGGCCCGGGCACCGGCGAAGGCGAGCTCCGGGTCGGTGATCTGGCCGGCGGCGAGGCCGGCGCCGAAGGGTGGCGACTCCTGGCCGGTGACCGAGTCACCGTCGGCGAAGATCACCTCGCCGGCGATGCCATCGGCATCCATCTCCTTGTCGCGCACCTCGGGGTCGTACGCGCCGCGCAGGCCCTCGGCGTTCTCGCCCTCCCACTTCGCGACGTACTCGCCGTTGACCTCCTCCACCATGCGGCGGTGTTCGTGGCGGGCCACCACCCACTCGTCGAACTGTGGCAGGAACCTCGGGTCGAGGTACTCGCGGTACTCCTCGGGGCGGAGCCCGGCGTGGGTGTCGGACGACACGATGAGGTACGGCGCGTCGCTGGTGTCGACGCCCTCGAGTGGGTTCGGCATGTTCCCCCCGTTCGCTGGGCCCCGCGGTTCGGGGCGACCCGGCCCGCCGGCCCGGTGCGGCCGACATGACTTGAACAGTGTGCAAGATGTCTTGCACACTGTTCAAGTCATGGTCGCCGCCACCCGAACGTCCACCGCCCGCGCCGGCCTCGAGCGCGACGACGTGGTGCAGGCCGCGCTCGAGCTCGTGGAGGAGGGCGGCGCCGAGGCACTCACCATGCGCAAGCTCGCGGCGGCGCTCGGCGTGACCACCACCACCATCTACTGGCACGTGGGCCACCGCGACGAGCTCGTGATCGCAGTGATCGACCGCCTGGCCCGGCAGCTCGCCCAGGCCCCCGTGGTCGGTCGCACCCCGCGGGACCGCGTGCTGTCGGCGGCCCGCAACATCTGGACCAACGCGCTGGCCCACCGCAACGTCACCGCCCTGGCGAGCCAGGTGGGCGCCACCACGCTCCTGGAGCTGCCGCTGGAGGTGGCGCTCGTGGCCGAGTTCGAGGCGGCCGGTGTGCGGGGCCCGGCCGCCCGCGACGCCCTCCGCTCGGTGCTCATGTGCATCGCCGGGTTCCTGATCGGCGCGTGGCGGCCCGACGACGCGTCACCGGCGCCGCTGCGCCACGGCGCCCTGTGGTCGACGGTGGAGGACCCTGCGATCGCTCCGGCCACCGTGGAGGCCATGGCCGAACCACCCGACGTGGAACGCTTGTTCACCCTGGCGCTGGTCGCGATCGTGGACACCTACCTGCCGGCCGCAGCTCACCCGGAGACAGCACCGTGACCGACACACCCCTCATCCGCCCCGGCGAGGTGGCCGGCTGGCCGAAGCTGGTCCTTCGCTACCCGACCGACCCGTCGTGCATCGCCGCACTGCTCCCACCCGGGCTCGAACCTTGGGGCGACCCGGTCGTGCAGATCGGCGTCTACTGCGTGCCGGTGCAGGGACGGCCGGAGTACGGGATCAGCACCAAGGTCCCGGCGCGCTACGACGGCACCGACGGCTGGTACTCCCTCGGCATCGGGATCGACCAGGAGTCGGCGATCTTCATCAGCCGCGAGACCAACGGCCAGCCCAAGTTCCCGTGCTCGGTGACCTTCTTCCGCCTCGGCGACCGGGTGGAGGCAGCGGCGGAGCACCAGGGCACCACGTTCCTCACCTTCGCCGGGGCCGTCACGGGCACCCTCGTGCCCGACGGCGAGGAGCGTGCCGAGCACGAGTGGTGGATCAAGGTCAGCCGTGCCGTGGGCGGCGGCCCCGGCTACGACTACCCGCCCCACGTGGTGGAGGTGCGCACCGCAGGGGTGCTCACCCACGCCGAGGTGCTCGACGGTCAGCCGGTGTTCGCCCCGAGCGCGTGGGACCCGTACACCGAGCTCCTGCCGATGACGGGTCCGGCGACGGCGGAGCTCGTCACCACCCGCCACACGGCGCGTGCCATCAGCGTGGCCGGGCCGCTCGACCCTGACGCGTTCGCCCCCTACGCCGACACGATCGGCGGCTCGCGCTGGCCCGGGGAACGCGGTGCGCCGCCGGTGCCCACACGGGGGTTCGTGGCGTGAGCGACATCCCCCTCCACGAGTTCCTCGGCCTGCACTTCGACCGGCCCGACAAGGGCGAGCGGGTGGCCGAGGTGGTCCTGCCCGTGGCCCCCAACGCGCTGGGGTTCACCGGGTCGCTGCACGGCGGGGCGATCGCCACGCTGGTCGACCTCGCCTGCGCGCTGGCCGCCGCCCGGGCGAGCCACTTCGACCCGTCGAAGGAGTCCCTGGTCACCGCCGACATGCACGTGCGGTACCTCGGCCGGCCCCGGGCCGACGAGGTGCTGGCCCGGGCCGAGGTGGTGAAGATCGGACGGCAGCTCATCACCGTGGAGTGCAGGGTGCTGGGCGGCGAGAACGACGACGGCAGCGAGCACGTGGTGGCCATCGCCGACTTCTCGATGATGATCGTGCCGCTGCGCACGCCGATCGACCCCAGCGTGGGGTCGGAACCGGGGGACCCGGAGCTGTGAACGCACCGAAGGGGGACGGGACATGACCGATGTCGCGGACGGGCCGGCCGGGGGAGCCGCCACGGAGGAGCCCGAGGTGGTGTGGGACGCCGTGCTCCCGAAGCCGACCGACGACGACGCCCTCGACCGTGTCGCCGCGTCGCGACCCGGTGGGCTGGCGGTGGCCCCGGAGGCCCTGCCGTACGAACTCGAGGAGCGCCCGGAACCACCGCCGGTGCCCAACGGCTGGTACGCGCTGTGCCGGTCCTCCGACGTGGCCCCGGGTGCCGACGGCACCGCCGGGCCGCTCACCGTGATCGCGTTCGGTCGCGAGGTGGTGGTGTTCCGTGACGGCGACGGAGCGGCCCGGGTGGTGGGCGCCTACTGCCCGCACATGGGCGCGCACCTCGGTGGCGGCGAGGTCCGCGGTGGCCGGCTCGCGTGCCCGTACCACGGGTGGCGCTACGACGGGTCGGGCCGCTGCGTGGAGATCCCCTACGGCGAGGGGCGCATCCCCTCGCGCGCCTGCGTGCGGTCCTACGAGGTGCGCGAGGTCAACGGGATGGTCCTGGCCTGGTACCACGCGGCGGACGCCGCGCCCACCTACGAGGTGCCGGCGGTGGAGGAGGTCGACGACCCGGCCTTCACCGACGCCATCGTCTACCGGGCGGAGCTGGTGGCCAGCCTGCAGGACATGGCCGAGAACAACGTGGACTGCACCCACTTCTTCTTCGTCCACGGTCGGGCCGCGCTCGACGAGTCCACCTCCCGGTTCCGCACCGACGGACCGCTGTCGACGGTGGTGGAGCGGTTCGAGGACCAGGACCTCGAGTTCCGCAGGTGGACGTACGGGCCCGGCATCGCACTGCTGCGGGTCACGGACCTCATGACGATCCTCACCGCCACCACCCCGATCGACCGGCGCCACGTGCGGCTGCTGTGGCACTTCCACCTGCCGCTCGCGATGGAGCCGTTGGCCGACTCGATCGTGGAGGGCGTCACCGGCGCCCACGGCCTGCACGCGGACGTCCCCATCTGGCGCGACAAGGTCTTCGTGCGCCGGCCGCTGCTCGTGAAGGGCGACGGGCCGATCAGCGAGTTCCGGCGCTGGTACTCGCAGTTCTACGAGGGCAACCCCGGCTGGGCGCCCTGACGGCGGGGGCGCTCGGGGCGGGGAGATTCGGATCAAGGAATCCTCAACACGGGATGGGTCGGACCCGATCAGCCCTGTGTGGGGAAGGTCCGACGCCCCGAGGGACTCGTCGCGGCACCGGAGCCGGCGGCGGAACCCGTGCTGCTCGTCGGCCACTCCGCGGAGGAGCACGGCATCCTGCGGGAGATCGCGTGCGGCACGCCCCGCCCGATCATGTGCCGGCTGTGCAAGGGCGAGAAGGACTGCCCGTACATCGCCGACCGCGGCCCGCTGCGGTTGCGGATCACCCGCAAGGAGCCCGAGCCCCCGGTCCCGCCCGTGGAGCACCGGACGGTGGGCACCGGCATGGACGGTCGCCGTGTTCGACCTACGGTGCGGGTGGTCGCGGCGGTGGCCTGGCTCGCCGTCGCCGGCCTGGTGCTGCGCTACTGGGTGCTCGAGCAGCCGTCGGCCGGTGAGGTGGTGGCCGTCTTCGGGCTCAAGCTCGCCGTGTTCAGCTTCGCCGTGATCGGTGTGCCGCTGGTGCGCCTCACCTGGGCGCACCACGGCGGACGGTTCCGGCGGCGGTCGTGACCGGCATCGGCGGGCCCGGCGGGGTGGTCCTCGACGCGCTCGCCGTCTTCGTCGGACTGTTCCCCATGCTCGTGGCCATGCTGGCCATCGACTCGTCCCGCCGGTTCGCGCTCGACCGGCGGGGGATCTCCACCGCCCGCGTCGAACCCCAGCGAACAGACTGGGAGGCCGCGCGGGCGACCTGGCCGGAGGTGGCGGTGGTGATCCCGGCCCGCGACGAGGAGGGCACCATCGCCGCCGCGGTGCGCAGCGCGCTGGCCCTCCGGTGGCCGTCGGTGCGCGTGGTGGTCGTCGACGACGGGTCGGTCGACGCCACGGCGGTCGAGGTGGAGGCGATCGGCGACCCGAGGGTCGAACTGCTCCGCCGCCCGGAGCCCGGCGGCAAGTCGGCGGCCCTCGACCTGGCGATCGGCCGGATCGGTACCGAGGTGGTGCTCATCCTCGACGCGGATGCCCGCCCGGAGATCGACGTCCTCGACCTCCTGGTGCCCCAGATGCTGCACCACACCGACGTGGGCGCGGTGACCGCCGATCCGCGTGTGGCCGACACCTCCACGCTCCTCGGCGTCCTGCAGGCCATCGAGTTCTCGGGGACGGTGTCGGCACTCCGGCGCGGCCAGGCGTCGTGGGGACGCGTGTGCACGATGTCGGGCGTGTGCACGCTGCTGCGGCGGGAGGCCGTCGAGGCGGTTGGCGGCTTCGCCACCGACATGCACGCCGAGGACATCGAACTGTCGTGGCGGCTGCAGCTGGCCGGCTGGCGGGTGGAGTACGAACCCGATGCGCTCGTGGCCATGCACGTGCCAACCACGTGGCGGTCGTGGGTCCGCCAACGGCGCCGCTGGGCCACCGGCCTGGTGGAGGCGCTCCGGCGCCACGCCCGGTCGATCCTCCGGCGGGAGAACCGCTTCATGTGGCCGATCGCGCTGGAGGCGGGGCTGTCGATCTTCTGGTGCCACCTGCTGGTGTTCTTCACCGCGTTGTGGCTCGTGGGCACCGTCGTCGAGGGACCGGTCGGGTTGTCGCCGGTACCGGCCCGCTGGGGGGCGCTCTCACTGGTGGTGGCCCTGGCCCAGATCCTGTGGGGCGCGCACCTCGACGCGAAGAAGGATCCGGCGATCCGCTCCACGTGGTGGGCGGCGCCGCTCTACCCGCTCCTCTACTGGTGGGCGTCGGCCGGGATCGTGGTTCTCGCCACGGTCCCGACGCTGCTACGCCGCGACCGCCGGGTGACCTGGGAGCCGGACCGCGAACCGCTCAGAACTTGAGGGTGGGCTCCGAGCCGGCCGGCAGGTTGATGGTCTTGTACTCGAGGTACTCCTCGAGGCCCTCGGGGCCGAGCTCCCGGCCGATGC
>CAIPVR010000309.1 GCA_903868545.1 uncultured Actinomycetes bacterium
GCGAACCCCCAGATCCAGTCGAGCAGTTCCCGGCTGCCGGCCACCACGCCGAGCGTCACGTCGTTGTGACCGCCGATCGCCTTGGTCGCCGAGTGCAGCACGAGGTCCGCTCCGTGGTCGAGCGGCCGTTGGCCGAGCGGCGTGGCGAAGGTGGAGTCCACCACCTTCATCGGCCCGGCGATCGCGCCGAGGCGGTCGAGGTCGACCAGATCGAGGCGGGGGTTCGCCGGCGTCTCCGCGAACAGCAGCATCGTGCGGCCGGGACGCACCGCGGCCTCCCACGCCGCCGGGTCGGTGCCGTCGACGAAGGTCACGTCGATGCCGAAGCGCGGACAGACGGCCTGGAACAGCATCTGGGTGCCCGCGTACAGCTGCCGCTGGGTGACCACGTGGTCGCCGCTCGAGCACAGACCCAGCACCACCGCGGCCACGGCGCCCATGCCGGAGGCGAACGCCCGCGCCGCCTCGGCACCCTCCAGTTCGGCCACCGCCTCCTCGAACGCGTTGACCGTGGGGTTGCCGTAGCGGCTGTAGAAGGTGGTCGCCGCGGTGGACAACGCCTGGCGGCGCCCCTCCTCCACGGTGTCGGTGGCGAAGGTCGTGGTGGCCCAGATCACCGGGGCGAGCGCGTTGGCGTTGCCCGAGCGTCCGGCACGGATCGCCACGGTCTCGGGCGCCCAGCCGGGGTCGGCGCCGTCGCCGGTACCGGCGGAGCCGTCGTCGGTCGGTCGGTTCATGGTCGTGCTCCGGAGTGGTCGAGCGGTGTGACGCGGTCGAGGAACGCGGCCACCCGTGGTCCGAGGCGGGGCGTCTCGATGAGGAAGCCGTCGTGGCCGTGGGGCGAGTCGATCTCGACGCGGTCGACCTCCACCCCGCCCGCCTCGAGGCCGGCGGCGAGGGCCTCCTGCTGGCGCGGCGGGTAGAGACCGTCGCTGGTGACGGCGGCGACCAGCGCGGGGACGCGCACCCGGGCCAACGCCGTGGCGGTGCTGCCACGGCCACGGGCCACGTCGTGGAGGTCCATGGCCCGGTTGAGCCGCAGGTAGGAGTTCGCGTCGAAACGCCGCACCAGCTTGAGGCCGTGGTAGTCGAGGTAGCCCTCCACGTCGAACTGGTTGTCGAGGGAGAACTCGAGCTGGTGCAGCAGCGTGCGGTGGAAGCGTTCGGTGAAGACCTCGTCGCTGCGGTAGGTGACCTGTGCGCACATGCGGGCCACCGCGAGCCCCCGCCAGGGGCCGTCGCCGGGCGCCGCGTCGTAGTAGTCACCCCCGCGGAACCGCGGGTCGGCCGCCACCGCCATCCGCCCGATGTGGCTCCAGGCGATCTGCAGGGCGGAGGCCTCCGCGGTGGTGGAGGCCAGCACCAGCGACCGCAGCCGGTCGGGGTACATGACCGCCCACTCCAGCGCCTGCATGCCGCCCATGGAGCCGCCCACGACCGACGCCCACGTCCGCACGCCGAGGTGGTCGGCCAGCGAGGCCTGGGCCCGCACCATGTCGCGGATCGTCACCACGGGGAACGTCGAGCCGTAGGGCCGACCGGTGGCCGGGTCCTCCGACGCCGGCCCGGTGGACCCCTGGCACCCGCCGAGCACGTTGGCGCAGACGACGAACCACCGGTCGGTGTCGATCGGCCGGCCGGGCCCGACGAGGCCGTCCCACCACCCCGCGGTCGGATGACCCGGCCCGGAACGGCCCGAGGCATGGCTGTCGCCGGTGAGGGCGTGGCACACCAGCACCGCGTTGGCGGCGCGTTCGTCGAGCCGGCCCCACGTCTCGTAGGCCACGCACGGCGCCTCGAGCGAGCCGCCCCCCTCGAGCTGGAACCGGCGACCGGGCGCCACGTCGTGGAACCGCCGGGAGCCCACCGGCTCGCCGGGGCGCCACGCGCCGGTGGCGGGGAGGTCGTCGGTGCGGTGGTGCGGGATCACGGGTCGGAAGGATGCGGCGCGGGGTCGGGCGACGGGACCGGTCCGGGCACGGGGTGGCGGCCCGTGGGGCCGCCCGGACACGTGGTTGCCGTCCGGCACGGCCGGTCGACCACATCCCCGCCGAGGCGGGAAGGCACCTTGGGTGTCCGTCCCAGGTTGCCGGACCCCTCCCGGGGCCTCTCCTGATGGTGCGACCACGAAACACGACCCGCCCGTGCGGGGTCAAGACGGTTCACGGTGCCGGGGCGGGCGCCACCACTCACGTCCGCCGGGCGAGCGCGAGCCACCACTCCACCACCGGGTGGTCGGCGTCGAGGCCGTGGGCCTGGGCCATCGTCCGGGCGAGGCGGGCCAGCAGCTCCGGGCGGCCGCCGTCACCCGTGCCGAGCCGCCGGGCCAGCACTGCGCCGCGGGCCCACGCCGCGCGGTCCGGGGGGAGCGCCACATCGGCCACGGCGCGTGCGGACCAGCGCACCGCACCGGTCGACAGGCCGGAACCGAGCGCGCCCGCGGCGGCGAGCGCCGAGACCGACGGGGCGGACAACGCCGCGAGCAGGGACCACAGGTCGCGGGGCGGGGGCCCGGACCGTCCGCCCGCCGGGGCGTCGAGCGGTTCGACGCTGATCACCGGGGTGAGCGGGATGCAGTCGCCGTCGGGGTCGGCCACGGCCTCGAGCACGCGCGACTGCGTGGCCACCAGCAGCTTGGGCCGCAGGCGAGCCCGCGCCCATGCCGCCACGCGGTCCGGCGTCGCCGCGAGGTCGGCCGGGGCGACCCTCGGGCCGGCCACCGACCGGCCACCGAGGCGGCGGCGCCCGGCGTGGTCGAGACGGGCCACTCCGATCATGCCCACCGTCGCGACCCGCGGCCCGGTCGGGTCGTGGCCGGGCTCGTCCTCGCCCCGCACGGCCGGCAGCAAGCCGTAGTACTCGTCACGGAAGCCGGCGGTGGTGCCGGCCACCGAGGCCACCCGAACCGCCGACGGTTCGGGCGCCGGCACCTCCGGGATCCCGAGCGCCCCGGCGAGCAGCGGTCCCCAGGTGGCTCCCGGTCCGGGGGCCACCCCGGCACGGGGCCGCCGCGGGGCCACCGCCCAGTGGACCTCCACCTCGGCCGATCCACGGGGCGCTGCCGGGCCGTCGGCCGGGTCGCGGCGCACCACCGGTGCGCACACCCTGACCTCGGCGTCGAAGAGCCGCTCGGGCGACGCCCACAACGCCACGAGTTCCCCCTGACGGAGCACTGCGTCGCGGGCCCACGCCGCGTCGCGGGCGCCGAGGACCGACAGGGGTTGCAGCACCACCGCCACGCCCCCCGCGCGGCACCACGCCGCGGCAGCGGCGAGGAAGCGCGCGGCGTCGTTGGTGTAGGGCCCCGCCCCCGAGCGGTGCGGGACCGCGGCCGACAGCGGCGACCGGAACGGTGGATTGGCCACCAGCAGGTCCGCGGCACCGGCCCAGCCCTCCGGCGGCCCGGTCAACGAGTCGTGAACCCGCAACTGCACCCGGGACGCCGCTGCCTCGGCCGCTCCGGGCGCCACGCCGTGGGAGATGAGGAACTCCACCAGGTGCCCGTGGGCCGCTGCGACCGCGGCCCCGTCCACGTCGGCGCCGCCCAGCCGGCCCACGGCGTCCACCGGTGCCACGCCGCGACGGACGAGCGCCTCGGCGACCGCGAGCAGGAAGGCGCCGGCCCCGCACGCGGGGTCGACCACGCGACCCGGGAGGGCGCCGAGGCACGCGAGACCCAGTTCCGCCAACTCGTCGGCCACCGCGGGCGGCGTGGCGTGCGCGCCGAGGCGCCGGCGTTCATCCGGCGGCAGCCGGAACTCGTAGGCCGCGGCGGCGGCCCGTGCGGGCGAGTCCACCCGCAGATCCTCCCCGACCCGCTCCGCCCGGACGCGGACCCGGCGGGACCGGTCAGGCCGCCGGGTCGTCCCAGTCGGCCAGGTGGGCGAGGCGCGGGTCGTTCGAGAACACCTCGACCAGTGGCACGTCGAGGCCGAGGCGCTTCTGCATGCGGCGGATCTCCAGCTCCTGGTTGTAGAGCACGAGGGAGACCACCACCCCCGACCCGCCGGCGCGGGCAGTGCGGCCCGAGCGGTGCACGTAGGTCTTGTGGTCGGTGGGCGGGTCGTAGTGGATCACCACGTCGACGTCGTCGACGTGGATGCCGCGGGCGGCCACGTCGGTGGCGACGAGGGCGTGGAGCTTGCCCGCCGCGAAGTCGGCGAGGGCCTTCTCACGGAACTTCTGGCGGAGGTCGCCGTGGATTGCCGCCGCGGACACGCCCTCCTCCTCGAGCTTCCGGGCGAGGCGGTCGGCACCGTGCTTCGTGGCGGAGAACACCATCGTGCGCTCGTTGTTGCGGATGATCGCGGCGCACACCTTGACCTTGTCCATCTCGTGGACCTGGAGGAATCGGTGCGTCATCTGGGTGACGTCGACACCCCGGGAGGCCACCTCGTGGCGGGTGGGCTCGTGCTGGTAGCGGCGCACGAGGCTGTCGACCACACCGTCGAGCGTGGCGGAGAAGAGCAGCGTCTGGTGGGTGCCCTCCACGTTGCGAAGGATCCACTCGACCTGGGGCAGGAAGCCCATGTCGGCCATGCGGTCGGCCTCGTCGATCACCACGTGGCGGACGTCGGCCACGGTGAGGTCGCCCCGCTCGATGAGGTCGATCGCCCGGCCGGGGGTGCAGACCGCGAAGTCCACGCCGTCCTTCAACTGCTTGATCTGCTTCTCGATCGGATCACCGCCGTAGATCGCCGCGATCCGCACGCCGGTGGCGTGGGCGGCCGGCACGAGTTCGTCGCGCACCTGGGTGGCCAGCTCGCGGGTGGGCACCAGCGCCAGGGCGGTGGGCCGGCCCGGACGGCCCTTGGGGAGGATCTGCACGATGGGCAGGCCGAACGCCAGCGTCTTGCCGGAGCCGGTCTTGGCCTTCCCGCACACGTCGCGTCCGGCGAGGATGTCGGGGATGGTCATCTCCTGGATGGGGAAGGCGGAGGTGATGCCCTTCTCGCGGAGGGCGTGGGTGATGTCCTCGGAGATGCCGAGGGAGTCGAAGGAAGTGCTCATGTCCTGTTCAGGGGGTGGGCCGGGCCGGTCTCCGGGGCCCGGGCGGTCACGTCGCTGGCGACGTTCGCCGTGACATCGGCGCTGACGGGTCCTTCCCGTCGGACGCCGCCATCGTACCCGGCGGCCGTGACAGGGCCGTAGCGTGGGGCCCCTCGGCGACCGGGGGGATCACGGGATGGACGGGACGGAGCAGGAGCGGACCGGGTCGGTGGAGCTCGCGGCCCACCTCGACCGGATCGCCCGCGAAGGGTCCACGGTCCTGCGCGGCGTGCTCGACGCCGACGAGGTGGCCGCCCTCGTCGACGACCTCCGCCGCATCGAACGCGACCTCGACGTGCGCCCCGCCGACAACGGCTTCGAGGGACGGCACACGCTGCGGGCCTACAACCTCCTCCGCCACGGGCCGCTCTGGGAGGCGATCCCGGTGCACCCGACGGTGCTGCCGGTGGTGGAGGGGGTGCTCGACCGCGGCTGTCTGGTGTCGAGCCTGAGCTCCATCCGCATCCAGCCCGGTGAGACCGCGCAGCCGATCCACGCGGACGACCAGTTGTTCCCGCTCACCCCGCCGCACCCGCCGGTGGTGTGCAACACCATGTGGGCCCTCACCCCGTTCACCGACGCCAACGGTGCCACCCGCATCGTCCCGGGCTCGCACACACGCGGCAAGCCCGACTTCGGCGGCGACTACCCCACCGTGCCGGCCGAGATGGAGCCGGGCGACGTGCTGGTGTGGCACGGGAGCCTGTGGCACGGCGGCGGCGCCAACAGCACCGACGCCGACCGCATCGGCATCGCCATGAACTACTGCGCCGGCTGGGTGCGCCAGCAGGAGAACCAGCAGCTCGGCCACGACCCGTCGCTCGTGGCCACCTTCCCGCC
>CAIPVR010000310.1 GCA_903868545.1 uncultured Actinomycetes bacterium
AGCGGCTCGGGGTCAAGGGCGAGGATCCGTGCCATGAGCACGGCCATCCCGATGCGCAGCGCCGCCTTCGGCTCGGCGAGGAACAGGCCGCCGACCAGGGCGTCCACGTCGGCGAGGAGCGGTTCGAGCCGGTCCCGGCGGCCCTCCATGCCCGCAACGGCCAGCTCGGTGAGCAGCACCATCGAGCGGGGCGAGTCGCCCAGCTCCCCCTGGGCGAGCACCTGCTCGGCCTCGGAGGTGGCCCGGTCGAGGCGGCCGGCGAAGACGTTCACCCCGGCCGCCACGGCGTGGAGCTCCGCCCGGGCCGACGGGAGCGTGAGGTCGGCGCCGAGGTCCTCCAGCACCCGGAGGGCGCCGTCGAGGTCGTGCCGGAGCCACGCCAGAGTGGCCACGTGGCCGAGCACGATCCGTACCCGGTCCGACTCGGGGAGGAGCTCCGGGTCGACCGAGGCCAACTCCTGCACGGCCGACTCGCCGTCGCCGAGGTCGACCAGCGTCTCGCCGAGCGCCAGGAGCGCCGGCGCGCCGCCACCGGCGTCGACCGAGGCACGGGCGAACCGCGCTGCGAGGTCGTCGTCGATCCCGCGGAGCCGCCGGCACGACCTCAGGAGGAGGTCGGGATCCGGATCGAGGTGCCCCTCGAGCATCCACGACGCCACCGCCAACGAGTGCCGCCCCGACGGCACCTCGACCAGCGGTCCCGCGAGTCGCCGGACGTGACGGCGCCGGCGGCTCACCGTGAGGCGGTCCGCCGCCACCTCGCCGTAGAGGGGGTGGGCGAGCCGCACCACGGCGGGTGCGCCCTCCACCTGCACCAGACCGGCCTCCTCCAACTGCTCCACCGCCGGACCGGCGCCCAGGGCCTCGAGCACCGCCAGCTCGAGCGCACCGGCCAGGGCCAGGTACTCGAGGGCGTCCACGGCCTCGGGGGCGAGGTCGTCCATGCGTTGCCCGACGAGCTCGACCAGCGGGGCGGTCGGCCGCGGCGACGAGACCAGGTGCCACCAGCCCCGGCGCAGCACGAGCTCGCCACCGGCACCGGCGCTGTGCACCACCTCGCGCAGGAGGAGCGGGTTGCCGCCGGACAGGTCGCAGAACCGGCGCACCGCGGCGCCGTCGACGGGGTTCCCGAGCACCGCCTCGAGCAGCTCGGCGACGGACGGTTCGTCGAGCGGCCCCAGCTCGAACGGCACGGCGGCACCGTCGTCGAGGCAGGCGGCGAGGGGCTCGGCGGCCCCACCGGCCAGCCGCTCGCGACAGGTGAGGACCGCCACCGCCCGGCCGGAGCGCAACACATCGGCGAGGACCACCGCCGACACGGGGTCCAGCAGGTCGGCGTCGTCCACCCCGATCACGAGGCGACCGCCGTCGGCCCGCTCCAGCAGGGCCGACGCCGCGGAGGTCATGGCCCCGACCGACGGGTCGGAACCCGTCTCCAGGCCGAGCGACCACAGGGCCCCCAACGGGATCGCGGAGGTGGCCCGGGCCGCCTGCACCCGCTCCACCACGTACGGGGTGGTGAGCCGCCCGAGGAGCTCGCGGCACCACCGGGACTTCCCCACGCCCGCTGGTCCGGTGGCCACCACGGATCGCCCCGAGGCGAGGACGCGTTCGGCCTCGTCCAGCAGCGCCTCACGCCCTGTCAGGGGCCAGGAGTCCATGTTCGTCACCGCTACGGTCGCCCCAGCCGGTCGCGGTCCGCCCCTCGGCGGTCGGCTGCGCCCGCAGCCTAGGTGACCCCGACCCGTCCGGCGGAGCCGGCGTTCCGCCCGCACCGCGACCGGGTCGCCATGCCCGTCGACGCCGTCGGTGGGGTGCGGGAGGATGCCCCGGTGAGCACCACCGCCCCCGCCGCCACCGCCCGTGCCGCCCTCGCCCTGCAGGCCGTGCTCGACGCCATGGCCCCCGAGGGCGCCACACCCCGGGAGGACCAGATCCGCGCCGTGGCCGAGCTGCTGGAACCGTCGGCCCGGGTACTCGTGGTGCAGGCCACCGGATGGGGGAAGTCAGCGGTCTACTGGGCCGCCACCCGCGCCCTGCGCGAGCAGGGCGCCGGCTGCACGCTGGTGGTGTCACCGCTGCTCGCCCTCATGCGCGACCAGGTGGCGGCGGCCGCCGGCGCCGGCCTCGCCGCGGCCACCGTGAACTCCTCGAACGTGGAGGAATGGTCCACCGTGCTGGCCCGGCTGGAGGGCGACGAGCTCGACGTGCTCCTCATCAGCCCGGAGCGCCTGGCCAGCCCTTCGTTCTCGGCCCAGCTCGAACGCCTCGTCGACCGCTGCGGTCTGGTGGTGGTCGACGAGGCCCACTGCATCTCGGACTGGGGCTCGGACTTCCGCCCGGACTACCAGCGGCTCGCCCGCGTGCTCGTGCGCCTCGGTCCGGCCACCCCGGTGCTGGCCACCACCGCCACGGCCAACGAGCGGGTCACCGCGGACGTGGCCCGCCAGCTCGGTGACGGCACCGTCACACTCCGGGGCACCCTCGCCCGGCCGTCGCTCCGGCTGGAGGTGCAGCCCGGCCTCTCGGCACTGGAGCGCTACGCCTGGGTCGACGGCGCGCTGCGGGAGGTACCCGGGTCGGGGATCGTCTACTGCCTCACCGTGGCCGAGGCGGAACGGCTCGCCGGCTTCCTCGCCGAGCGCGGCCACGAGGTGGCCGCCTACACCGGTTCGCTCGACGCCGGGTCCCGCGCCGAGGTGGAGGACCGGCTCCGCCGCAACGAGCTGAAGGCGGTGGTGGCCACCTCCGCGCTCGGCATGGGCTACGACAAGCCCGACCTCGCCTTCTGCGTGCACGTGGGCTCGCCGTCGAGCCCGGTGAGCTACTACCAGCAGGTGGGCCGGGCGGGCCGCGCCCTCGACGACGCGGTCGCGGTGCTCCTCCCGTCGGAGGCCGACGAGCGCCTCTGGGACTGGTTCGCCACCGCGTCGATCCCCGACCCGCGCGACGTGGAGCGCCTGCTCGGGGCACTCGACGCCGGCACCGCCCGTTCCGTCGTGCAGCTCGAAGGCGCCACCGCCGTGCGCCGCGGCCGCCTCGAGGCGCTCCTCAAACTGCTCGCGGTCGACGACGTGGTGCGGCGCGTCGACGGCGGCTGGATCCTCGGCCCGGAGGAGTGGACCCACGACGAGGCCCACTGGGACGAACTTCGCGCCGTGCGCGCGGACGAGGCGGACCTCATGCGCAGCTACGCGCACGGCAGGGGTTGCCTCATGGAATACCTGCAGCGGGCCCTCGACGACCCCGACCCGTCACCCTGCGGTCGCTGCTCGGTGTGCCGCGGCGGGCCCACCGTCCTGGCCCACGGACCCGACCCGACGTCGGTGGTGGCAGCCCGCGACTTCGTGCGCGGCCAGGACCTTGTGGTCGAGGCCCGGAAGCGGTGGCCGTCGGGGGTGGAGCGCCGCGGCACGATCGACGCCTGCACCGACGGGCGGGCACTCGCCTTCGCCGACGATCCGGGCTGGGCCGCGGCACTCCGCTCCCCGGGCGACACCTACCCCTCCGAGGTGCTCGACGGAGTGGTCGCGGTCCTCGGCCGGTGGCGGTCCAGGTGGGCCGACCGGCCGGTGGCCGTGGCACCGCTGCCCGGCACCGGCGCGGATGCCCGCGTGCGCCACCTCTGCGACCATCTCGGCGAGGTGGGCCACCTGCCGGTCCTCGACCTGCTCGCCCGCCTCCCCGGCCACCCGGTGCCCGACGACGTGGCCGCCGGCGCACGCGTCGCCGCCCTCGACGCCGCGCTCACCCTCGCCCCGGGCGCCGCCGAGGAACTCGCCCCGTTACGCGGGCCGGTCCTGCTGGTGTCGGCCACCATGCGAACGGGCTGGACCCAGACCGTCGCCGGTGCCCTCCTGCGGGAGGCCGGCGCGCCGGCGGTCATGCCCCTGGTGGTGCACCGCCTGCCGTGAGCACCTCCACCGGCACGGCCTCCGAGAGCGCCGAGCGGATCACCTCGGCGAGTCGCGGCAACAGGTCGGCCTGCACGCTCGTCGGTCGCCGGAACATGGCGATCGTGCGCGACGGCGGATCGAGGAACGGCCGCAGCACCACGTCGGGTGACGCCGCCACGGGGGCACTGACGGCCAGCTCGGGGAGCAGGGTGATGCCCACCCCGGCGGCCACCATCTGCCGTAGCGTCTCGAGGCTCGTGGCCCGGAAACCGGTCCGTTCGGCGGCGCCTGCGAGGTGGCACACCGCGAGCGCCTGCTCGCGGAGGCAGTGGCCGTCCTCGAGGAGCAACACCTCCGCCCCGTCGAGCACCGACGTGGCCACCGCGTCGCCGCCATCGGCCAGCTGGTGCTCCGCCGGCACGGCGAGCAGGAAGTCCTCCCGGAACAGGGGCTCCGCCACGAGGCGGTCGTCCACCACGGGGAGCGCGAGCAGCCCGGCATCGAGGTCGCCGGCTCGCAACCGGGCCAGGATCTCCTCGGTCTTCTCCTCCACCAGCAGCAGCTCGAGGCGCGGGAACGCCCGGTGGAGCGCCGGCACCACGTGGGGGAGCAGGTAGGGGCCCAGCGTGGGGAAGATCCCGAGCCGGACGGTCCCGGACTCGGGATCCGCAGCCTTTCGGGCCACTGCGCGGATGTCGTCCGCGCCACGCAGCACGTCGCGGGCCCGGACCACCACCTGCTCGCCGGCGGGGGTGAGGAGCACCTGTCGGGGCGTGCGCTCGAAGAGCTCCACGCCCAGCTCCTTCTCCAGCTTCCGGATCTGCGTGGACAGCGTGGGCTGGCTCACGAAGCACGCCTCGGCGGCCCGGCCGAAGTGCCGGTGGTCCGCCACGGCGACCAGGTACTCCAGGTCGCGCAGGTTCACGCAGGTGACCCTAGGCCCCCGCTACCGCGCCGGCCGCGGCGGCCGCGGGGGCGCCACCGGGGGCGCCGGCACGGATGAGGTGGTCGAACGCCGACAGCGCTGCGGTCGACCCGGCACCCATCGCCACGATGATCTGCTTGAACGGCACCGTGGTGCAGTCGCCGGCTGCGAAGACGCCGGGCACGGAGGTGGCGCCCCGGTCGTCGATCACCACCTCACCCCGATCGGACAGCTCCACCGCGCCCCGGAGCCACTCGGTGTTGGGCAACAGGCCGATCTGCACGAACACACCGTCGAGGTCCAGGCGCCGGGACTCCCCGGAGGCGCGGTCCTCGTACCCGAGGCCCACCACCCTGGCCCCGTCGCCCACCACCTCGGTGGTGCGGGCACCGACCACCACGTCCACGTTGGGCAGGCTGTGCAGCTTCCGCTGGAGCACGTCGTCGGCCCGCAGCCGGTCGTCGAACTCCACCAGGGTCACGTGGGCCACCACCCCGGCCAGGTCGATCGCCGCCTCCACGCCGGAGTTGCCGCCGCCCACCACCGCCACACGCTTGCCCCTGAAGAGGGGGCCGTCGCAGTGGGGGCAGTACGTCACGCCCCGGTTGCGGTACTCGTCCTCACCGGGCACCCCCAGGTTGCGCCACCGCGCCCCGGTGGAGAGCACCACGGTGCGGGCCGTGAGGGTCACGCCATTGGCCAGATCCACACCGACCGGCCCGCCCGGGGCCGTCGGCGCGACGAGCCGTTCGGCGCGCTGGAGGTGCATGACGTCCACGTCGTACTCGGCCACGTGCGCCTCGAGCGCGGCAGCCAACTTCGGGCCCTCCGTGTACGGCACCGACACGAAGTTCTCGATGGCCATCGTGTCGAGCACCTGGCCGCCGAACCGCTCGGTCACCACCCCGGTGCGGATGCCCTTGCGGGCCGCGTACACCGCGGCGGTGGCGCCGGCCGGGCCGCCGCCCACCACGAGCACGTCGAAGGTGTCACGGGCCGCCAACTCCCCCGCCGCGCGGGCGGGGGCACCGTCGTCGAGTCGGGCGACGATCTCCTCGAGGGTCATCCGACCCTGCGCGAACGGCTCCCCGTTCAGGAACACCGACGGCACGGCCATCACCCCACGGGACTCCACCTCGTCCTGGAAGAGCGCGCCGTCGATCGCCTCGTGGTGCACCCCTGGGTTCAGGACGCTCATCACGTTCAGGGCCTGCACCACGTCGGGGCAGTTCTGGCAGGACAGGGAGAAGAACGTCTCGAACCGGTACTCGCCCTCGAGGCCCTGCACGGCCCGCACCAGCTCCTCCGAGGCCGAGGGGGGATGGCCCCCCACCTGGAGCAGCGCGAGCACGAGCGAGGTGAACTCGTGGCCCGTCGGGATGCCCGCGAAGCGGACCTCCACCTCGGTCCCGGCGCGACGGACGGCGAACGACGGGCGCCGCAGGTCGGCCGGGGCCGCTCCGTCGCGCACGGCGGACACGTGCTCGGAGAGCGCTGCGAGCTCGGTGAGCAGCACCCACAGCTCCTCCGACCTCGGCGAGTCGTCGAGCACGGCGGCGAGTTCGACGGGGCGCGTGACCTTCTGCAGGTGGGTCCTCAACTGCTCGGTGATGGCGGCGTCCAACATGGCGGTCTCCGGAGGTGGGACGGGTGGGGACGACACGGGGGCGGGGCTCCGCCGCCCCGCCCCCGTCAGGTTCCGGTCGGGAGCGGTCAGATCTTGCCGACGAGGTCGAGCGACGGGGCCAGGGTCTCGTCGCCCTCCTCCCACTTGGCCGGGCACACCTCACCCGGGTGGTCGCGCACGTACCGGGCGGCCTTCACCTTGCGGATGAGTTCCACCGCGTTGCGGCCGATGCCCTCGGCGGTGACCTCGACGGCCTGGATGATCCCGTCCGGGTCCACGATGAAGGTGCCGCGGTCGGCGAGGCCCTGGCCCTCCCGGAGCACCTCGAAGTTGGTGGCGATCTGCCATGTGGGGTCGCCGACCATCGGGTACTGGATCTTCGCGATCGTGTCCGATGTGTCGTGCCACGCCTTGTGGGTGAAGTGCGTGTCGGTGGACACCGCGTAGATCTCCACGCCGAGGCGCTGGAACTCGGCGTAGTTGTCGGCCAGGTCGCCCAGTTCGGTGGGGCAGACGAAGGTGAAGTCGGCCGGGTAGAAGAACACGACCGACCAGCCGCCCTTCAGGTTCTCCTCGCTCACCGGGACGAACTCGCCCTTGTGGTAGGCGGTGGCGCTGAACGGCAGCACGGGGGTGTCGACAAGGGACATCGGGGGTGACCTCTCGGTGTGGGTATAGGTACGGTGATCACCTTCCCCGATTTCGATAGTCACTACCAATGAATGGACCCTCTCGGGTCCATCGACCACGGCTATCGCGAACCCGCCGACCAACTCGTGGGCCGGCGTGCCGGCGGGCTCAGGACCGCCCGTCGCGGATGGCGGCGGCCACCGTCTCCGCGAAGGCGCGGTGGCCCAGCACGTTGGGGTGCAGCGGCAGGCCCGCCGGATCGAGGTTCACCGTGTTGACCCATGCCACCCCCCAGGGTTGGCACACGTCGTGGCCCACGCTGGCGGCGTACAGGTCGACGAACCCCACCCCGGCGTCGGCAGCGGCGTCGGCCAGCATCCGGTTCATCTCGAGGTACTTGTCGCGGAGGTACCGGATGTCCTCGGCGAGGATCGGCACGGTGGGCCAGCAGCCCTCGCCCTCCGCCGGCAGTGCCACCGAGTACCCCACGAGGAACACGCGGGCCTCCGGTGCCCGCTCGCGGATGCCGGCGAGCACCGCGTCCACCTTCGGTCGGGCCTCCGCGATCTTCACCGACACGCGGTCCACGCCGTCGACGATCCGCTTGGTGATGCAGGGACGACCCCACGGCGCGTCGCCGAGCGGGAACGGCAGCAGGTTGATGCACCCCTTGACGATTCCGTCGAAGCCGACGTCGTTGCCGCCGATCCCGACGGTCACCAGGTCGGTGTCGGGCGTGAGGGCGTCGAACTGCGGCGCTGCCTTCCCGCCGAGCGGTGCCTTCTGCACCTTCGTCATGTCCTCGGACTTCGCGGAGCCGCAGCTCGCGTCCACGAACGTCGCCACGTCCAGCGCCGCGGCCACCAGCGACGGGTAGTTCAGACGGGACCGTCCGCAGTCGACCGGCTCGCCCCACTGCTCACCGAGCAGGGGGCCGGCGGTGTAGGAGTCACCGAGCGCCACGTACCGCTGCGGACCGGTGGCGTTGGGGTTGGTGCCGGTGGTCGATGCGGTGCAGCCCGTCGCGGTGACGAGCAGACCCAGCACCACGCCGATGGCCCACAGAGCCGTCGCCCGGCTCCTGCTCCGGTGGCCGCGTCGCCCCGAGATGATGTGCATTCCCTCGCCCCCTGGTCGCGCCCGACGCCGAGAGAGTACCAACGATCCGCGGCCCCACACAGGGTCGCCGGGGTGGGGTACCGGCGGCGATCGGCCCCGCTCAGGTGAGGCCGAGCCGCACCAACTGGTCCGCGGGTGCCGCCACCTCGGCGAGCGCGGAGCGGAGCACCTCCTCGAGCGCCGACTCCAAGGGGGTACCGCACAGGTCGTGGTCCTCGTCGGGGTCGTCGGCCAGATCGTGGCAGCGGGTGACCTGCGGACGGCCGTAGGCCCAGAACGGGAGCAGGTCGCCCTCGCCGAACGGCTGGCGGATCACCGGGATCGACGAGCCGGGCATCCGGGCCAGCTCGGCCCGGTCGTCCGGGTCGGGCATCCGCAGGTCGGGCAGGGAGTGCACCGGCATCGTCGACCAGCGGTTCGACCACATCGACAGCGGGAGGTTCGAGCCGTCGGCCGCGCCGCGCACGTACTTGGCGTCCCCCGAGAGCAGGTGCACCTCCCGGCCCCACACACCGGCCAGCACCCAGTCGCGCACCGAGTCGGACGAGCCGTCGAGCAGCGGCCGCAGCGACCGGCCGTGGGCGCCGGGCGACGGCACGCCGAACGCGTCGCAGATCGTGGCGTGCAGATCGACGTTGGTGGTGAGGGCGTCGACACGGGAGCCGGGCGAGGTGAGTCCCGGCCAGTGCACGAACAGCGGCGTGTGCAGCAGCGGCTCACGGATCCACACCCCCGGCTTGCCCCACCGGTCGTGCTCGCCGAGGTAGTGCCCGTGGTCGGTGCACACCACCACCACCGTGTCGTCCCACCACCCGCCGGCGTCGAGCTCGTCGAGCACCCGACCGAGCCAGTGGTCGATCATCGAGAGCTTCGCCCCGTACTGGGCGCGTACCTGCCGGCCCTGACGCTCGGTGAGCACGCCGCCCGCCACCCCCTCGTGGGTGTACGGCGGCCAGATCAGGTGGGGTCCGTCGCGTGCCACGTCCCAGTCGGGGTCGTAGCGCGACGCCCACGGCTCCGGCGTGTCGAACGGCTCGTGCGGGTCGAACTCGTCGACGAACAGCAGCCACGGGGTGCCCGCGGCACGGTGCACCGGGGCGTCGTCGGCCAGGAACCGGGTGGCCGCAGCCATGGTGCGGGGCCCGGGGAAGTCCGACTCGTCGCGGAAGAACCCACGCGAGTCGTCGTAGGGGGTGTGGCCCCGGCCGAAGTCGGGCGCACCCACCCACGACGGATCGGGCCGGGTACGCCAGGGGTCGCTCTCATGGCCACGCACGTAGTCCCACGCGGTGAACCCGCAGTGGTAGTTCTCCCCGCCGGTCTCGAACAGGTGCGGGTGGTCGGTCACCAGTTG
>CAIPVR010000311.1 GCA_903868545.1 uncultured Actinomycetes bacterium
GTTGGTCGAGGTTGTTGTCACCGACAGCGTGCCGATGCCCGCCGACCCGGTCCCTCGCGTCCGGCAGGTCACCTTGGCACCGCTCTTCGCGCAGGCCATCCGGTCGATCCACGACGAGACCTCGATCAGCAGGCTGTTCGAGTAGCACCATCGCGCACGGTCTTCCCGAGCGGATGGCACCAAGATCCTCCCGCCGAATCAGGGAATCCCCGGACGTAGCCCGCGCCGCGCGGACGCATGATCAGGGCGTGGCGGCGAGGACGGCCGAGGCGCACCAAGGTACCTGGAACAGCGTCGTTCCGAACCCTGGCACACCCCGACAGCCCCTCGATGGTGGTGGACGCCGAACCCGCCTTTCCCCGACGCGCGAGACCCGGCTCCGGCCTTCCGCCGCCCCTTGGCCGCACGCGCCCCGGAAAGTTCCCTTCGCCCGCCCGATGGCGGGAACGGCGCCCTGCCTTGCTCGTACGGGAGGACCCCGGAGATGGCCCAGCTCCACGACGTGGACGTGGCCCCGCACCCGGCCGACGTGGCCGCGCACGCCCTTGGTGCCTCAATCCCGCCTCGCACCGCCTCCTCGATGTCTGCCGGAACGGCCGCGCTCCTCGGCGTGTTCGGCATCATCGGCGCCGTGATCACCGGCTTCGCCCTCGGGGGTGGCGCCTTCACTCGCCTCCCGAGCCCGCAACTCCCTCCCCCGGCGGCACCCGCCGCCCCGGCAGCCCCTGCCTCGGCCGCCACCACCAAGCTCGACGTCACCTCGCGGGAGTTCGCCTTCAGCCCCGCCAAGCTCGCCATGGACAAGCCGGGCCAGCTCGTGGTGAACCTCACAAACGCCGGCGTCGTTGAGCACGACCTCACGATCACCGGCATCACCGGCAAGGCGTACGCCGCCCCCGGCGGCAAGGGTTCCGCCACCTTCGAACTGCCGAAGGCCGGCACCTACCAGGTCATCTGCTCGATCCCCGGCCACAAGGAAGCCGGCATGGTGGGCACCCTCGTCGTGAACGCGGGTGCGGCCCCCGCCGACGCCAAGGCTCCCGCCGACGCCAAGGCACCGGCCCCCGCTGCTCCCGTGGCAGCGCCCGTCGCCGCTCCGCCTGCCCCGGCCATCAAACCCGCGATGACCGGCCTCACACCGCTCCCGGCACCGCAAGTGGCTGCCCCCATCGGCGCCCGCGCGGAGACCGTGGTCAAGATGGAGCTGGAGGCCCGCGAGGTCAACGCCGTCATGGCCGACGGCATTACCTACACCTTCTGGACCTTCGGCGGCACCGTCCCCGGCCCCATGCTCCGCGTCCGGCAGGGTGACACCGTCGAGCTGACCTTCAAGAACGCACCTGCCAGCCTCGCCACGCACAGCATCGACCTGCACGCCGTCACCGGGCAGGGCGGTGGCGCCGCGTTCACGCAGGCCGCCCCGGGCACCGACGGCATCTTCCGGTTCAAGGCCATGAACCCCGGGGTCTACGTCTACCACTGCGCCACGCCGATGGTCGCCCACCACATCTCGAACGGGATGTATGGCCTGATCGTGGTGGAGCCACCGGGAGGTCTCACGCCCGTCGATCGCGAGTACTACGTCATGCAGGGCGACTTCTACCTCGAGGGTGATCGCGCCCAGGCCGGGCATCAGGGCTTCGCCGTGAGCAAGATGCTCGACGAGAACCCGACCTACGTCCTCTTCAACGGTGGCGTCGGGTCGCTCACCGGTAAGAACGCCCTCAAGGCCAAGGTCGGCGAGCGGGTCCGCATCTTCTTCGGTGTCGGCGGCCCGAACCTCACGTCCAGCTTCCATGTGATCGGCGAGATCTTCGACCGCATCCAACCGGAAGGCGCGTCGGAGTTCCAGACCAACGTGCAGACAACACTGGTCCCTGCCGGCGGCGCGACGGTCGCGGAGTTCACCGCGGACGTGCCCGGCACCCTGATCATCGTCGACCATAGCCTCGGGCGCCTCGAGAAGGGTGCCGCTGCCCAGATCGTCGTCGAGGGTGACGCCAAGCCCGAGATCTTCGAGGCGATCAAGGTCGCCAAGGGCGGGACGGGAGGCCACTAGTCACGGCACGGTCGTCCCCGGGCGGTCACCCACTGGTGACCGCCCCACCGACGTCGCCACTTCAGGCGGGGGCCTGGGCGCACGGTCGATGCACCGGGCGCACGGCTCCCGCCTCGGCCGGTCAACTCCCCTGCCCGAACCGTCGTGCCACTACCTGGACCCGCCCGCCATCATGAGCAGCCGCGCGTCGGGCGGGGCCATCGCCGCGATCACCGGCGTGCTCGTTGCCTCCGTTATTGGCTTGGCGTACCTCGTCGGCATCAAGCCAGGCGCAATGACCACGAAGGCCGGGTTGCGCCTGCCCACGGCGCCGGCCCGTGAACCGGTCAGGGAGGTCACGGTCCCGATCGCCGTCACCGCATCGGAGTTCCAGCTCTCCCCGCGCACCCTGAGCGTCAGCGAACCCGGGGTAATCACGATCGCCCTGTCCAACCGCGACCCGGTCGACCACAACCTCTCGATCGAGGGCGTCAATGGGCTGCTGTCCGTTCCGGCCTCGGGCCGTGGCGTTGCGAGCTTCCGACTGGAAGCACCGGGCACCTACCAGATCACCTGCGCCGTACCCAACCATGTGGAGGCAGGCATGTCCGCCACGATCATCGTCGGCGAACCCCCGTCTACGGGCGGTGCGGGAGACTAGTCGCCGGTCGTGGCGCCACGCCTTGCGCGTGCCTCCGGCCGGACCGAAACCGCCGGGGAGGGAGGGTCGACCCCGAGGCGGTCTTGCCACGCGTCGCAATGATACGGGCCGCATGATTTTCGCTTCGCCTGGGACCGCGGGCGTCCCGCCCGCTCCGGAACGGCGTCGGCCCTCCGCGGATCGCGTGTCGAACGACCACCGCGGGAGGAATGGTCCGCAGGCGTCTGCGCCCCATCCGTCCCTACCAGTTTCCTTCTGACAGGTCGTTCGGGTGGGTCCATCCCGTCCGAACCTGCTCGGGACCGCGCATTGCCCGCCTCGCCCCGTCGTGGTCCGCGACGTGTCCGGGCACGGCGCCGCCTGCCCGTTGGCGCCCCCCTACGCCGGGTCACCCTCCGGCATCACGTTGCTCGGGTCCATCCACCCGATCTCCCAGATGTGCCCGTCCGGGTCCTCGAAGCCCCACTGGTACATGAAGCCGTGATCCTGCGGATCCTTGTACCGGCGCCCGCCCGACGCGAACGCCGTCGTGCACAGGCGATCCACGTCAGACCGGTCCTCAACCATCAGGCAGACGAGAATTGAAGTCGTCTCGTGCGCATCCGCCACCGGCCGCTCGAACATCTGGCCGAAGAACGGCCGGGTCATCAGCATCGCGTAGATCGTGTCCGAGATGATCAGGCACCCCGCCTTTTCGTCGGTGAACTGCGGGTTGAATCGGTACCCCAATGCCTCAAAGAAGGTGGTCGACCGGCCAAGGTCGGCGACCGGAAGGTTCACGAACGCAAGCGTGGTCATCTGGTCCTCCTCGCGCCTCGACTCAGTGCGCCTCTATCACGGCCGGATCCATCCACATGTAGGTCCAGACGTGGCCATCGAGGTCGGTGAACTGGCGCGCATACATGTAGCCGCGGTCCGAAATCTCGGGATCCACCGTCGCCCCGGCCTCCCCGGCCTTCGCGACGATCTCGTCGATGGCCTCGCGCGACGGCGCCGACAGCGAGAGCGAGGCCTGCACCTCACCATGCGTGTCACCAA
>CAIPVR010000312.1 GCA_903868545.1 uncultured Actinomycetes bacterium
CCGCTCCTTCTGGGCCACCGTGCCCTTCGACATGATCGCCGCCGCGGTCAGGCCCATCGACACCCCCATCGCGGTGACCATGCCGGGGCACACACGACACAACTCGATGATCGGGATCATCGTGAAGGCGATCGAGTTGGCGTCGCGCGGACCCTCGGCGCGCTCCTCCACCTGCTCCCCTGCTTCGACCGCGCGCTCACGCTCGATGCGCTTCTTGAAGCTGTCGCGCTGCATGGCGTCCATGCCGAAGGTGGCGAAGAGCTTGCGCAGCAGGTCGTAGGGCGGGAGGTCGCCGAACTCGAGCTCCTCGCGGTGGGGGCGGATCTCGCGGTCCACGAACTCGCGCACCGCCTGGCGGACCATCTCCTGCTCCTCGGACCACTCGAACACCGGCGTCTCCCGTCTCACCTCGCCGGCACCTGGCCGGCCGAGCAACTTGACCGTCCGGTCAAGACTACGCCCGGGCGGTTCCGGCGGTCACGCGGGCCCCTCGTCGGCAGCCCGGTCGTCCGGCGACCGGTCGTCGACTCCGTCCGCACCGGTGTCGAGCGGGCCGGTGAGCCCGACGAAGGGCGCCACCAGGCCCCACCACCCGAGCTCGTCGGGCAGCCGGGGCAGCGAGCGGTTCGCCGCGACGTACTCCGGCTGCTGCACGAGCCCGTGCAGCAGGAGCAGCATCGTCCAGCGGGCGTCGACGAGGCCCCCGTCGGCGATCGCCTCGAGCGCCGTGGCCCGGCCCGAGCGGAGGAACAGGTAGTTCCGGAAGGTCAGGCTGATCCCCATGTCGGGTGCGTCGGCGGCGGGCGAGCCGGGCTCCGGGTCCTCCCAGTCGGCCACGAGCCAGGCGGTCCGCGAGCCGTCGACGTAGCGGACCTCACTGCGCTGGGTGCCGACCGGGGTGCCGGTGACCTCGAATCGCAGCCGGGCCGTGGCATCCGGGACGTGTGGGAGGGAGTCGAACGCCGGTGAGGGCAGGTCGTCGAGGAGCGGCAGCGGCAGCAGTTCGTCGCCGAGGCGCACGCCGGCTGCCGCCACCTGCTCGGGGGTGGCCACGTCGGTGGGGCACGGCTCGAGCGGGTCGCCGGGCCGCACCAGGGCCCAGGGGCCGGGGGCGTCGTCGCGCTCCCACTCCACGAGGCGACCGGCCTCGAAGCGCTGGTGGTGGTGCACCACCGATCCGTCGGCGGCGACCGCGTCGTGGTGCACCACGCCGGTGGCGAACGCCGGGAGGTCGAGTTCCCCCTGGCCCACCGTCTGCTGCTGGGTGGAGCGCGCCCGGTACTGCGCCACGAATCCCACGCCGTCAGTCCCCCGTCCCGGTGCCCACGGCCTGCACATCAGCCGCATCGGCCGCCGCACGAGCGTGGTAGCTCGACCGGGTGAACGGGCTCGACTCCACGTGCGCCAGGCCCAGCTCACGACCCCGGCGGGCGAACCGCTCGAAGTCCTCCGGCGTCCACCAGCGGGCCACCGGCAGGTGGTGCGAGGTGGGCCGCAGGTACTGCCCGATCGTGACGATCGAGACGCCCACCGCGGCGAGGTCGGCCAGGGTGGCGACGATCTCGTCCTCGGTCTCGCCCATCCCGACCACCAGCCCGGACTTCGTGGTGACGCCGGCCGCGGCCGAACGGCCGAGGAGGGCGAGCGACCGGGCGTAGCCGGCCGACGGCCGCACGGCCCGCTGCAGGCGCGGCACGGTCTCGACGTTGTGGTTCACCACGTCGGGCCGGCTGTCGAGCACCACCTGTAGGGCCTCCCGGGAGCCCTTGAGGTCGGAGATGAGCACCTCCACCCGGGTGCCGGGCCGCCGCTCCCGCACGGCGCGCACCGTCGCGGCGACGTGGGCGGCCCCGCCGTCGGCGAGGTCGTCGCGCGCCACCATCGTCACCACGGCGTGGTCGAGCGCGAGCCGCTCCACGGCCTCCGCCACGCGGGCCGGCTCGTCGGGGTCGAGCGCCTCCGGACGCCGGGTGTCGACCAGGCAGAAGCCGCAGGCGCGGGTGCAGCGCTCGCCGCACACCATGAACGTGGCCGTGCCGTCGGCCCAGCACTCCGACAGGTTCGGGCA
>CAIPVR010000313.1 GCA_903868545.1 uncultured Actinomycetes bacterium
CCTGCGCCGTCGGCCCCCGTGCCGGCGGCCTCCGGGCGGACCGCCCGCCGGGACGGGCGACCATGCACGTCCCGACGCGGCCGGGCCGGTAGCCTCGGGATCCGCGTGACGGATGCGGCCACCCTTCGCGAGCAGATGACCGCAGAGCGACCGCAGGAGTGGGGCAGCATGACCGTCCGACGGGGTTTTCGACACGCAGCCGGGCCGGATCGACACGGAAAAGTGTCACTTCGACACCTGTTTGTAATGAGCACCCGGGCGTGCCTAAGCTGCCCCCCGATGGATGGAAACCGCGCCTTCTCCCGCCGGGGCCGCGTCGTCGCCGTCACGGTGACCGCCGCCGCCCTGCTCGCCGGTGCCTTCGGCTCCGGCTCCGCCTCCGCCCAGAGCATCGACGACCTCCGCGCCCGCGCACAGTCGATCGCCGCGGAGCTCGACCAGCTGAACGAGCAGGGCGACCAGCTCGAGCAGGAGTACCTCGCCACCGGTGAGCAGCTCTCCGAGGTGCAGTCGCAGATCGAGGAGAACAAGGCCGCCGTCGCCGACTCCAAGACCCGCATGGAGCAGGCCGCGCAGCAGGCGGGCAGCTACATGGTCAACGCCTACATGGGTGCCGGCTCGGGCACCGAGTTCTCCGGCGTGGGCGCCGACGACCCGAACGAGGCCGTCAACGAGAAGGTGCTCCTCGAGACCCTGCAGGGCGGCCGCCAGCAGGTGGCCGACGACCTCCGCGGCGCCAAGCTCGAGCTCGAGGAGAAGTCCCAGGAACTCGACGCCGCCAACCGGCAGCTCGAGCAGATCCGGTCCCAGCAGGCCGACATCATGCAGCGCATGAACGCCGCGATCGCCCGGCAGAAGCGCCTCCTCGACGGCGCCAACGCCGACCTGCAGAACGCGATCCGTGCCGAGCAGGAGCGTCGTCGGCGCGAGGCCGAGGCCCGTGCCCGTGCCGCCCTCGAGGCCGCCGCCCGTCAGGCCGCCGCCCAGCGTGCCGCCCAGCAGGCAGCAGCCCAGTCCGCTGCCGCCCAGCAGCCCCGGGCCGGTTCCGGCTCGGTGGCGAGCCGGGCCGCCGCCGGTCGCGGCGTCGCTCCGGTCGCCCAGCGCGCCGCATCGGCCTCCTCGGTGCCCTACGCCGGCGGCAACGCAGCGATCCAGGCCGCCCTGGCCAAGCTCGGCACCCCCTACCGCTGGGGCGGCACCGGGAACGGCGGCTACGACTGCTCCGGCCTCACCCAGATGGCCTTCGCCGCCGCCGGCAAGAGCCTGCCCCGCACGGCCGCCCAGCAGTACTCGGCCACCCAGCGGGTGTCCGACCCGCAGCCGGGCGACCTGATCTTCTGGGGCGGCGCGAGCGCCAGCCACGTGGCGATCTACATGGGCAACGGCCAGATGGTGGCCGCGCCCCGCACCGGCGACGTGGTGAAGGTGCAGCCGGTCTACGGCAACCCCACCTACGGCCGGGTCGGCTGAGCCACCCGCACCCGAGCGGTCTCACGGAGCCCCGGCCCCCGGCCGGGGCTCCGTCGCGTTCGGCGACGGCGGGGCGGGCACCGGCCCCGCCGGCGCTCAGGTGCCGGCGAGTCGGCTGATGAGGGGGGCCATCTCCTCGAGCGACGAGGCGGAGAGCCCGATCGCGGACACGCCCAGGCGCTCCCGGCGTTCCACGAGGTCGTCCGCGATCTGGTCGAGGGTGCCGCAGAGGGCGTGGGGGCTGCGGCGGGCCTCCTCCGGCGTCAGGCCGAAGCCGCTGGCCATCGCGTCGTACACGGCGTCGCGTTCGTCGGTCACGATCGCCAGGTGGATGCGGGTCCCGAGTTCGAGCCGGTCGAACCTCGATCCGGCCGCGTCGCGCACCCACCCGATCTTGCGGAGGGTCGCCTCCTCGGTGGCCGTGGCGCCCGCCCGGGCGTCGATCACCCCGGCACGAAGGTCGGGGTTGAGGTGGATCACGTCCGCCTGGCGTCCCGCCACCTCCAGGACCTTGCGACCGCCGCCACCGATCACGATCGGGGGGTGGGGCCGCTGGGCCGGGAGCGGGCGGCCGACGAGGTTGCTGATCCGGTAGTGCTCGCCGTGGTGGTCGACCGGGTCGCCGCTCCACAGCGCCCGGATGACCGTGATGGCCTCCTCCATCCGGGCGATGCGCACCGAGGGGCGGTCCAGGGCGATCCCGGCGCCCTCGTAGTCGGTGGCCATCCAGCCGGCGCCGAGCCCGAACTCGAGCCGGCCGCCGCTGAGGCGGTCGATCGTGGCCGCCTCCTTGGCCAGCAGGGCGGGATGCCGGTAGTCGTTCGCGAACACCAGTGAGCCGACCCGCAGTTCGGTGGTGGCGTCGGCGGCGGCCATGAGGGCGGCCAGCGGCGCCAGTTCGTCGTCGAGGTGGTCGGCGACCGTGAGGACGGCGACGCCCACGTCCTCGGCCCTGCGGGCGAGCGGGATGAGCTCCTCGGGGCCTGCCATGTGGGAGGCCTGGATGCTGAAGCGGAAGGGTGGGGGCGCGGACACGGGCGGCAGGCTAGGCGGCGGCGCGCACCCTGATCGACGGGGTGCACCTTGTCACATGGGTGACATTGCTCCGTCATGGAGTTGTCATATTCGGAATGTGTCCGACATACTGTCGGCATGTCGGATTTCCCTCACTCCCGACGCGCGCGCCCCGGCGTGCGCACCCCGCTCCTCGCCGCCCGACCCACCGGGCCCGTTCTCCGGCGCCCCGCCACCATTGCGGTCGCGGTCCTCGCCGGCCTGGCCCTCGTCGCCGGGACGGCCGTCACGATCGCCCCCGCGGGCGCTGCCCCCGCCCGGCCCGCCGCGCCGGCTCCCGCGGAGGGCTCCGCCCGCCGCGACCGGGGCCCCGTCACCTCGGGCGGCTGGCTGACGCAGGCCCTCCCCGTGGCGGCCACGACGGGCGCCGCGGTCGCCCTCGGTGGTGCCGCCGCGGACCTGTCGGTGGCGCTCGCCCCGCCGCCGCCGGCCCCGGGCGTGGTGGCGGTGTTCGCCGCGATGTCGGTCCTCGGCACGCCGTACCGCTACGGCGGCACCGGCCCGGGCGGGTTCGACTGTTCCGGGCTCACCGGCTGGGCCTGGGCGAAGGCCGGCGTGCGGCTGCCCCGGGTGTCGGGCGCGCAGATGTCGGCGGGCACCAGGGTGGGCGCGTTCGACCTCCGTCCCGGCGACCTCGTGTTCTACGGCTCCGGCCACGTCGGTCTCTACGCCGGCGACGGGCGGGTGGTGCACGCACCTCGCAGCGGCCGGAACGTGGAGGTCGTCCCACTCGAGCGCGGTGGCATGCGACCCACGGCGTTCGTCCGGCCCGCCTGACCGCTGGTCCGGGCCCCGGCCGCGGCGGGCGACCCGTTTCCCGACGTCCGGGCGGGCTCGGGCTCCGGTTCCGGGGGCCGGTCCCGACACCCGACCTAGGGTGCAGGGATGACCGATCCGGCTGCCGTGTTGTCGGGCTTCGAGCGCGACGAGTTCACCTTCGACTCGAAGCGTCGGACCGTGTGGCGCTCCGGCGACGGCCCGGGCGTGGTCGTCATGGCCGAGATGCCGGGCATCACCCCGCGGGTGGTGGAGTTCGCGGAACGGGTGCGCGACCGTGGGCTCACCGTCGTGCTCCCGCACCTGTTCGGCGAGCCCGGCGAGCCGCCCGGGGCGCTCGCCTTCGCCCGGTCGCTCCCACCGGCCTGTGTCAGCCGCGAGTTCGCGGCGTTCGCGCTGCGCCGCACCCCACCCGCCGTCGACTGGCTCCGGGCGCTGTGCCGCGACACGCACGCGCGCTGCGGCGGCCCGGGCGTGGGGGCGGTGGGCATGTGCTTCACCGGTGGGTTCGCCCTTGCGATGGCCACCGAGCCGGCGCTCCTCGCGCCGGTGCTGAGCCAGCCGTCGCTGCCCATCGGGCTGGGCGCCGGTGCCCGCGGTGCGCTCAACATCTCCGACGCCGACCTGCTCGCGGTGAAGGAGCGGTCCGAGGAGGAGGACCTCTGCGTGCTCGGCCTGCGCTTCACCGGCGACCGGATGGTCCCCGCCGAGCGGTTCGCCACCCTGCGCCGCGAGCTCGGCGACCGGTTCCTCGCGGTGGAGATCGACTCGTCGAAGGGCAACGGTTGGGGCCACCGGGCCACCGCCCACTCGGTGCTCACCGAGGACCTCGTCGACGAGCCGGGCCAGCCCACCGGGGAGGCGCTCGAGCAGGTCCTCGACTTCCTCGCCGCCCGCCTCCTCCCCGCCACCCCGGCGAAATAGGGGTCCGCAACGCCCGGAACGGGCGCGGAGGCGCCCGAGATGCCGGAATCGGGCGTCAGGGCCGACCTGTAGATTCGGGCCCGTGACGGACCACCTGCTCGAGGGGCTCAACCCGGCCCAGTACGAGGCCGTCACCCATCCCGGGGGCCCGCTGCTGGTGGTGGCGGGCGCCGGGTCCGGCAAGACCCGGGTGCTCACGCACCGGATCGCCCACCTGATCCAGGCCCGGCACGTGTCGCCGTTCGAGATCCTCGCGATCACCTTCACCAACAAGGCCGCGGGGGAGATGAAGGAGCGGATCGGGCGGCTCGTGGGACCCGTCGCCGAGAAGATGTGGGTGTCCACGTTCCACTCGGCCTGCGTGCGCATCCTCCGGCGCGACGCGAACCTGCTCGGGTATCCGTCCGCCTTCACCATCTACGACCAGGCCGACGCGGTGCGCCTCACCGGTTACGTCGTGCGCGACCTCAACATCGATCCGAAGCGGTTCCCGCCCCGGTCGGTGCACGCCGCGATCTCGTCGGCCAAGAACGAGGGCCACGACCCGGCCTCCTACGCCGAGGCCGCGTCGGTGATCCACGAGCGCCGCATCGCTGAGGTGTTCACCGAGTACCAGCAGCGTCTGCGCCGGGCCGGGGCCATGGACTTCGACGACCTCCTCGGGGTCACGGTGGAGCTCCTGCGCGCCCGCCCCGAGGTGCTCGAGCACTACCGACGCCGTTTCGCGCACGTGCTGGTCGACGAGTACCAGGACACCAACCCGGTGCAGAACGACCTGGTGATGCTGCTCGGTGAGGAGCACCGCAACGTCTGCATCGTGGGCGACCAGGACCAGTCCGTGTACGCCTTCCGCGGCGCGGACATGCGCAACCTGCTCGACTTCGAGACCACCTTCCCCGACGCCACGGTGGTGGTGCTCGAGCAGAACTACCGCTCCACCCAGACCATCCTCGACGCGGCCAACGCGGTGATCGCCCACAACCTGTCGCGCAAGCCGAAGGACCTGTGGACCGACGCCGGCCACGGCGACAAGATCGTGCGCTTCCAGGGCGAGGACGAGGGTGACGAGTCGCAGTGGGTCGCCCACGAGCTCTCACGACTGCACTCCGACGGCTCCCACCGCTGGTCCGACATGGCGGTCTTCTACCGGACCAACGCCCAGTCCAGGGTCCTCGAGGAGCAGTTCCTCCGCTCGGGCATCCCCTACCGCGTGGTGGGCGGCACCCGCTTCTACGACCGGCGCGAGGTGAAGGACGCGCTGGCGTACCTGAAGGCCGTGGTGAACCCCACCGACGAGGTGAGCATCAAGCGCGTGCTCAACGTGCCCAAGCGCGGCGTGGGCGACCAGACCGTCGGCCGCCTCGACGCCTACGCACGGGCCCACGGGATCTCCTTCATGGACGCGCTCCGCCGCTGGGACGACGCCGGCGCCTCGTCCCGCGCCGCGCGCGGCATCCAGTCCTTCGTGGACCTCCTCGACGACCTCGCCGCGGAGGTGGCCGACGGGCCCGGGCCCCTGCTGGAGCGCATCCTCGAGCGCACGGGCTACGACGCCGAGCTCGAGGCGTCCGGCACCATCGAGGACGAGTCGCGGCGCGAGAACCTGGCCGAGCTCGTGGGCCTCGCGCGCGAGGTCGAGTCGGTCGAGGAGTTCCTCGAACAGGTGTCGCTGGTGGCCGACACCGACGTCCTGCCCGATCCGGACGACCCCTCCGACACCGGCGTGGTCCTGATGACGCTCCACTCGGCCAAGGGGTTGGAGTTCCCGGTGGTGTTCCTGATCGGGATGGAGGAGGGGGTGTTCCCCCACATGCGCTCGCTCACCGAGCCGGCCGAGCTCGAGGAGGAACGGCGCCTCTGCTACGTGGGACTCACCCGGGCGCGTGAGCGCCTCTTCCTCTCGCACGCGTGGTGCCGCACCCTGCACGGCGCCACCCAGTACAACCCCCCGAGCAGGTTCCTCCAGGAGATCCCGGCGGAGCTGGTCGAGGAGTCCGCCGCCAGCCGCACCCGGTCCGGCGGCCGTCCGTCGGCCCGCTCCGGTGGGTGGGAGTCCACCAGTTGGTCGCCCCGCGGCCGTGAGCGGGCGGTGGAGGGTGCGCTCCGTCCGGCACCTCCGCAGCAGTCAGGTGCCCACGAGCTCGGTATCCGGGTGGGCGACGACGTGCGCCACGCCAGCTGGGGTGAGGGTGTGGTGCTGCTGGTGGAGGGCCAGGGCGACAAGGCCGAGGCCGTCGTGCGGTTCCCGTCGGTGGGGGAGAAGCGCCTGCTCCTCTCCTGGGCCCCGCTGGAGAAAGCGTGAGCGTTCGGAGGGGGAGCGTGAGCGTCGGTGAGGGGAGTGTGACGGTCCTGCGTGAGAGGCTGGGGTCGTGCTGATCGGCCCCGCGGAGGTGATCCGTCGCCTCGACCTCGCGCTGCGCCGCCGGGCCACCCTCGGCGACCTCATGGACCGTCTCGCCGCGGTCCACGGCGACCAGCTGCTCGTCACCGAGGAGGACCACCCCACCGAGCCCCGCAGCCTCACCTACCGGCAGGCGGCGTCGCAGGTGGCGCGGTGGTCGGCCGCGGTGGCCGCGCGCAGCCGTCCCGGCCTGCCCGTGGTGGTGGCCACGCCCAACAGCTACGACCAACTCCTCGTGTCGCTCGCCGTGGCCCGTGCCGGGGGTCTCCCCGCCCCGGTGAACGACCGGATGCGCCCCGCCGAGGTGGAGCACGTGATCGCCGACAGCGGCGCCCGCCTGGTGGTGCGGCACGCGAGCGAGCTCGACGCAGGGCCGGGGTCGCGCACGGCCCCACCGGAACCGGCCCGCTCCCGGCCCGGCGACGTGGCCGCGCTCTTCTACACCTCCGGCACCACGGGTGCGCCCAAGGGTGCGGCGCTCACCCACCGTGCGCTCGTCGGGCAGGTGTCGTCCGCCGCGCTGTGGCCGGGGTTCCTGCGCCGGGACGACGTGCTCATGTCGCTGCCGGTCGCCCACATCATGGGCTTCGTGGCCCTGCTCGCGGCCGGGGTGGCGGGGGTGCCGGTGACGTTCCTCCCGCGGTTCTCGCCGGGCCGGGTGCTGGACCTCATCGAACGGCGTCGGGTCAGCGCCTTCGTGGGAGTGCCGGCCATGTACCGGATGATGCTGGAGTCGGGAGCGGCCGAACGCGACCTCACGTCGGTCCGGGCGTGGATGTCCGGCGCGGACGTGATGCCCACCGACCTCGCGCGTGAGTTCAAGCGCTTCGGTGCCATGGCCACCCTGCCCCTCGTGGGGCCGGTGGGGGAGGCCGCGTTCTTCGAGGGCTACGGGATGGTGGAGGTGGGCGGCGGCGTGGCGGCCAAGGTGTCGCCACCCCTGCTGCCCTTCGGCCTCGGCGACTCACTCGGTGTGCCCCTGCCAGGCTGGCGGTTCCGCGTGGCCGACGACGACGACCACGTCGTGCACCCCGGAGGAGTGGGCGAGCTGCAGCTCCACGGTCCCGGGATCCTCGCCGGCTACTGGGGCGACGACGAGGCCACCGAGGCGGCCCTCACCGCCGACGGCTGGCTGCGCACGGGCGACCTCGTCCGCTCCGGCCCCCTCGGCCTGGTGCTGTTCCAGGGCCGTTCGAAGCACGTGATCAAGTCCGGCGGCTACTCGGTGTACCCGGTGGAGGTGGAGGCCGACCTCGAAGAGCATCCGGAGGTGCTGGAGGCCGCCGTGGTGGGCCTGGCGGACGACACGCTCGGGGAGGTCCCCGCCGCAGCGGTGCGGCTCCGGTCCGGCAGCACCCTCACGCCCGTCCGGCTCGTGGAGTGGGCCGAGGGTCGCATGGCGCACTACAAGGCCCCCCGCCGGGTGGTGGTGGTCGACGACCTGCCGCGCACCGGCACCCGCAAGGTGCAGCGGGCCGCGGTGGCCGCCCTGTTCGACGACTGAGCCGATCTCCGGGGCCTCCGCGCCCGGATCGGTCGCCCAGGCCCCGGAGATGCGTGGGCCGGCACCCGGGGATGCGGCACCCGGAGATGCGTGGGTCAGCCCCCGTCGCGGTTGGCGGTTCGGCCGTCCTCGGGGCGCAGGTCGACGATCAGGTTGCCGGTGGGGTCGATCCGCCAGGGGAAGGCCTCCAGCGTCGATCCGTCGCTCGAGCCGGAGCCGTCGGCGGAATAGGTGACGTCGCGGCACAGCTCGCCCACCCGCCGGCCGGCGCCGTCCACGTTGGCCCGCTCCTCGAAGAGGTTCCGCTCGGCGTTCCACACGAGGAAGCACCCCTCGGGCGCACCGGGCGCCCTCGCCGACAACGCCACCCACCGCAGCTTCGGGTCCTCGCCGAAGTGGTTCACCACGATCGGCTGGACCTGGCCCCGCCCGGACACGTCGCTGAACAGGATCGGCCCGTCGGCCGCCACCTGCCGGGCGAGACGGGTCGCCTGGCCGGCGTCGAACACGTCGTCGCCCAGTTGCACCTGCACCGGGCCCTTCCCCCCCGACGCGAGGGCGATCACGCCCCAGGCGAGGCCGACCGCCACCACGAGCGCGGCCACGCCCACGGCGATCGCCGTGGCCTGCCGCCCGCCGGAGCGCCGTTCGACCGGCATCAGCCCGCTACTCCCCGGCTTTGTGTCGCGTGGCGACTGCAAACGCCACCCCTGCGCGACACAGAGCGCGGGGGTCCAGAGGTGCGGAATGGGCGGTGGGGGCGCACGCCCTTAGTATCACGCGCCGTGCGCCCGCCCACCTGACGGCGGGGGCGCGACCGATCAGCCCGGCACTCCAGCGGCCCGACGTACCGGCGTCAACGGACCGGCAACCAGCAGAAAGGCCTGAGGGTGGACCTCTTCGAGTACCAGGGGAAGCAGTTCTTCGCCTCCTTCGACATCCCCGTCTCGGCCGGTGAGGCCGTCACCACCGTGGAGGACGCCGTGGCCGCGGCCGAGCGCCTCGACCAGTGGCCGGTGGTGGTGAAGGCACAGGTGCACACCGGCGGCCGGGGCAAGGCCGGCGGCGTGAAGCTCGCCAACTCCGTCGAGGAGGTGCGGGAGCACGCCACGAACATCCTCGGGCTCGACATCAAGGGCCACATCGTGAAGATCGTCTGGATCGAGGTCGGCTCCGACATCGCCGAGGAGTACTACGCCAGCTTCACGCTCGACCGGTCCGCCAAGAAGCACCTCGGAATGCTGAGCGCCCAGGGCGGCGTGGAGATCGAGGCCGTCGCCGAGTCCGACCCGGACGCCATCGCGAAGATCTGGATCGACCCGGTCGACGGGCTCGACGAGGCAACCGCCCGCGAGTGGGTGGCCGCGGCGAAGCTGAACCCCCAGGCCACCGAGGGGGCCGTCGACATCCTCCTCAAGCTCTACCGCGCCTACACCGAGGGCGACGCCGACCTCGTGGAGATCAACCCGCTCATCCTGAAGCCCACCGGCGAGGTCCACGCGCTCGACGCCAAGGTCACCCTCGACGCCAACGCCGCCTTCCGTCACGAGTGGGCCGAGTACGAGGCCACGCAGTCCCGTGACGAGCGTGAGCAGGCGGCACACGAGAAGGGCCTGCAGTACGTGGGCCTCGACGGGTCGGTGGGCATCATCGCCAACGGCGCCGGTCTCGCCATGTCCACCCTCGACGTGGTCAACCAGGTGGGCGGGTCGCCCGCGAACTTCCTCGACATCGGCGGCGGCGCCAACGCGGACGTCATGGCCGGGGCCCTCGAGGTGATCAACAACGACCCCTCGGTGAAGTCGATCTTCATCAACATCTTCGGTGGCATCACCCGCGGCGAGGAGGTGGCCAACGGGATCGTCGAGGCGCTCAACCGGGTGACCATCGACGCCCCGATCGTGATCCGTCTCGACGGCACCAACGCGGACGAGGGCCGGGCGATCCTGGAGCCGCACCTCTCCGGGCAGCTGCAGATGCAGCCCACCATGCTCGACGCCGCCCGCACCGCCGTGGCCCTGGCCGCGGACCGCTGAGCCCCGACCGCCGAGCAACTTCACGCCGAGCAACCGAACGAGCAAGAGGACACCCAATGAGCATCTTCGTCGACGAGAACACCAAGGTCGTCTACCAGGGCCTCACCGGCAGCCAGGGCCGCTACTACGGGCTGCTGAACCGCGACTACGGCACCCAGGTGGTGGCCGGCACGAACCCGAAGAAGGCCGGCGAGGAGGTGGACGGCATCCCGATCTTCGCGTCGGTGGCCGACGCCGTGTCCGCGACGGGTGCCACCGCCAGCTGCATCTTCATCCCGGCGCCCGGCGTGAAGGCCGCCGTGATGGAGGCCGCCGAGGGTGGGGTGGAGTTCATCGTGTGCATCACCGAGGGCGTGCCCGCCCAGGACGAGGCCTGGTTCTTCAACAAGCTGCAGCGTGACTTCCCCGGCGTGCAGCTCCTCGGCCCGAACTGCCCGGGCATCATCAGCCCCGGGAAGTGCAACATCGGCATCACCGCCGGCCACATCGCGAAGGAGCCGGTGCCGGGCGAGAAGAACGTGGGGATCGTCAGCCGGTCCGGCACCCTCACCTACCAGGCCCTCTACGAGCTGAAGCTGCAGGACGTGGGCGTGACCACCTGCGTGGGCATCGGCGGCGATCCGGTGCCCGGCACCAGCTTCATCGACTGCCTCGAGCGTTTCGAGGCCGACCCGGAGACCTCGGCCGTGATGATGATCGGCGAGATCGGCGGCTCGGCCGAGGAGGAGGCCGCCGAGTTCATCAAGGCCAGGATGTCGAAGCCCGTGGTGGCCTACATCGCCGGCCAGACCGCGCCGGCCGGCAAGAAGATGGGCCACGCCGGCGCCATCGTCTCCGGCGGCAAGGGCACGGCCAAGGCGAAGATGGAGGCGCTCACCGACGCCGGCGTCCGGGTGGGCGCCCACCCCACCGAGGCCGGCAGCCTCATGGTGGAGGTCATCCGCTCCCTCTGAGCCGCCCCACGACCGGGTCCGGGGCCCCGCCGCCGCACGGTGGCGGGGCCCCGGCGCGTCCGGCGTTGGGTCGTCCGGCCCATTCCGGTGGGGTATCGGCCCCGTTCCCCGGGCGCGGCCGTGGCACCACACTTCGCGGGCGCCCCGGTGTCGGGAAGGTCCCGTGGAGGACATCGTGGCGTCGCGAGGAGGAGCGCCGGGTGGCCACACGACGTCGGAGCAGGTCGCAGAAGCCCCGCCCGTCCGCCGGTGGCGGCGTGGGGGTGAGGTCCCGCCCGGCCACCAGCACCTCGTTCGACGAGGAGCACCTCCAGGCCCAGGTGGACGCCTGGGTGGGGTCGCGCCGGGCGAAGCTGGGCGACGTGCTCGTGGCCGCGGGCACGATCAGCGCGGACGACCTCCTCGAGGCGCTCGCGGTCCAGCGTCGGGCCCGGGGCCGCTCCGGAGCCGGCGGCGAGGCCCCGGACGCCGGCGGCGAGGCCCCGGAGGCCGGCGGCGACGACCCGGCCGCCGCCACCCCGGTGGGAGGTCCCCGCCTCGGCGAGGTGCTCATCGACCTCGGGGTGCTGGGCGAGGACTCGCTCGCCGGTGCCCTCGCCGAGCAGTTCGGCGTGCGCACGGCGGACCTCACCGAGGAGGACGTGGAGCACGCGGCGGTGGAGCGCGTGCCCGAGGAGGTGGCCCGGCGCCACGGCGTGCTGCCCTGGCGCGTGGAGGGCGACCGCGTGCTCGTGGTGGTCTCGGACCCGCTCGACACCGACGCCATCGTGGAGCTCACCGCGACGTGCCGGAACATCTCGCTGGTCATCGGTCCGCGTGCGCACATCGACCGCCTGATCGACCGCACCTACGACGCGCTGTCCACCGCGGACGACGTGATCCGCGCGTTCGAGCTCACCGCGGCCGAGCAGGAGGCGTCCTCCGACGACACCTTCCGCGTGGACGAGAGCGCCCCGGTGGTGCAGGTGGTGAACCGCATCCTCACCCAGGGCGTGCGCAGCCGGGCCTCCGACATCCACGTCCAGCCCGGCCACGGCGACGTGCGGGTCCGCTTCCGTGTGGACGGCGCCATGACCGACGCCATCCGGCTGCCCTCGTCGATGGGGCCGGCCGTGGCCAGCCGGCTGAAGGTGATGGCCGAGCTGAACATCGTGGAGCGGCGCAAGCCCCAGGACGGGCAGTTCTCGGTGAGCGTCGACGGCCGGCCGATCGACGTGCGCCTCTCCGTGGTGCCCACCATCGACGGCGAGAAGTCGGTGATGCGGCTCCTCGACAAGACCGGGTCGGTGATCTCGGTGGACCAGCTCGGCATGGTGCCGTCGGTGGCCCGTCCGTTCCTCGACATGGTGCGTGCCCCGCTGGGCATGGTGCTGTGCACCGGGCCCACCGGCTCGGGCAAGACCACCTCGCTCTACGCCGCCCTGCAGGAGGTGAACGACCCGACCAAGACGGTGGTCACCATCGAGGACCCGGTGGAGTACCAGTTCGACGGGATCGCCCAGATGCAGGTGAGCGACACCGGCATGGACTTCGCGGAGGGGCTGCGGGGCATTCTCCGCCAGGACCCCGACGTGATCCTGGTGGGGGAGATCCGCGACGCGGAGACGGCGCGGATCGCCATGCAGGCCGCGCTGACCGGCCACCTGGTGCTGAGCTCGTTGCACGCGATCGATGCCGTCTCTGCGGTGCACCGCTTCATCGGGATGGGCATCGAGCCGTTCCTGGTGGGCTCCGCCATCAACGGGGTGGTGGCCCAGCGGCTGCTGCGCCGCCTGTGCCGGGCCTGTCGGGCCGAGACCACTCCGAACCCCAACGAACTCCGGCTGCTGGCCGAGATCACCGACGGCATCCTGCCGGAGACGTGGTTCCGGCCCAAGGGCTGCAACCTGTGCGCCGGCACGGGCTACCGCGACCGGGTGGGCGTGTACGAGCTGCTCCGTTTCACCGACACGGTGCGCGAGCTGGTGGCGGCCCGTGCGGCCCCCAGCGAGATCAAGGCCGAGGCGTTGGCCGACGGGATGCGGACGATGCAGCAGCAGGCGTTCCTGATGGTGGCCGACGGGGTCACCACGGTGGAGGAGGTCATGCGCTGCGTGTATGCGCCGACCGCCACCGACACGGCCAAGGGCCCGGCGGAACTGACCGAGGGTCGCCGCGCCATCAGCGCCGGTCCCGCGAGCGAGGAGGGGGCGGCATGACCGCGGTCGACGAACTGCCGGAGGAGCTCGAGGTCGCGAGCGGCGGCAGCCGGTTCCGCTACACCGCCGAGACGCTCGACGGCGAGTCGGTCACCGGTGAGATCCGGGCGTGGTCGGCCACCTCCGCCCGCAACCGGCTCGCCGTGCAGGGCCTGCGGGTCACGCGCCTGCGCGAGCGCAAGGGCCTGCGCATGGAGGTCACCAAGCAGCGGGTGCCGCTGGTGGAGATCATGCACTTCTGCCGGCAGATGGCGACCTTCCTGCGCGCCGGCGTGCCGCTCACCGAGGCGCTCGACGAACTGCGCCTCGACGCCCGGAACCAGCGCTTCCGGGGCCTGCTCGGCGAACTGCTGGAGCAGGTGGCCGCGGGGCGGTCGCTGGCCGACGCCCTCGCCGCCCACGAGGACGTCTTCCCCTCGTACTTCCTCGCGATCCTCCGCTCGTCCGAGCTCACGGGCCGGATGGACGAGGCGTTCGAGCAGTTGCAGGCCTACATCGAGCGCGATCTCGACCTCCGCCGCCAGGTGCGGAAGGCGATGATCTACCCGCTGATCCTGCTCGGCCTCTCGCTCGCCGTGTGCCTGATCATCGTGGTGTTCGCGATCCCGCGGTTCGCCACCTTCTTCGCCGACTTCGGCGCCGAACTGCCGCTCCCCACCCGCATGCTGATGGCGGTCGCCGACTTCGTGCAGTCGCCCGCCGGTCTGGCCACCGGGCTCGTGCTCGTGCTCGCCGCCGTGGCGACGGCCATCTGGTCGCGCACCCCCCGGGGCCGGTACGTGGTGGACGGCCTGCTGCTGCGGATGCCGATCGTGTCGAACGTGGTGGTGTACTCGTCCACCGAGCGCTTCACCCGTGTGCTCGGCGCGCTGCTCGAGGCCGGTGCGCCGCTGCCCGACGCCCTCCCGACCGCGGCGGAGTGCTCCAACAACCTCGTGTTCCAGGAGCGGATCGGCGCGGTGGCCGACGGGATCCTCGCCGGTGAGGGGTTCGCCGACCCGCTGGCCCGCACGGAACTGTTCCCCCGCACCGTGATCCAGATGGTGCGGGTGGGGGAGCGCACCGGTGCGCTCTCCGACCAACTGGAGAAGGCCGCCGGGTTCTACGAGTCCGAGCTCACGTACGCGGTCGACAAGCTCACCGCGTGGTTCGAGCCGCTCACCATCATCTTCATCGGTGTGGTGGTGGGCTTCGTGGCCCTCGCCATGGTGAGCGCCATGTACGGCATCTACAACCAGGTGCAGATGTGAACCACCGCACCCGGGGGCAGGCCGGCGTGACGCTGGTCGAGATCCTCGTGGTGGTCTCCGTGATCGTGCCGGTGGTGCTGGCCGCCACCCTCGGCCTGTTCACCGCGGTGACCACCAGCGAGCAGACCGGCGCGCGCCAGGAGATGCAGCTGACCCTGTCGGCGCTCGCCGACGGGCTCCGCACCCTCGATCCCTACGTGGCGTGCGGCACCGCCGCCCAGTACGACGGCGCGGCGCGCACCGCCCCGGGGCTCGCCGACATCACCGATGCCACCGGCGACGTGGGCAGCGTGGTGCGGGTGGAGTACTGGGACCAGACGACCGGCACGTACGGACCCACCTGCGGCACCGACGGCGGCGCCCAGCGGCTGGTGCTGCGGGTCACCCGGGGTGACCGCACCGTCGACGGCGAGGTCGTGAAGCGCAATCCCGACGCTCGGCCGGCGGCGGTGGCGCCGTGAGCCGGCGGCGACCCGGGCGCCGGCCCGCCCGCGACGCGACGGCCCCGGTGCCGACCGGCCAGTCCGGCGTGACCATGGTGGAGACCCTCATGGCGCTCGCCCTGACGGCTCTGCTCATGGTGCCGATGCTGGGGTGGGCGTTCTTCGCGTTCCGGTCCCAGGTGGACACCCGGGAGCAGAGCCTGCAGGGCAGCGGCATCGGCATCGCACGCACCTACCTCGTGCGCGACATCGCCTCGGCCGACTGGTCCGCCACCACGGGGACCGACGCCGTGGACTGCGCCGGCGGCGACGGTGCCGGCGGTCGGGTCCTGCTGGTGTCATCGGGTACCTCAGGTCGGGCCGCGTACACCGAGGGCGCCTCCCTCGACCGCCCGGGCACCTACTCGTTGTGGCGGCGCAGCTGCGCCGTGGCCGGTGGCCCGGTCACGGCCTCGGTGGAGCTCCTCCGGGTGGAGCGCAACGCCACCACCGTCACCTGCATCCAGGGGAGTGCCCCCGCAGGTCGTTGCAGCCGAGTGGTGGTGCGCCTGGTGCTGCCCGACTCGGCGGCCCTCACCCTCTCGGCCTCGGTGCGCTCCGACCCCGCCGGCACCGTGGACCAGCCGGTGGCGGACCCGGTCCCGCCCACCGTGGCGCTCGCCGTGTCGCCCACCACCGGGTTCCGCGGCACGCAGTTCGCCTTCAGCTCCGCCGGCTCGTCGGACCCCGGTGGCACCACCGTCCGCTTCCTGTGGGAGTTCGGCGACGGCACCACGTCGACCGCCGCCAACCCCACCAAGGCCTACGGCGCCGTGGGCTCCTTCACGGCGGTCCTCACGGTCACCACCGCCGGCGGCACCACCGCCACCGATTACGTGGAGGTGCGGGTGGACAACCGGCTGCCCACTGCCGTGATCGCGGCGCCGGCCGATGACGCCACGGTGTTCCGGGGCCAGACGGTGAACTTCTCCTCCGCCGGCAGCGGTGACGGGGACGACGCCGCGTACGGCGGGAGCGTCGTCGCCCGGCGCTGGGACTTCGGCGACGGCACCACGTCGACCGCCGCCAGCCCCACGAAGTCCTTCGACCAGCTGAGCCCGGCCGGCGGCTTCGTGGTGCGCCTCACCGTCACCGACGACCTGGGCGCCGAGCACCAGGCACAGGTCCGCGTGGTGGTCGCGAACCGGCTGCCGACCGTGGTCGTCAACGCCACGCCCGCCACGGGTGCGTCGCCGCTCGTGGTGAACCTCACCAGCACCGTCACCGACGAGACCACGATGACCACGAACCCGGCGGTGACCTACGCCTGGGACTACGGCGACGGCCGCACGTCCACCGCGGCCAACCCCGGCAACGTCACCTTCACCGGGTCGGGCACCCGCACGGTGACGCTCACGGTCACCGACGACGCGGCGGCCACCGCCACGGCCAGCCGGACGATCACGCTCAACACGCCGCCCACCGCGGCGTTCACCCTCTCGCCGTCCTCCGGCCGGGCACCCACGTCGGTGTCGTTCACCAACTCCTCGGCCGACACCGACGGGACGATCGCGTCGTACGCGTGGAGCTTCGGCAACGGGGCCACCTCCACCGTACGGTCGCCCGCTGCACAGACCTTCACCTTCGACAACGCCGCGTCGGACACGTTCGTGAGCGCCACGTACACGGTCACGCTCACCGTGACCGACAACGGGGGTGCCACCGCGAGCACCACGCGCACGGTGAGCATCACCGGTGCGCCGGCGCCCACCAACCTGCGCCGGACGGCCACCGGCTCATCCGGTGGCCGTCGCTACCTCGACATGGCGTGGAACTCGGTCACGGGCGTGAACCTGTACCAGGTGGAGGCCACCTGCACGTCGAACAACTGCACCGATGTGATCACCACCACTTCGTCCGGCACGACAGCGCGGGTGACCACGCTCACCAACTCCGGCCGGAACTACAACGTGCGGGTCCGCGCCCGTGACTCGGTCACCGGCAAGTGGGGCGCCTGGAGCACGACGCTGGGGACGAGCACGTGAGGCGGCGCCGTGCGTTCCCCGTCCCGGTGCCCGGAGGTCCGCTCGGCTCCGGCGGGCGCCGCCGTCCCGGCCAGGGAGGCTTCGCGCTGATCGCCGGGCTCGTCATCGTGGTCGCCCTGTGCACGGTGACGTTGATCGCGCTCATGAACCTCACGGTCAGCGGCTCCAGGATCTCGGTGAGCCAGGCCACCCAGGCCCGTCAGGCGCGCGCCGCGGACTCGGCGCTCGACACGGCGATCACCCGGATGCGCATGGACCCGTCGGGTCGGTCCGGCACCCCGGCCGACACCGCGGGCGGTTGCGTCGACCCGCCCGGCGGGGCCGCCGGCATGGACTACACCGCGGTGGACGGCACCCAGGTGCTCGTCACGGCCACCTGCGACGAGGGCTCCGGCCGGATCGCGGCGCCGGAGGCGGGCCAGTCGTCGGTCCCGCCGATCGACGTGGTGGGCGGCGGGTACTCCTCCCCGGCGGCCCTGCCCGACTCGGTCGGGTTCGGTGTGGACTGCCAGTCGGGGAGCACGGGCGGCACCACCTGCTACCCGTGGCGGGCGGCCATCGGCGGCGCCAACCTGGCCGACCGGGCCGGTGAGATCGCGGCGGCCAGCCCGTCGGTGGTGCACACCACCGAGGCCGGTGTGGACGACGGCGCCGCCACCCTGGGGTTCTCGGGTGACCTCAACGTGGCCGGCTCGGCGCTGCCCATGGTGAACCCGCCGAAGCGACCCGGCGTGGCCGGCCTGTCCGTGGCAGGGGCGTTCCGGCAGGGCTCACCCGGACTGTTCTCCGACGTCACCGGCGGCGGCTGCGGCATCCTGGCCGGCGGCTTCCCGTGGGGGGTGCCCGGGAGCCGGGTGGTGGACACCGACGACGGCCCGGGCGAGCCGACCTGCGGCACCCCGGTCCTCACCGCCGGCGACGGGCTCGCCGCCCCGGCCTCGTGGAGCCGCGTCAGCCCGCTCGCCACCACACCCGCATGCCCCTCCGGCTCGGGGTCGGTGGCCACCTTCGGGCCCGGTGCGTACACCGCGGCGGAGACCCGCAAGCTCAACGACCTGATGGGCGGGTCCTGCCCCGGCCGGGTGCTGTGGTTCCAGCCGGGCGAGTACTGGTTCGACGTCGACGATCCCACCAACCCGGCCGTCACGCGCAACGCCCTGGTGGTCGACGACCCGAGCATCCGCGTCGTGATGGGCAAGCCCGCCGGCGGCACGAACGCGGCCGCGGCAGCGTCCGCGGCGTTCCCGGCCGCGTGCGACACGGCGGCCGCCGGTGTGTCGATCACGCTGTCGCCCCGAACCTCGATCCGCCACCAGCAGGGCCGGGTGGCGGTGTGCGACCGCTCGGCCGCCACGCCCGGCAACACCACGCCGCCCGCGGTGTGGCAGACCCCCGACGCCGACGGCGGCTGGGTGGGCACGCCGGACCCGACCCGCAGCACGGTGACCCTCACCCGCGACACCACCTGGATCGCGTGGGGCACCGCCACCAACACCGACACCGACAAGGCGTGGGTCGTCGACGGCCAGAGCTCGCTCGCCACCTCGTCGTGCACCGTGATCCTCGCCGGCGGGTGCGGGGTGGACGTCAACGTGGCGGCGTCCCGGATCGGTGCGTCGACCCCCGCCCCGTCCGCCGCGGTGGGCGCCTCGCGGGTCAACTCGCTCGACCTGATCGTGAACGCGGTCGCCCGCAACACCCAGGGCTTCACCGTGAGCCTCGTGGGAGGCGGGCAGTCCTCCACCCGCATCACCTTCACCAAGGCGGGTGCCACCAGCCCCACGTGCGCGGTGGGCTTCCCGTCGATCCCCGACCCCCGTTCCTCCACCGTCAGGAACACCGTGGCGTACGACCTCTTCTCCCCCCAGGCCGAGGCCATCCCGGGACTGCCCCGCTGCATCGACGTCCGCGACGGCGCCGGCCTGACCCGCAGCGACCTTCGGGGTTCAGCGATCGACCTTCGCTACCGCGCCTACTCCTTCCTCACGCTGTTCGGGAGCTACACCACCACGGTCGGCATCGACGGAGTGGAACTGCGGGCGGGTTGGGACCTCACCCCCTCGGCCGCCACCGGCGGCGCCAACTGGAACAACCCCACGAACGTGCTCGCGCTCGACGGCCAGCACGGCGGCTACACCCTGAGCTGCTCGGGCAGCACGTGCCCCACCGCGACCCGCAGCGTGACCGCCACCGGCTTCGACAACGCCACCAACCCCTGGGTGCCCACGTCCGGGGCGCTGCTCGAGGCCGGCGTGATCGTCACCGGCGAGACCACCAAGCAGAACTTCTTCACGAACGGCTCCTACTTCGACGTGGAGGGCGCGCCCGACGTGGCCGACAACTCCACGATGAAGGTGACGGTGGGCCTGGCCGACGGCGGCAGTTGCGTCGCGCAGTGGCCCCGCATCCCGTTCTGGGGCCAGGGCCTGTACCTCGACCTGCTCGACGCCCCCGGGAACTGCCGGGCGACGCTGACCTCGGCCGCGCAGCTCATCGGGGCCTCGGCGACGCTCGAGGTGTTCGTGCAGCGCAACTCGGGGTCCTCCACCACCACCTACGGCACCAGGATCGACCACCTCAAGATCTCGACCGTGAGCGGCGGCCGCTACACCGGCCCGACCTCGCCGTTCCTCGTGAACCAGTCGTCGCCCACCAGCGGCACGGCGTCCACGTTCAACGTCTTCGGCGGCCTCTCCGCGCCGCGGGCCACGCTCAACCTCCTCTGGTCGGGTCCGAGCCCGGTGCGGAACCTGTCGCCCGTGCCCGTGCTCGGCGGCCGCAGCGTGATCGGCGCCGTCGGCAGCACCGTGCGCCAGGGTGGCGAGGCGGGCGTGGTGTGCTGCGCGGGCACCCGTCCGTCGGAACGGCTCGTGAACCTGCGTGCGGTCGCCGTCCTGGCCGACGGTTCGCGCCCGCTGATCGGCACCGCGTCGGTGCGGATCAGCGACCGGGGTGCGAACGGAGCCTCGGTGCGGGTGCTGAACTGGTCCACCGGCTGAACGCCGGCCGGATCGGGGCGCCCCGGGCCGCTGCTAGCTTCCCGCCCGATGCGCCTCGCCGTGCTGGCCTCCGGGTCGGGAACCCTCCTCGACGCCATGGCGGGCGCCGGGCTGCCGATCTCGCTCGCCATGGTCGACCGCCACTGCGGGGCCGAGGACGTGGCCACCCGGCACGGCATCCCCTGCGAAGTGGTCGAGCGCACCGACTTCTCCAGCACGTTCGACCGTGACGCGTTCACCGGTCGCGTGGTCGACGTGCTGGCCGTCCACCGCATCGACCTGGTGGCGATGGCGGGCTGGGGCACGATCCTCGGCCCGGCCGCGTTCCGGGCGTTCCCCGGCCGGATCGTGAACACCCACCCGGCGCTGCTCCCGTCCTTCCCCGGGTGGCACGGCGTGCGCGACGCGCTGGCCTACGGGGTGAAGGTCACCGGCTGCACGGTGCACGTGGCCACGGAGGAGGTGGACGACGGCCCGATCCTCGCCCAGGAGGCGGTGCCGGTCCTCCCCGACGACGACGAGGCGACCCTGCACGAACGCATCAAGGCCGTGGAGCGCCGCCTCTACACCGAGACCATCCGCCGCATCCTGGAGAGAGGTGAGGTCGCATGAGCGACACCCCGCAGTCCGCCACCACCGACGGGCCCCGCCCGCGACGCGCCCTCCTGAGCGCCTACGACAAGACCGGCATGGTCGAACTCGGCCGGGCGCTGGTGGACCTCGGCTGGGAGCTGGTGTCGTCCGGCGGCACTGCCCGGGTGCTGGCCGCCGCCGGCCTGCCGGTGATCCCCACCGAGGACGTGACCGGCTTCCCGGAGATGCTCGGGCACCGGGTGGTGACCCTGCACCCCGCCATCCACGGCGGGATCCTCGCCGACCGCGACGAACCCGACCACGTGGCCGACATGGCCACCTACGGCGTGGTCCCGATCGACCTGGTGGCGGTGAACCTCTACCCGTTCGGCTCCGACCCGTCGGTGGAGCTCATCGACATCGGCGGGCCGGCCATGGTGCGTGGCGCGGCGAAGAACCACGCGTACGTCACGGTGCTGGTGGACCCGGCCGACTACGACGTGGTCCTCGACGAACTGCGGTCCACCGGGGAGGTCGCTGCGACGACCCGTCGCCGCCTGGCGCGCGACGCGTTCGCCCACACCGCCGCCTACGACTCGGCCATCGTGTCGTGGTTCGACGAGGGCGGCCCGGGCGAACTGGCCCCGCCGGTGGGGGAGGAGGCCCGCGGGCCGCTGCCGCCCACGGTGCACCTGTCGGCCCGGCTCGCCCAGCCGCTCCGCTACGGCGAGAACCCGCACCAGCACGGCGCCCGGTACACGTTCTCCGGTGACGGCTGCTGGGACCGGGCCGTGCAGCACGGCGGCAAGGAGATGAGCTACCTCAACGTGTACGACGCCGACGCGGCCTGGCGTCTCGTGTGGTCGTTGGGGGACCGGCCCGCCGCGGTGGTGATCAAGCACGCCAACCCGTGCGGCGCCGCCGTGGCCGACGACATCGCCACCGCCTACACCCGGGCCCACGAGTGCGACCCGGTGAGCGCCTTCGGGGGCATCGTTGCGCTGAACCGGACGGTCACCCGGCCCCTGGCCGAGGCGCTGGCCCCGGTGTTCACCGAGGTGATCGTGGCCCCCGGCTACGACGAGGACGCGTTGCTGGTGCTGCTGGAGAAGCGCAACCTGCGGGTGCTCACGGCGCCCGAGCCGGAGGTGCCCGCGCTCGACGTGCGCTCGATCGAAGGCGGCCTGCTGGTGCAGACCCGCGACGTGGTGTCGCTCGACCGGTCGAACTGGCAGGTGGTGACCGACCGGGCGCCCACCGACGCGGAGTGGACCGACCTCGAGCTCGCGTGGCGGGTGGCGGCCCGGGTGACGTCGAACACGATCGTGCTGGTGAAGGACGGGCAGGCCGTCGGCATCGGTGCGGGCCAGCAGAACCGTCGTGACGCGGGGCGGATCGCGGCGGAGAAGGCCGACGGCCGGGCCGTGGGCGGGGCGTGCGCGTCCGACGCGTTCTTCCCGTTCCGCGACGGGCTCGACGCCGCCGCGGCGGCGGGTGCCACGGCGGTGATCCAGCCGGGTGGGTCGGTGCGCGACGAGGAGGTGATCGCGGCGGCCGACGAGCAGGGCCTCGCGATGGTGTTCACCGGCGAGCGCCACTTCAAGCACTGACCCCCCTCCCCCCTCCGGGGGAATAGGGGTCCTCAGGGCGCTGAGGGCGCCCGCAACCGCCGCGAACGTGGCATGGGCCGACCGGGCACCGCTCCCCGCTGACGACCAGGGGTGCCCGGGGGTGGACTCGGCGGATGCCGCCGAGTCCGGATCAGACGCTTCTGTCGTTCGCCCGCGCGCACCACGGGCTCTTCCGTTCCTCCGACGCGTTGCGCTGCGGCCTCAGCACGGCGCAATTGAAGAACCGGGTGCGGCGGGGGCTGGCCCAGCCGGTCGGTAAGGGCGTGTACCGGATCGGCGGCGCCCCGAGCGGCCTCCGGCAGCACCTGCTGGCCGGTTCGTGGCGGGTGAACGGCCCTGCGTCGCACCGGTCCGCAGCAGAGTTGCTGGGCATCTGGGATCGCCCTGCCCCGAGACCCGAACTCAGCGTGCAGCGCGCCGGGGCCCATGAGTTCTCCGGACTGATCGTGCACCGCAGTGGCGACCTCGACCGCTCCCTGGTGATCGAGCGCCACGGGATCCAGGTGACCGGCCCGGCCCGCACGCTCGTCGACGTCGGCCAGGTGGTGTCGCCGGCGGTGCTCGAGCAGATGGTGCACCGAGCGGTCCACCTCGGCATCGTCCGTCTCCAGGACGTGGTGGACGAGTACCGGGCGTTGTCACGGCCCGGCCGTCGCGGTGCCGGCCCCATCGGTGAACTGCTCCGGTCGATCGCGCCGGGCATGGCCGCTGCCGAGAGCGTGCTCGAGGTGCTGATCCTGCGGATCATCCGTGACGCGGGCCTGCCCGAACCGGTGCGCCAGTTCGAGTTGGCGGTGGACGGCCGGCGCGTGCGGCTGGACTTCGCCTACCCGGACCAGCTCGTGTTCCTCGAAGGTGACGGGTTCGGGGCGCACGGCACGCGGTCGGCGTTCGAGAGCGACCGTGCCCGTCAGAACCTGTTGGTCGTGGCGGGCTGGCGACCGCTGCGCTTCACCTGGCGTCAGGCCCGGTTCGAACCGCACGCGGTGTCCGCCACGGTCGCCGCTGCACTCGGTCTGTGACCCTCCCTCCGGGGGAATAGGGGTCCTCAGGGCGCTGTGCGATCCCTGAGGACCCCTATTCCCCGGTTCGGGTGGGGGGGCGGGTGGCCACGAGGAGCAGGTGCGGGTGCACGTCCCGTCGGTCCACCGGCACCGAACGCACCCTGAGGCCTGCGTCCAACAGCGTCCCGACCATGACCTCGGGAGAGACCAGCTCCACCCGCTCACCCTCCGTGTAGCGCAGCACCCGGGTGGCCCCCACCTCCTGGATCTCGGTGAGGCGACGTTTCCACCGGGGCTCGAGGCCCATCTCCTTCACGAGCACCGTGCCGCCGGGTCGCACGGCACCGGTCATCGCCCGGAGCAGGTCGACCGCGGCGGTCTCGCCCAACAGGTAGAGCACGTCCACGCAGAGCACGGTGTCCACGCCCCGGTCCGGGAGCAGTCCGAGCGGCAGTGAACCGTCGGCGGAGTGCACCAGTTCCACGCGGTCGGCCACCCCGAGCCGTCGGGCTGCGGCCCGGCCGAGCTCGAGCTTGTCGACGTCGATGTCGACGCCGACGACCCGACGGTCGGTGTCCTCCATCGCGGCGAGCACGGAGAACAGGCCGTGGCCGCAGCCGACGTCGAGCACGGTGCCGCCGGCGGGGATCCGCTCGAGCACCTCCCGGACCGGGCAGGTGGCGGTTCGCAGGAACACGTGCAGCTGGTTCGGCCGGGAGTCGCCGAACGCGGCGACCGCCCGCCGCTGCAGGGCGTCGGGGATCGGCATCAGTCGGTCCCGTCGCTCGCGCCGCCGCTGCTGCCGCTGTTCTCGGCGGTTGGGGTATCGGAGAGGTTCCCGAGGACCCCTATTCCCCGGAAGGAGGTGAGGGTGAAGCCGGCGCGGGCGACGGCGTCACGCGCTGCGGGGGAGCAGAGCGCCTCGAGCTCGTCGGGCCACCAGTAGCCCCACTCGTAGCGGACCCGGTCGGGGTCGTGGAACTCGCCGGGATGGCACGCGAGCTCGGCGGTGGCGGCACCGGTGCGCCCGAGCCACGCCACCGCGTCCACCAGCCGCGCCTCGGTCAGGTGGCCCGCCTCGTCGAGTCCGGTCGACGCCGCGGGCACGGCCACGCCCGCGGCGCGGGCCCGCCGTGCCAGGCGCGCCGAGAGGGCGCGCACCCCGCCCGAGGTGGCGTTCCACGACGAGGTGCGGGTGAGGCGCATCGCCCGCACCCCCCGCGCCGTGGCGAGCTCGAGCACCACCCCGGCCACCGACGGCCACAGATGCAGGTTCTGGTGCGCGTCCACGTGGGTGACCTGCACGCCCGCCGACTCCAGCACGTCGAACTGGGCGGTGAACTCCCGGCGCAGGTCGTCGGGATCCACCCGGCCGCGCACGGCGCGGGCCACGAACTGCTTCCAGGTGAGGGGGAACCGGCCGCGGTCGTCGACGAGCGTCGGCACCTCGGCGGCCGACAGCACCGGGGGGTCCTCGCCCACGGCGGCGAGGTGGGCGCCGGTCGGCAGGCCGCTGTCGGTCAGCGCGCCGGCGTGCGCCGCGAAGGCAGGGCCCACCGCGAGCGCCGTGGTGCTGGAGACGATGCCGTCGCGGTGGGCCCGGAGGATCGCCCGGCACACCCCGGGGGTGAGGCCGAAGTCGTCGGCGTTGACGACGAGCAGCCGGCTCACGACCGGCCGCTGCCGCGGTCGAGCTCCGGGCCGAGCGCCTTCATCTCGCGCAGCAGCGTGCGGATCACCTCCACCGACGACAGGGTCGACACGCCCCGTGTGCGGGGGAAGTAGTCGACGCCGAACTGGATGACCCGGAACCCGGCCCGCTCGGCGCGGATGAGCAGCTCGGCGTCGATGAAGCTGCCCTCGCTCGACAGCTGCACGGCGTCCACGACTTCGCGTCGCATGAGCTTGGCGGCGAAGTTCACGTCGCGCACCTTCAGGCCGAAGCGCACGCGCACCATCGTGTTGTACACGTAGGAGTACACGAGCCGCCGCAGCCCCTCGCCGGTGCGGCTGAACCGGAACGCGGTGACGATGTCGGCGTCGTAGGTGCGCATGAGGCGGAACGCCTTGCGCAGGTCCCACAGGTCGAAGGGCAGGTCGGCGTCGGTGTAGAGCACCCAGCGTCCGCGGGCCGCGGCGAGCCCGGTGCGCAGGCTGCCGCCGAGCTTCCGGTTCACCTCGTGGTGCAGCACCCGGAACCGGGGGTCCGACGCCTCGAGCTCGTCGCAGATGCGGCCGGTGTCGTCGGTGGAGGCGTCGTCGACCACGACGATCTCGAACTCGTCGATCTCGCCGAGTCCGGCGAGGTCGCGCCCGGCCTCGTGCGCGGCCTCCACCATGCGTTCGATCGACCGCTCCTCGTTGTACGCGGGGATCACGAGGCTCAGGCCGCGCCGCTCGAGCAGGTCGACGTCGAGCGGGCCGGTGGGGCCCTCCTCGTCGTGGGGCCGGTCGCCCACGGGGGGTCGTTCGCTCACGTGAGGTACACCCCGTGGGAGTAGAAGGCCATCATCGCCACCGCCGCCAACGCTGACACGGCGAGCCAGCCGCGGGCCAGACCGGGGCGTGCCGCCAGCCGGATGCCGAGGAGGGCGAACACCGGGAACACCGAGAGCATGTAGCGGCCCCCACCCTGGAAGTCGGCGGTGAACACGAACGGCACGGCCGCGGTGAGGCCCACGAACGTGGCGTAGCCCCATCCGAATCGGCGGCCCACGAACGGCGTGCTGAGCAGCACGGCGAGCAGGATCAGTCCCTGCGCGGTGCGGGTGCCGAGGATGAGGCCGGTCTGCGGCCGGCGGAGCATCAGGCCGTAGTCGGAGTCGGTGAGGTACTGCAGGTAGTAGTGCTTGAACCAGGTGCGCGGCCCGGACGGCTGGCCCCATGCCTCCTGCACGGTGGAGAAGAGCTTGGGGTCGCCCCAACGGGACCACAGGTAGAAGGAGTAGGCGGCCACCCCGAGCAGGGCGATCCCCGCCGGCACCACCTGCCAGGCCCGGAGCCGGTCGAGCCGGACGCGCACCGGCACCTTGAACCGTGCCAACAGGCCGGTGCCCGACGGCGGGCGCAGCGTGCCGCCGCGCTCGAGGGCGAGCACGAGCAGCCCCAGCGCGACGACGAAGCCGGTGGGCCGTCCCGCGGTCGCCGCGATCGCCAGCACGCCGGCCCACCACCACCGGCCCCGTTCGGCGAGGAGGAACACCCCGACGGTCACGAGCAGGAACAGCGCGTCGCCGTAGACCACCCCGTAGAGGAAGATCCCGTAGGGGTACAGGAGCTGGGCGAGGAGGGCCGTCCGTCGTTGCCGGAGGTCCAGGCCCACCCGACCCAACCACGACCACAACGCGACGGTGGCCCCCGCCCCGGCCGCGGTGGTGAGGAGGATGCCGGCGAGCGCGTGGTCGCGCACCACCGTGGTGACGGCACGGATGCCGAGCGGGTACGCGGGGAAGAACGCCACGTTCGACTGGGCGCCCGGCGTGTAGGAGTAGCCGTCCCGGGCGATGCCCACGTACCACCCGCCGTCGAAGCGCACGAGGCCGTCGAGGAACGAGCTGCCCGCGAAGTCGGGGAGCGGGCCGCCGGTGGGCTTCACCCCCCAGTAGGTGAACGACACCCACTGGACGATCCACATGACGGCGCAGATGACACCGAACGCGGCGAGCGCCGCCGGCCAGCTCGACGTCCACGGGGCGCCGGTGCCGGACCCGTCCGAGGGGTCCCCGGCGCCGGGCGGGTGTTCAGCGGGAGCGACGGCCGACATGCGGCCGCGAGTCTTGCATCAGCCGCCCGTGCCGCCGGTGCCGCCCGAGTTCCGGGCCAGCAGTTCGCGCGAGGCCATCGCGGATCCGGTGGCCCCGCCGAGTTCCGGCCACGTGGCCCCGACGACCTGACGGTTCCGGTAGACCACCTCCTCGTCGTCCGGACCGCTCACCCGGACCGACACCACGTTCACCGTCTGGCCGACCTCGTCGACCTTGGTGACCCAGAGGCGGCCGCCGCGGATGAGGTTGATGCCGGTGGCCCTCGCGCTCAGTCGGGTGGTGGGCCCGTCGTCGTGGGGTCCGAGGACCATGATCTTCTGGCGCTCGGAGTCCGGTTCGAGTCCCACGAGCAGCGCGGTGCCGTCGGCGTCCATCGCCTGGAGCTGCAGCTGGTCGAAGCCGGTCACCGGCACGTCGCTGCCGTCGCCCTTGAACTCCACCCGGGCGAGGGCGGCCTTGCGGCCGACGGTCACGACCATGAGTGCGGCGCGGTCCGTCACGACCATGTTGTCGATCGAGGTGGTGGCCGCGTCGGCCGGGTCCTCGATCGGCAGCGACGTCACCTTCGCGGGCTCGCCACCGTCCTCGGACCGGTAGAACTCGACGGCCGTGTCGGTGGCGCGGGCGAGGACCACCTCGCCGGGGACCGCGGCGCCGGCCCACACGCGGCCCTTCAGCAGTTCCTCCGGTTCGCCGCCGGGTTCCCAGCTGCGCACGGCGTCGCCGGTGCCCTCCGCCCCCTCGAGGCGGAGGTAGACGACGTGGTCGGTCACCGCGACGGGGAGCAGCCCGGGGGCCTCGTCGATCACCGACAGCTCGCCGGCGGTGGAGATCCAGAGGAGTTGCGTCCCCTCACCCGTGCGGGCGAGGGCGACGAACCCGGTCGCCCCGTTCGTGGCGGGCACCACGTCGAGGGCGTCGTAGGTGTCGCTCCTCCACAACCGCTCGCCGGTGCCGGCGTCGAGGAGCACCAGCGACGAGGTCGCACCGTCCTGGTCCACCACGAGCACCCGCTGGTCGCGTCCGAGCACGGAGGCGGTGAGCACGGACAGACCGCGCACCGTGCGTGTGGAGTCGTCCGGGAGGTTGCGGATCGTGAGGTTGCCGGGTTCCTCCGGCCACGACACCACCCACCGTTCGTCCTCGCTGATCTGGCAGCGGCCGCTGCCGATGCGCTCGGCCGGCGCGCCGTCGGTCGACAGGCGGCAGTCGTCCGCGGTGATCACCGCCACGCCGCGTTGGAGCACCAGCGCGCTGAGGCGCTCCTGTGAACCGACCTCGTCGATCACCGAGGGGGTACCACCCGGAGCGCCGAGCGTCAGGCGGCTGCCGTCGGCGGTCTGGTAGGCGAGCAGGTCCTTGCCCTTCCAGTCCCGACCCAGCTGGTTGTACCAGGCCCGCCCGTCGGCCAGGAGGCTGGAGATGCCGAGCGGTTGCTCCGCTCGTTCGGCCACGAGGTTCGACTCCGCGGTCGCGGCGCCGGGCGCCACCGACCACACGCGCGTGGGCGGGTCGGCCTGGCCGGCCTGCAGGTCGGGGGCGGATCCCACGAGGAGTCGACCGGAGTCGGGGCCCGCGCACGAGGTGAGGAGAGCGGTTGCTGCCGTCAGTGCGACGGCCAGGAGCGCGAGGGTGCGCCGGGGGCGGGGAGGGACGACTGGCATGGCGGGGACGCTACCCGTCCCGGCCCCACGTAGGATCACCGCCGATGACCGCCCGAACGCTCGACGGCGAGGCCCTGGCCGCCACCGTCAAGGACGACCTCCGCTCGCGCGTGGCAGCGCTCGCCGAGCGCGGCATCACCCCCGGGCTCGGCACCGTGCTGGTGGGCGACGACGGCCCGTCGGCCAACTACGTGTCGATGAAGCACCGGGACTGCGCGGAACTCGGCATCGCGTCGGTCGACCGACGCCTCCCCGCCACGGCCACCCAGGCGGAGGTGGCCTCGGTGGTCGCCGAACTGAACGCGGATCCCGCGGTGGACGCGTTCATCCTCCAGTACCCGTTCCCTGCCGGCCTCGACTACACCGCCGCCATCCTCGCGGTCGACCCGGCGAAGGATGCCGACGGCCTTCACCCCGTGAACCTCGGCCTCCTCGTGATGGGGGAGGACGCCCCGCTCGCCTGCACGCCGTTCGGCATCCTGTCCCTGCTCGAGGCGAACCACGTGCCGCTCGCCGGCCGTCACGTGGTGATCGTGGGCCGGGGTCTCACCATCGGGCGTCCGCTCGCCAACCTCCTCACGCTCAAGTACCGAGCGAACGCCGCGGTCACCGTGGTGCACACCGGCGTCGATGACATCGGCGCCTACACCCGAACGGCCGACGTGGTGGTGGCCGCCGCCGGCTCGCCGGGCCTCATCACCGCGGACATGGTGCGTCCCGGTGCGGCGGTCGTCGCCGCCGGGGTGAGCTTCCGCGACGGCCGCCTCCTCTCCGACGTGGACGACGGTGTGGCCGAGGTGGCCGCGTGGCTGTCGCCGCGCGTCGGCGGGGTGGGCCCGATGACGCGGGCGATGCTGCTGGCCAACACCGTCGCCGCCGCGGAGCGCTCCGCCGGCTGAGCCCGCGCCACCCCCGGTAGGACCATGACCCGCATCGCCGACCTGCTCGCCACCCGCCGCACCGTGAGCGTGGAGTTCTTCCCCCCCAAGACGGAGGAGGGCGCCGCGCAGCTCCGGCGCACGGTGGAGGAGCTCGAGCCCGCGTCGCTCGACTTCGTGTCGGTGACCTACGGCGCAGGCGGCTCCACCCGCGACCGCACCCGCGACCTGGTGGTGGAGCTGCAGGCCGCCGAGCCGTACCCGGCGATGGCCCACCTCACGTGCATGGGTGGCACGCGGGCCGAGCTCGAGGCGCTGCTCGCGGACTACGACGACCACGGTGTGCACAACGTGCTCGCGCTCGCGGGGGACCCGCCGGCCGACGGCTCGCCCCCCGGCGGCGACTTCCGGTACGCGTCGGAACTGGTGGAGCTCGTGCGGGCGCGGGGGGATCATTTCTCGGTGGGCGTGGCCGCGCACCCGGAGCTGCACCCTCGCAGCACCTCCCGGGCGGAGGACCGCCGCCACCTGGCCGAGAAGCTCCGGCTCGCGGATTTCGGCGTGACCCAGTTCTTCTTCGACGCCGATGACTACTTCCGTATGGTCGACGAACTCGCGGCGCTCGGCTGCACCACGCCGGTGCTGCCCGGGGTGATGCCGCTGACCAACCCGGCCGGCGTGGCCCGCATGGCCGACATGGCCGGCGCCACGTTCCCGTCCGCGCTGGCCGAGCGGGTGGAGGCCGCGGCCGAGGGCGAGGAACGCACCGCCGTGGTGGTGGAGGCGGCGGCGGAGCTGGCGGCCCGGCTGCTCGACGGTGGTGCGCCGGGGCTGCACCTCTACTGCCTCAACCGCTCGGCGGTGGTGCTGGCGCTGCTCGACGCCCTCGGCGAACGCCCCTGAGGGCCCCATACCGCGTCGCGCCCGGCCGTACGGCCCCGGTGCATGGGGAATCTGCCCGTTTCCTCAGGAACGGTGCGCACTCACAGTGGTGATCGCTTCCCCGTTCCGGGGGGCCTGAACTAGCTTCATAGGGCCTGCAGTGGCACGCCGGAGGGGGCGGGATCTACGTGTTGAAGCGATCTCGACGTCAGAGCACCGACCGAAGTGCCGGTTTCAGCGCGTCGTCGGAACGGCTCGAGGAGGAGATCCAGGAGTGGGTCTCCGAGGAGCGTCGCCGCATGGGCGAGATCCTCCTCGACGACGGCCTCATCACCGCCGAGCAGCTGCTCGACGCGCTACAGGTGCAGCAGGAGACCGGCCGCCGCCTCGGCGACATCCTCCTCGAGCAGGACCTCGTCGACGAGCACCAACTCGCCGGTGTCCTCGCCGAGCAGTTCCACATCGACCGCGCCGACCTTCGGATGGTGGAGCCGTCGCCGGCGGCGATCGCCCGGGTGAGCGAGGAACTGGCGCGCAGGCACCAGGTGATCCCGTTGCGGGTGGAGGATGACGATCGCATCGCGCTCGTCACCGGCGAACCGCTCGGGGTGGAGGCGATCCGCGAGCTCACCCAGCACTGCAGTCGGATCCGGATCATGGTGGGCGCCACGTCGGACATCCAGCGGATGCTCGACCAGGCCTACAACGCGCTGGCCCTGGCCGACGAGCACATCCAGGCGTTCAACCTCATCGCGGACGAGGACGAGTCCACCGCCGATGCGATCAACCTCGAGGTCGACGAGAACGCGCCGATCGTCCAGGTGGTCAACCGCATCCTCATCCAGGCCGCCCGTGCCCGCGCCTCGGACGTGCACATCGAGCCGCACGAGCACCAGGTGGTGGTGCGGTTCCGCATCGACGGCGCGTTGAGCGTGGCCATCCAGTTGCCGCGCCGGATGGGCCCGCCGGTGGCGTCGCGGCTCAAGGTGATGAGCGACCTCAACATCGTGGAGCGCCGCCGACCGCAGGACGGCCAGTTCTCGGTGAACGTCGACGGCCGCCCGATCGATGTGCGCATCTCGGTGGTGGGCACGGTGCACGGCGAGAAGATCGTGCTCCGGATGCTCGACAAGACCCGGTCGCTCATCTCGCTGAAGAACCTCGGCATCACCCCGGCGATCCTCCCGGAGTACCTCGAGATCGTGAAGGCGCCGCTCGGGATGCTGCTCTGCACGGGCCCCACCGGCTCGGGCAAGACCACCACCCTCTACGCCACCCTCACCGAGGTGAAGGACCCCACCAAGAACGTGGTCACCATCGAGGACCCGGTGGAGTACCAGTTCGCCGGGATCAACCAGATGCCGATCAACGAGATGGCCGGCATCACCTTCGCCGACGGTCTCCGCGGCATCCTCCGCCAGGACCCCGACATCATCCTCGTGGGTGAGATCCGCGACGTGGAGACGGCGCGCATCGCCACGCAGGCGGCGCTCACCGGCCACTTCGTGCTGAGCTCCCTCCACGCGGTGGACTCCGTCTCCGCGATCCACCGCTTCACCGACATGGGCATCGAGCCGTTCCTCGTGGCCTCCGCGGTGAGCGGGGTGGTGGGTCAGCGGCTGCTGCGCCGGATCTGCAACAGCTGCCGGGAGGAGTACGAGCCGCACCCCGACCACGTGCGCCTCACCGAGGGCTTCGCCGGGAAGGTGCCCGACCGTTGGACCCGCGGCGCCGGCTGCAACCTCTGCTCCGGTACCGGCTACCAGGGCCGGGTGGGCGTGTACGAGTTGCTGAAGATCTCCGACGGCATCCGCGGCCTCATCGTGATCAAGGCCACGGCCAAGGAGATCCGCGACCTGGCGGTGGAGGAGGGCATGCACACGATGCAGGCCGAGGCCTTCCGCCTGGTGGCCGAGGGGTCCACCACGGTCGACGACGTGCTGCGGAGCGTGTACGCACCGGGCATGGAGTCCCAGCTGCTCGACATCTCCGACGTCGAGTCGATCGACCTCTCCGACGTCGAGGTCCCCGACCGGCCCACCACCCCACTGTCGGCCCCGCCGATCGACGTCACCGCCCGGGAGCGGGTGTCGGTCGCCGCCGGCCCGGCCGCCC